>CAZBAF010000001.1:0-211612 GCA_964490245.1 uncultured Candidatus Saccharibacteria bacterium
GGTAAATTATGCGGCCCTACCTATTGCATTCATGATAAAAGGGCGGTATAATAGCCCCATCTGAGGTTGAGTGAACACGCTCCTTCAGAGGTATTATTAACAGATGTGAAGTTTTTTGGTGATAGATAAGTTTAGGTAGCAATTCGTGCAGATTTTTGTCTGCAGGCATTGCTATCTAAGCGAACTTAAATCTTGCACAAGCGGCTCGATCTCGGGCGAGGGGAACGCTGCTGGTGCTGGAGCCGGGCAGTTCCTAATGCTAAAGGACGGATATCGTGTCCATCACGACCCGTACTCTGATGCAGCGGAACTGTCCGGCAGAATCTATACAATCCGACGGGGATGAGTTGCTTCTAAAGCGACACGCGCGCCCGACGCGCACATCCCTGCGGAGCAGCCATGCGGTAGCAGCCTGAATTGGCTCCTGACATGACTGCTCTTGCGCCAGTGAGGAAGGGGTAAAACCCTTTCATGACGAGTTCCGCCGCTCGTCAAAAGACGTCTGTTCGTTGCCGGCCCGCCGCCCGACGCATAGATGCCCTCACTGGCCAAGATCGCGCTGACCCCGGTGGGAAGGTCCTCGCCCTCCGCTCGCGACGCCCAGCCCGCTGGGGTCAGCGCACTACGCCATAAAGCCGCAAGGCAGGAAAAGGTTTGGTCGAGCCCATGCTCCCACTTTTCCTACCCCTTTTGCCGCGCTTCACATCTGACTTCTTCCCAGTCCATGATTTGTTCGTGAACTCAGAAGAGGAAACAGTTATACTAAAGGCCGAACATGAGGCATATTCTTAGGATTCTTAAATTCACGTCCGGTCTGTGGCGTTATTATGCAGTGATTTCGGTCTTTACAGTCCTGCTGGCCGTAATGGGGCTGTTGCAGCCGCTGATTACCGGCCGTGTTATAGACGAGCTGCGGCTGGGCACCGAAGCCCGGATCGGTTTTGTTATGGCGATGGCCGGTTTGATTTTTATACTTGATTTTGCGACGACTATTTTCAGTAATATCGGCGGCTATATCGGCGACCAGATGTCGGCGCGGCTCACCAGGATTTTAAGCGAACGTTATTACCAGCATATTCTGACCCTGCCGCAGCAGTTTTTTGATACCGAGCTGACAGGCAAAATTATTAACCGTCTCAACCGGTCCATTACGCAGATTGCCGGCTTTATGCAGATGATGAGCAACAACTTTCTGCAGTTTATCTTTAGTACGGTACTGGCGCTCGGGGTGATTGCTTTTTATAGCTGGCAGGTGGCGCTGCTTTTGTTTACGCTCTATCCGGTCTTTATTCTGATGACTATCCGTACCAGCAATAAATGGCAGAAATACCAGGCCGACAAGAATCTCAATTACGATATTGCCAGCGGACGGTTTGCCGAGGCAATCGGGCAGATTAAGGTGGTCAAAAGCTTTATCCAGGAACGCCGGGAGCTTAAGTTTTTGTCGCGGCATTATGCCCGTGCAGTTTCAATAAACCAGCCGCAGTCAAAGTTGTGGCATGTTAATGACGTCAAGCGCCGTATGGTGCTGAACCTTATTTTCTTTGGCGTGTACGGGTTTATCTTCGTGCAGGCCGCGCAAGGCCAGCTCACCCCCGGCCAAGCGGTGACGCTTATCCTCTATGCTCTGCAAATCCGCATACCGATCTTTACCATCAGCTTTCTTGTTGAGAACACACAGCGGGCGGTGGCTGATAGCAGGGACTACTTTGAGATTATGGAAATCAAGCCCGTTATTAATGATAAGCCGGGTGCCAAACCACTTAAGGTCACTAAGGGTGCGGTACGGTTTGATGAAGTGGCTTTTGCCTACGATAAGGAACTGGTTCTAAAAGGCGTTAGTTTTGCCATTGAGCCAGACAGCAAGGTGGCGCTGGTTGGCGAAAGCGGCGAGGGCAAGACAACCATCACTAATTTATTGATGCGACTGTATGAGCCGCAGCAGGGCGCTATATATATTGATGGTCAGAATATCGCCGACACCACTCAAGCCTCTCTGCGGCGCAGTATTGCCGTGGTTTTTCAGGACCCGGCGCTGTTTTCGGGTACGATCAAAGAAAACATCGCTTATGCCCGTCCGTCAGCCAGTCAAAAAGAAATCGAGGCCGCGGCACGGGCTGCCAATGCCCATGAGTTTATTGCCAAGTTCGAGAAGGGTTACGATACCGAAATCGGCGAACGCGGGCTTAAGCTGTCCGGCGGGCAGAAACAGCGCATTGCGATCGCCCGGGCGCTCTTAAAAGATGCGCCGATTCTGGTGCTGGACGAGGCCACCAGCAGTCTTGACAGCAGGTCAGAGGCGCTGGTGCAGGAGGCGCTGGAGCGGTTAATGCGCGGGCGCACAACGATCATTATTGCCCATCGTCTCAGTACCATTCAGTCGGTCGATAAAATCATTACGCTCAAAAACGGCCGGGTCGACGAAATGGGCAGCCCGAGACAATTGGCCAGGACCGCCGGCATCTACGCGCAGCTGCTGGCGCTGCAGCAGCGTTCACCGACCGAGCGAGTGCGTAAACAGCTGAAAGAGTTCGAAATAGCCGCGTAAGGGTTCTTGTTGTAGTTATTTCATGTCCTACCTCAAGAGCTGCCCAAAAAGGCTTGCCTTCACACACCCTTATTACGCTATACTAAAGGCATCAAAAGCGGAGGTTAATGACATTTATGGCGCATGACATCGTCAGGCGGGGCGGTTCGCTGCTCCTTGCAGGAATTTTTCTTATTACGACAATCGGCTTTTCGGTTTTGCTGTATTTGCAGTCGCGGCAGGACAGCACTGATCCGTCGCAGGCGGCACTGGAAGAAATGCTGAATCAACAAAATAACCAACCAACAGGAGAGAACATGCTACAGGGCACACCGCTCGCAGACTTTACACCAAGCACCGCACCGGTTACGGAGCTTCAGTCAATCGACCTGACCGAGGGGACAGGCGAGACTGTCAACCCGGGCGCAAGTGTCACCGTGCACTATACCGGCGCTTATGTCCTGAACGGCGAAATCTTTGAAAGTTCGCACGACAGAGGGCAGCCGATCTCATTTGGTCTGGACGAGGTTATTGCCGGCTGGACACAGGGGGTTCCCGGCATGAAAGTCGGCGGCAAGCGCCGTTTGATCATCCCGGGCGAGCTGGCATATGGCGAAGCGCCCGAGGGTTACACACCCGGCAGTACCGGACGGCCGATGGGGCCGCTGGTCTTTGATATCGAGCTTATCGGCGTCGACCAGTAATTGCGCAAAACACAACATATAGCGTATTGATAATAAGCATAACCGCTATATAATGTGTAGTAGCGGATTTACAGTACTATAAAAGGAGCATAAAAGTGGCAAAAAAAATTACCATCTATACGACTAACACCTGCGCATACTGCGTCATGGTCAAGAAATATCTTGGCAACAAGGGGCATGAGTACGAAGAGGTAAATATTGACCAGCAGCCACACCGTCAGCAAGAGGCTTTGGCGCTCAGCGGCGCGTTGACAGTTCCGGTTACTGTTGTCACAAAAGATGATGACACACAAGAGGTGGTTGTTGGGTTTAATTTGCAAAAGCTTGTACCCGCACTGGGTTAGGAAAGTTTTTTGCAGCGCGTATTGCTGCGTTGGTTGCTGCTCCAGTACGCGCGGGCAGTATTAGAAGATACAGCCCGCTTGCGGGCTTCACAACCGCCTTGCACTGCATCGCTGCAAAGAAACTTTCCGGGTTTGTGGTAAGCTGAAATGAAAGAGGATAAATAAGGTGAGTGATGTGAAGGTACATGATTTGGTGGTTGTCGGGGCGGGGCCTGCGGCTTTGTCGGCTGCTATTTATACGACGCGTGAGGATATTGAGACGGTTTTGTACGAAAAAGCCGTACCGGGCGGCCTGATTTCGACCACCGACTGGGTCGACAACTATCCGGGCTTTCCTGAGGGTATTGCGGGCCTTGAGCTGGGCGATGCCATGCGCCGTCAGGCCGAGCGTTTTGGTGCGGTCATAGAGTTGGGCGAGGTCACTGACATCACCGACGAGGGTGATCACAAAAAACTGGTGACTACGGACGGGGACGTTCTGGCCAAAGCGGTCCTGATTGCCACCGGCAGCGGCTATAAAAAAATCGGCGTGCCGGGTGAAGAAGAGTTTTATGCCCGCGGGGTGCACTACTGCGCAACCTGTGACGGGGCTTTTTATCGTGATAAGCGGCTGGTCGTGGTTGGCGGCGGCAACTCGGCTGTGCAGGAAGCGATGTTCTTGACGCGTTTTGCCAGCCATATTGATATGCTGGTGCGAAATGACTTTCGGGCTTCAGACGTACTGGTGCGCGAGCTGGAAGATAAGTTTAAAGACAAAATTACTGTTCACAAACAGACGACAACTGATGAAATTGTCGGGCAGGACGGCAGTATTACAAAGGTGATCGGCACCGACAAGACAACCGGCAAGAAGGTGGAATTTGCGACCGACGGCGTGTTTGTATTTGTCGGCCTTGATCCCAATACGGCATTTTTGAAAAACACCAAAGTCGATCTGGACGAGATCGGTTTTGTTACCAGCAACGACCAGCTTGAGACATCCATCCCCGGGGTGTTTGTGGCCGGTGATTGCCGCAGCGGTGCCACTATGCAGATTGCTACCGCTGTGGGCGAAGGCGCGACCGCCGCACTGCGTATCCGCGAATATCTGGAGTCAGCTCATTAAACGGTCGGGGTAATCGGTAATGGCGCCGTACAGACCGGCTTTGGCCCAGCGCCTGGCCTTTTTGGGATTGTTCAGTGTATAGACCGATAGTTTATAGCCACCCTTTACCACTGATCTGATAAAACCGCTCCATACCCAGCGCTGGTTCATGATGATACGGCTTGTCCGCAGGCGCCGTGCCCGCCAGGTGGCGCGCAGACCCGACCATTTTTCGAGTACGGCCAGGTGGACCGTCGGGTGCTCGCGATGGATGCGGGCAAGGGTTTTATAATCGAAAGAGGTAATAATAAAGTCGCTTTCCAGCCAGTTGCGCTCCAGGCGCGGCTTAATACAGGCCATAACAGGCTCGAGCGCGACACCGGGTTTAAGTTCGATTAAAATATCGGCACGCCGGTCAACAAAATGCAGGGCAGCCTCGAGCGTCAAAAGGTTGGCTTTGGCCAGCTGCAGGTCGGTAAAGTTGGTGGCAGCAATGGAGATTTTTTTGCCTTCATCACTTATGGCCAAAGGATCATGATGCAGGACGGCCACATTGTCTGCCGTCACGCGCACGTCCACCTCCAGCATGCTGGCGTGTGCAGACAGACCGGCTTCCAGTGCCGCCAGTGTGTTCTCCGGTGCGAGCCCTTTAGCGCCGCGGTGACCGATTACTAACATCTTACTCAAGTAGTGTACAATACACTTGAAAAAGTAAGGAGAGATTTATTGATGGCAGATTTCAACCAGATATTTGATGCGGGGGATGTCGACAGTGGGCTGATCAACGTCATAAACGAGATTCCTATGGGCAGCAATCTGAAGATTGAATGGAACCGCAAGCTGGCAATCTTTGAGCTTGACCGGGTTGAGCCGCAGATCTTTGCCAAGCCATGTAACTATGGATTTATCCCGCAAACCCTGGACGAAGACGGCGATGAACTGGATGTACTGTTGCTGGTTGATGCGGCAGTGCCGACCGGCGTTAAGGTGAATGCTAAAATTGTTGGTATTATGAACTTTGAAGACGATGGCGAAATGGACCACAAAGTGGTCTGTGTGGCAGCCGATGACCGTCATGACGGTAACGAGTGGAATGATATCGGGGATGTCGATGAGGCCTGGAAAAAGCAAGCCGAACATCACTTCAGCCACTATAAAGATCTAAAAAAGCCCGGCAGCACCAAAGTTTTGGGCTGGGGCACTGTGGCCGATGCCAAAGTAGTAGTCAAGGAATGCCAAAAGCGCTGGGCAGAGCAGTAATGTCGCATTGCGAACATTTAGACGGAGAGCCACAGGCGGCGCAACAGCTGGTGACAGTGCTGCATCCGCTGTACGGAGAAACTCTGCGCCCGGCCGGCTTTGAGGGGCCTGTGGTGTCCAAATTAAGGTCATTGATCGGCGCACTTATGCATCGGACTGTAGCTGCACCGGAGCTAATCACAGCAGCCAGCGGACCGGACATCGATCCGGTCCGTCATACCGGCAGAGAGGACGGATAAAAGGCTCGATGTCGCTCTTGATCGAATCCATAGGCGGCGTCATTATTGGCCCTAATAAGCAGGTGGTTATTGTCAATCAGAACCATGACTCGTGGTCATTGCCAAAGGGACGGCGTGAGCCCGGCGAAAGCGATGAACAATGTCTAAGGCGCGAGATCTATGAAGAAACAGGCATTAAGGACATCAGCATTATTAAGCAACTCGGCAGTTATGAGCGTTCGACTATTGGGCTGGGCGGCAAAGGTTTTGACGAGAAAAACAGAAAGCGGCTGACTTTTTATCTTTGTACCACCAGCCAGCTTGAGCTGCGGCCGATAGATCCCGACAACCCGTTCGCCGAATGGATTGATGCCGATGAAGTGCCGGCACGCCTGTCGCACCCGGAGGATGTGCGGTTCTGTGAGCAGCAACTGCCGGTAATCAGGGATTTCTTGCAGCAGTACGCTTAAGCTTATACAATACCACTCAGAAAGAAAATAAAGTTTGACCAACGGAGAAGATAATGAAAACACGGGTGGCAATCAACGGGTTTGGCCGCATCGGCCGAAACGCCTTTAAGATCGCGTTTGCGCGCAGTGATATAGAAATTGTAGCAATTAACGATCTGACTGATACCAAAACGTTGGCTTATCTTCTGAAACACGACAGCAATTACGGCACCTACCAGCATGAGGTCGGCCATGACGAGAGCAACATTATTGTTGACGGTCACAAAATCAAGGTGACGGCTGAGCGCGAGCCGGCCCAGCTGCCGTGGCGCGAGGACAGGATTGATGTAGTTATCGAATCAACCGGCCGTTTTACCGATAAAGAAAGCGCCGAGCAGCATATCAAGGCCGGCGCCAAGCGGGTTGTCCTGTCGGGCCCGACCAAAAGCGACGGCATTGATACGATCGTGCTGGGCGCCAACGACGACAAACTCGAGGGCGCGACAGAGGTAATCAGCAATGCCTCATGTACCACCAACTCGTTGGGTGCGGTGATGGCAATTTTAGAGACCGAGTTTGGCGTACAAAAATCATTACTGACAACCGTACATAGCTATACAGCCAGCCAGGTGTTGCAGGATGCGCCGGCCAAAGATCTGCGCGAGGGCCGCAACGCAGCCGAAAACATCGTGCCGACTACCACCGGCGCTGCCATAGCCGTCACGCTGACGTTGCCGCAGCTGCAGGGCAAGTTTGATGGCCTGAGTATCCGCGTTCCTACCCCGGTCGTGTCCATCAGTGATATCACTGTGCTCTTAGGTCGTGATACCACGCCAGAGGAGATTAACGATGTTTTCCGCAAAGCCGCTAAAGATCCGTTCTACCAGGGTATACTTGATGTTTCTGAAGAGCCGCTGGTCAGCTCCGATTACATCGGCAACAGCCATTCAGGGATTGTCGATCTGTTGTTAACCAAAGTCGTGGGCGGCAATCTGGCCAAGATTATGGTCTGGTATGACAATGAGTGGGGCTACAGCAACCGCTTGGTCGAGGTAGTGGCTGACACCGGTAAAGATCTGCATAAAAAGGGTCATCACAGCGCGCACCATACGACCGGCGGTCATGAGTCAGGCCACGAACATCACGCATAAATAGCGACCCGCTTGCCTAAGACGCATTGCAGCCTGGTCATGTATGTCATGTGCCCGGGCCCAGGCAGACGTGATAGAATAAGAATAAGATGATTATCGCGCTCACCACAGATCACACTGGTCTTGCGTACGAGGGTGTATATGAGTCTATTAAGGCGTTTGTGGCTGAGCTTGGCCACGAGATTCGTGACTTTGGCCCCGGTACGCTTGATATGGACGATGACTATCCCGACCTGATTGCGCCGGCGGCCCGGGCCGTGGCAGACGGCACGTGTGAAGCGGCAGTTATTATGGGCGGCAGCGGCCAGGGCGAGGCAATGGCGGCCAACCGCTTTAGAAACGTTCGCTGCACCTTGTTTTACGGCCCGGCATTAGCCAAGCAGCCAATTGATGCCGAGGGGACTATGAGCGACGATCCGTACGAGATTCTGCGTCTTTCGCGCCAGCACAACCATGCCAATGTGCTGAGCCTGTCGGCCCGGTTTTTAACGCTGGAAGAAATGCAAACAGCCATTAAAATTTGGCTCGAAACGCCGCACAGTGATGCCGAGCGCCACGTTCGCCGGGTCAAGAAGTTGAGCGATCTGAACTAAACACTGCCAAACTCTTTATTTGCATCACCCTATCTCCTCATTGTACCACATTAAGTAATACTTTGTCAATACTCATCCCTAGAAACTGCCCCACAAAACGTCCGACCAGACCACATAGTGGATATTTGTTTCAGGGCTTTTTTATCCGACAATTTTCGGTTATGCTTGTGATGATATGGCAGTAATTTGTCCGACCGTAATGGGGGCGAACAGTCGCGAGTACCGCGAGGCAATCGAGCGTATTGCAGAGTTTGCCGAGCGCATCCATATAGATTTTGCCGATGGGGTGTTTGCGCCGACCAAGCTCGAGCCGCTCGAGGACGCCTGGTGGCCAATCGGCCTGATTGTGGATTTTCATATTATGTATCAAAAACCGCTGGAACATCTCGAGACGGTGATTGTACATCAACCCAGTTTGGCGATTGTGCATGCCGAGGCCGATGGCGCATGGGAGTTTGTGAAAGAGCTGGAAGGCCTGGGTATCCAGCGGGGCGTAGCGCTGCTCAAAGAGACTTCTGCAGATGTAATTAAGCCGTACCTCGAACATATTGATCATGTACTGGTCTTTAGCGGCGACCTGGGGTATTACGGCGGCAAGGCGGACTTTGGTCTGCTTGATAAGGTAAAACAGCTAAAGGCTATGAAGCCGCAGCTCGAAATCGGCTGGGACGGCGGCGTCAATGAGCAAACCGCTAAAGAGCTAGCGGCGGGCGGCGTTGACGTACTGAACGTCGGTGGTGCCATCCAGAAGGCAGTTGACCCAGAAAACGCTTATGATACGCTAGTAGCAAGTATTAATACATAAAAACAGAAAGCTTGATGCATAGCATATGACCCTGCATGAACTTGAGCTGAAGGCGAATGAGATTCGTCAGGACATTATAAAAATGTTGGTCGAGGCTGGCTCGGGCCACTCGGCCGGCCCGCTTGGCATGGCTGATATCCTGACGGCGTTATATTTTGACATCATGCAGCACGATCCTAAAAAGCCCGATTGGGACAAGCGGGATTTGTTTATCTTAAGCAACGGGCATACTGCGCCGGTGCTGTATGCCACGATGGCGCATGCCGGTTATTTTGACCGCAAAGAGCTTATGACGCTGAGAAAGCTGGATTCAAAGCTGCAGGGTCATCCCGAGAGGACAGTGTTGCCGGGGCTTGAGACGACCAGTGGCCCGCTTGGCGAGGGCCTGAGTCAGGCGGCGGGCATGGCGCTGGCCATGCGCATGAACCAGGACACACACCGCTGGGTTTACGCCATGATGGGCGACGGCGAGCTCAATGAGGGTAATATCTGGGAGGCGGCCATGTTTGCCGCCAAGTACAAGCTGCATAACCTGATTGGCATTGTTGATCGCAATTATATTCAGATTGACGGCCCGACAGAGGAGGTAATGCCGCTGGATGACCTGACCATGAAGTGGGAGGGCTTTGGCTGGCATGTGATTGAGATTGACGGTAATAATATCGAGGCGATTATTGATGCCTGTGCGATGGCGCGGGCGGTGGCCGACCGGCCGACGGTGATTATTGCACACACCATCCCGGGCAAGGACGTCGGCTACATGGAGTATGACTATCGTTGGCACGGCATGCCGCCGGGATTGAATGATGTGTCCGGGGACCCGGCCAAAGAAGACCAGGCCAAAGTGGCGCTTAAAGACCTGCGTACCCTGCGCGGCCGGATTAAGAGCGAGGGGTACTATGAGTAGCCGTAATCAAGCATACTTCTTGTGCTTCTCATCACATAGGGCGCCGGTAAAGCCGGATGCTCTAGCTGCTTTTTCTGATCGGAGAGCAAAATGAGTGTACAGATTTTAAATATACAGAGTGAACTCCAGTCCGAGCCGATAAGAAAGGGCTTTGGGCGGGGTCTAAAGATTGCCGGCGAGCAGAATGAGCAGGTTGTCGCGCTGTGTGCGGACCTGACAGAGTCCACCCAGATCAGTTTATTCAAAGAGGCGTTTCCGAACCGGTTTGTCGAGGTTGGTATCGCCGAGCAGAATCTTGTCACCGTAGGCTCCGGTATGGCGGCTATGGGCAAAATCCCGTTCGTCAGCAGCTATGCGGCATTCAGCCCGGGCCGCAACTGGGAGCAGATCAGGACCACGGCTTGTCTGAACGAAATGCCGGTTAAGATTGTTGGCTCGCATGCGGGTCTTAGCGTTGGGCCGGATGGT
Source organism: uncultured Candidatus Saccharibacteria bacterium (assembly GCA_964490245.1). GTDB lineage: Bacteria > Patescibacteriota > Saccharimonadia > Saccharimonadales > JACDBH01 > CAZBAF01. The sequence goes on from CAZBAF010000001.1 coordinate 10,511, forward strand.
GCAACGCACCAGATGCTCGAAGATCTGGCAATTATGCGTTCGCTGCCCAACATGGTGGTGCTGGCGCCGGGTGACAGTGTTGAGGCCGAAAAAATGACCATTGCGATGGCAAAGGACAAGCGGCCCAACTACATGCGGCTGGCGCGCGAGGCGACGCCGGTGTTTACTACCAAAGATACGCCTTTTGAGATTGGTAAAGCCTATGTGCTGCGCGAGGGCAAAGACATCAGTCTGATTGCCACCGGCACCATGACGTATCAGGCATTGGTGGCTGCGGACAAGCTGGCAAAGGATGGTATTGATGCCGAGGTAGTACATGTACCCACCATCAAGCCGCTGGATAACGAGACGATTCTAAAGAGTGTTGCCAAGACCAAAGTGGCGGTGACGGCCGAGGAGGCTCAGATTACCGGTGGACTTGGCGGTGCTATTGCCGAGTTGTTAAGCGAAGAGTTGCCTGCGCCGCTGTATCGGGTCGGTGTTAAGGATCGTTTTGGCGAATCGGGCAGTCCGGCCGAATTGCTGGAGCGCTTTGGCTTGACCGCCAGGCACATTGCTATGGCGGCTCATCACATTATCGATAAGAAGAAATAGGCCCCGAGGCAGCATGGACCTTACAGGATTAAACAAGGCTTCTTGCCTTTGCGCGGCAGAGTATCAATCCGTGCACCGGCTATCTGCCGGCATTGGCAGGGCGCAGCGGAGTCTGTTTGGATGAACTGGCAGTCACTGGTGCTGTTGCATGCGCTGTTTTCGGCACTGCAGGCGCTGCAGTACCGTGCTATCGCCCGCGCCAAGCCCAGCCGTCACGCAGCTCTGGCCGTCAATGCGGTGGCCTATAGTGCGCTGTATATCTGCGGTCTGTTGGCCCTGCCGCTGATTGGTCAGGTGTCTTTTGCCGAGTTTAAATACGATTCGCATATGTTTGTGGCAATGGCAGCCCTGTTTGTGATGGCGTTGTACTTTATGTATAAGGGCATGGTGCATCTCGAGAGTGCAACAGCCAGCGTATTGGGTACATCCAGCGCCCTGTTTGTGGTGGTGCTGGCTAACTTTTTCTTTGACGAGCATCTGTCGCCGCCGCAGCTGCTGGGGATTGCCATTCTGGTGCCGTGTCTGTGGTATGTGCTGTTGCTGGCCAAGCGTCATAAGAAATTTCTGGATTTCAAGGATGAGAGCTGGTTGCGCGGAGCGGTGTTTATGATGGCATCGAGTTTTTTGCTGGCGCTTGCCCATATTATAGAGAAGGACATTCTGGCGCGCTCATCAATCGGTACCTATGTGGCTTATGGTTGGTTGCTGCAGCTGGTGTTTGCCTGGGCGCTGTATTTTCTGTTCGGGCGGCATGCCAAGAATATTTTCCGTAACAACAAAACCCTGCGCAGCGCCATGCAGCTGGGAGCGTTTCGGGCGGCGGCAGGACTGCTTTTTGTGCTGGCGCTGGTTAAGAGTGACAGCGTGTCGCTGGTTACCGTGGTGGCTAATTTTAGGATTATTATTGTGGCTGTGCTGGCCGGGTGGCTGCTGGGCGAACGGGAGTTTTACTATAAAAAGATGGCTGCTGCGGCCCTGTCGGTGGTGGCGCTCAGTATCATTTTTTGGAATTAAGCTGTACTATACAACCATAAGCATAAAATAAGACAAATAAACGGTGGAGAAAACATATGTCACAGACGCTTACAAAAATCAGGAACAACACCGCCCGCGCCCGTGAGGCGGTGCAACGCGGCCGCGAGCAGCAGTTCGCGCTGGGTGCTTTTAACATCGACAATCAGGAGACGCTGATCGGCATCTGTAAGGCCGCTCAAAGGACCAATAGCCCGCTTATGGTCGAAGTCAGCGATGGTGAGGTAAAGGCGATTGGCCTGCAGAACCTGCGCTGTATGGTGGACAATTATAAGGCTGAATACGGCATCGAAATGTACATCAACCTTGACCATAGTCCAACGGTTGAGGACGCCAAACGGGCTATCGATGCCGGCTATGAGTTTATTCATATTGATATCAGCCAGGCAAACAAAAATGCCACGCTGGATGAGATTATTGCCGGCACAAAAGAGGTGGTTGAGTACGCCAAGTTTACCGGCGCGCTGGTTGAGAGCGAACCGCATTACTTTGGCGGCAGCAGCAATGTGCACAGCGAGGCATTTGACTACGAGGAAATCAAAAAGACCTTTAGTACGCCTGAGGGGGCGCGGCATTTTGTCGAGGCAACTGGTATCGACACCTTTGCCGCCGCTGTCGGTAATCTGCACGGCAGCTATCCGGTGCCCAAGCAGCTTGATCTGGACTTACTGCGCCAAATCCGTGAGGCCATCGGCTGCAATATCAGTCTGCATGGCGGCAGCGGTACGCCGGCACACTTTTTCCAGGAGGCCGTCCAGATCGGCGTCAGCAAGGTGAATGTAAACTCAGACATGCGTAAAGCTTTTCGGGACACGCTTGAAAAAGTATTACGCGAGAACCCGGATGAATACGCCGTCATGAAACTGATGCCCGAAGTCATTGACGCTATCGCCGCTGTGGTAGAAGAAAAGCTGCACAGCTTTGGTGCTGTCGGCAAGGCAGTCCTCTAGCCTGCATTAGGGTGTCTACACCCAGATTTACTGATAGCACATGCCGCCTTTGGCCAAAGCTTTGATTAAGCGAACAGACGTGCTTTAATAGTGGGTAATAGCATAAGCAAAATAATTAACAAAGAGGGTGGTATTGATAGTATGAGCCAACAGTTAGACGTACTCAGTGTCGGTGATGTGGTCACGGATGCGTTCATAAAGCTGTTTGACGACAAAGCGTGGACGTATGTGGATGAATATGGCAAGAAGGTTATTGCCATGGAATACGGCACCAAGCTGCCGTTTGATCACGCTGTAGTGGTCGAAGGCGTGGGTAACGCTGCCAACGCTGCCGTCAGCCTGACCCGGCTGGGCCTTAACTGTGGTTTTGTCACCAACGTTGGCGAGGACAAGTACGGCCGCGGGATTATCGCCGCTCTTAACGCCAAACATATTGATACCCGTTACGTGCGCGTCAACCCGGGTAAGAAGACCAACTACCACTATGTCCTGTGGTACAAAGAAGAGCGCACCATTCTGATCAACCATGAGGACTATGAATATATCTGGCCCAACCTGCGTGAGCGCGAAAAGCCGCGCTGGATTTACTTTAGCTCGATTGCCGAGAACGCTTTGGAGTTCCATGACGAGCTGTCCGACTGGCTGGATGATAATCCTGAGGTAAAATTAGCTTTCCAGCCTGGCACCTTCCAGATGAAAGCCGGCAAAGAACGTCTGGCCCGCATCTATAAGCACAGTAATATTCTGGTGCTTAATAAAGAAGAGGCTGCGCTGGTCAGCGGCAACGATGACGTGCACAATCTGCACCGCTCGTTTGATATGCTGCACGAGATTGGGCCGGAGGACATGACCGTATGTATCACCGATGGTCCGAACGGCGCTTACGCCAGCGGTCAGGGCCAGCGGCTGTTTATGCCTATCTATCCCGATCCAGCACCGCCGTATGAGCGTACCGGCGCAGGTGACGCCTTCGCCAGCACCTTTACCGCTGCGATTATGCGCGGCAAGTCGTTGGAGGATGCGCTGCGCTGGGGACCGGTTAACTCGATGAATGTTGTACAGAATGTCGGTGCTCAGGAGGGTCTGCTGACCGAGGCGCAGATCCAGGAGCTGCTCGATAAAGCTCCTGAGTGGTATGTTCCTAAGCCAATGGATTAGAGGGCTAGAAAGTCGCTGTCCGGTTAAGCGCGCTTACTGAGTGCGATACCTTAGCCATTGAAAGATTAGAGCTTTACGGTGCTGCAACCAGCTCGGCTGCAGGCCGTTCCGGCACCCGTGACTGGGGTGACAGTGCAAATACTGAGGTAGTTTCGCGGTAGTGGTTGACCAACTGCTTGACCGTTTCGAGGTCATCGGTAATGGTATAAAGCTCTTCATCCCCGTGGCTGATAGTGCCCAATGATTCAAGCATCTGGGCGCGAATAAAGCTGTCGAGCGGTTTCCAAAAATCTGTCCCCACCAGAATAATAGGCAGGTGCGGCATCTTGCCGGTTTGTACTAGAGTAACGACTTCAAACAGCTCGTCCAGGGTGCCAAAACCGCCCGGAAAGCAGATCAGGGCGCTGGCAGCATACACCAGCATGACCTTGCGGGCAAAGAAGTACTTGAAGGCCATTGATTCGGTGGTGTAGGCGTTGAGGTTTTGCTCGAACGGCAGTTCGATATTAAAGCCGACGGATTTGCCGCCGGCCTCAAAGGCGCCGCGGTTGGCTGCCTCCATGATGCCTCCGCCTCCGCCGGTGATAACCGTAAAACCTTCTTGCGCCAGCAACCGGCCGGTTTCGCGGGCTTTTTGATAGTGCGGATTATCCTCGAGGAATCGGGCCGACCCAAACACGGTAACGGTATAACTGTATTTATTGACCATTTCAAAGCCGGCTTTGAATTCTTTTTCGATTCGTTGGAGCCGTTCTTCGGTTTCGGTGTTGAGTAATCTGATTACCGCGTCGCGGTGCGGCGTAATAGCCTGCAGGTTCTGCTGTGTCATACTTGCCTAGTAGTATACCACTTGTTGCTTGTGCTTATATGATGATTATTCGACAACAATATTATCTAGCTCAACAGCTCGTTAAACATGCTAAACTAAATAACATAAGCGTATAGTGAGGGGTATGGCTAATATCTTAAGTACTTTGCTGGCAGCCGAAGAGCCGCTGTTCAGTATCGGTGTCAAAGAGCTGGAGAAAACCGCAGGCAGACCGAGTATGGACGTGCGGCTGATAGGTGACATTATGCAGAAATCGCGGCAGACTATAGCCTTGCTGGGTCTTGATCCTGCCGACACCACCGGACCCGAGCTGTACCGCGCACTGATTAACCGGATGCGGGCGCATGATGCGCATCTGGCTAAACATATCGGCGGTGCAGACCCGGATGATGTGCAGACGCTAATCCCTCTTATAAAAAAGGCTGTGGACAAGACGCGTCTGCCGCGCAGTGCCTGGGTTATGAAGCGCAGTGTTGCCAAGCGCATGCTGCAGGCCAACCCGCCAACAAAGATTATGAAACATCTGGGCTACAGCTCGGTTGATTCCATGATTAAGCGCGAGAATCTGTTTGAGATTTACGGTGCGCTGCGTTTTGCCGAGTCGCCGGCCTGGCTGAAACGGTTTAATAATGCCTATAAAAAGCTTCAGCCGTCCGACTTTGAGACACGTGATATCGAAATCATTGTCATGGACCGCGAGCGGTGGGGCGATATAGCCGAGGGTTTTATTAGAAAACGGCGCCATAATGTGGCGCACCTCAAAGAGCTGGGCGTGGTACTGCTGTTGCCTACCCGTCTGGAGCGGCTGCAGGGCATAGCAATCATGACGCTGCCGCTGGTGCTGCACTATATTAACGAGATCAGACTGTACAGCGCGTTCTTTAAGCTGCAGCAGGTTAAGCCGGGTTTTGGCAGGATTGTTGCCGATACCCTGAATGTTGATATCCACTCAGCCGCCGTTATGGCAGGCAACCGGCTGCATTGGCGGGTTATCCAGCGCTATTATGGCGCTCAGGATGACGGGCTTCATCCGGAAATTTTCCAGCCTCATATTCAGCCTGAGGATTTGCACTGGCGGCGCGCCGAGGAGCAGCTTTATATGATTGATCCCGAGTTGGGTTTTTGGAAAGACCTTAATTATGTCGGGGTCATGGCCGGTGACGGCAGGCCGGTGAGCTTTAATCTGATGGACGTCAGCATGAACTATTGTATCGGCGCAGCGTATGAGCACCGTGTCAGTCACCGGATGCGTGAGTCGTTATGGAACGAGATTTTTATGCGCTACATGGGTGAGAAAGTCCTAGAGCAGCAAATCCTGCAACAGCTGGATAGTACAATGATAAAACCAGAGAAATTAAAGCTAAAATGATCTGTCTGCCGCGTGCGTCCCAGTTTTGCCGTACGGCGCGCACCGGCAAAGGATGATTTAAGGAGATAGTATGGAGCAGCAATACGAGCAGCAGCCGGACAAATATCAGCCGCCCAAGCTGGATGGACGCATGTATAAGCTGGGCAGACGTGAGCTGGGACTGATTATTCTTACAGTTGTGGCACTGGCTTTGGTGGGCTGGTTTGCCTGGCGGCAGGATAGAACGGGCAGCATTAACAGTTTCGCCGAATGTGTGGCAGCCGGCAATCCGGTCATGGAAAGCTACCCCGAGCAGTGTGCCGCCGGCGGACAGACATGGTCAAACCCCGCGCAGCAGCTGCAGTTGACACCAGATGCCTCGCCGGAGCCTGATGCTGCGACCTCTGATTCTGTGGAGGAATAGCATGGCCGGCTTTAGGCGTACGCTGCGCGTTACACAGAGCGGATTCTCGTGGGTGCTAACGACAGCGCTGATCCTGGTTATATTGCTCGCTGTGCTGGTAGCCGCTATTGGCTGGCGCGTCTACAGCGGCCGGCAGGATGATCACCGCTCCAGTCAGGGCAGCAGTACGGGCCGGCTTGAGATGCCCGGTGCGTCAGGCCGGTCTGCAAATCCTGCCGATAAGGCTTCGTCAGGAGACGGTATCGTGAACGCGGTCCTTAGTTACTGCCGCAATCAGGGTGTTGCCGATCAGCAGTTGACCCGCGCCGAGGTGCAGCGAACCATGCAGGATGAGTCGCGGTTTGTGCAGTCGGGCGGCTTTGTCAGGTTAAGTATGTCGTGTGCTGCAGATCAGGGTGAGTTCCGGCTGTATCTGCAGGAGCGCCCCGATGGCAGCTGGGCGAACCTCGGGGCCACACAGGACCCCTTGCCCGGCTGCTCGATGCTGGACGGGCTCAACGTGCCGGCAGCCATTGCCCAGGAGTGCATGGGACGTAATGGCCAGAAACGTCCCATCCAGTAGTGTACTTAAACGGGCGCAGAAATTTGTTAGAATATAGGGATGGCTCAATTTAAACTCAAGAGCACCTATCAGCCGCAGGGCGATCAGCCGGCGGCTATTGAGCGTATTACTGATCTGCTGCAAAAAGGCCAAAAAGAGCAGACCCTGCTGGGTGTAACCGGCAGCGGCAAAACCTTTACGATGGCCAACGTTATTCAGAATATGCAGCGGCCAACACTGGTGCTGAGCCATAACAAAACTCTGGCTGCCCAGCTATACAGCGAGTTCAAGGCGTTTTTCCCGGACAATGCTGTTCATTATTTTGTCAGCTATTTTGACTACTACCAGCCGGAAGCCTACATTCCGCGCAGCGACACCTATATAGAAAAAGACAGTCAGATCAACGAAGAAATCGACCGTCTGCGTCACGCCGCGACTGATGCATTGCTGATGCGGCGCGATGTCATTATTGTGGCCAGCGTCAGCTGTATTTACGGCATCGGTTCGGTAGAAGATTATGCCGGCTTGTCCATCACCGCCAAAAAAGGCGAGCGCAAACTGCGCGACAAGTTTATCCGCCACCTGACCGATATCCAGTATCAGCGCAACGATATAGATTTCCATCGCAGCACCTTCCGTGTGCGCGGTGATGTGGTGGATGTTTATCCGGCTGGTGAAGAAGTGGCGTATCGGATAGAGTTTTTTGGTGACGAAATTGACCGCATTACCAGAGTTGACCCGCTTACCGGTGAGATTCTGGCCGAGCTGGACGAGGTCCAGATTTTCCCCGGCAGTCACTATGTAACACCGTACGACAAGCTAAAAGTTGCGCTTGGCAAAATCCAGCGTGAGCTGGATGAGCAAACAGCGCTCTTTGAGCAGCAGGGCAAGCTGCTTGAGGCCCAGCGCCTCAAGCAGCGCACAAAGTTCGATCTGGAAATGCTGGAAGAAACAGGCTTTGTCAAAGGTATCGAAAACTACAGCCGGTATCTGACTAACCGCGAGCCGGGCGAACAGCCGGCCACCTTGCTTGATTATTATCCCGACGATTACCTGATGTTTATCGACGAATCGCACATGACTATTCCGCAGGTGCGCGGTATGTACAACGGCGACCGGGCCCGCAAAGAGGTGTTGGTTGACCACGGCTTCCGCCTGCCGTCAGCACTGGATAACCGGCCGCTTAACTTTGCCGAATTTGAACGGCATCTCAATCAGGTAGTGTACGTCAGCGCCACGCCGGCACAGTACGAGCTGGAGCGCAGCCCCGAGCCGACGCAGCAGGTCATCCGGCCGACCGGCTTACTTGATCCGCCTATTGAGGTGCGCCCGATTGAGGGCCAGATTGATGATCTCATCAGCGAAATTCGCGCTACCATTGCCAAGAAACAGCGTGTGCTTGTAACCACGCTCACCAAGCGCATGGCCGAGGACCTGACCGAATATCTGCAGGAAATCAACATCAAGGTGACTTATCTGCACAGTGATGTCGAAACACTCGAACGAACCGACATCCTGCGCGATTTGCGCCTGGGCGTCTATGACGTGGTTGTTGGCATCAACCTTTTGCGGGAGGGCTTGGATCTGCCCGAGGTCAGCTTGGTTGCCATCCTTGACGCTGATAAAGAGGGCTTTTTACGGAGCGAGCAGGCACTGATTCAGACTGTTGGCCGCGCCGCCCGCCACATCGAAGGCCGGGTGCTGATGTACGCAGACGCCGTTACCGGCAGCATGCAGCGCACCATCGACGAGACCAACCGCCGCCGCGCCATCCAGGAGGCTTATAATAAAGAACACGGTATTACCCCCAAAGGTGTGAGCAAAGAAGTAGAGAAGGGGTTGCGGCCCGACCTTCCCGAAGAGGCCAAAAAGGCCAAACTGGATCTTAAGAAAATTCCAAAGGATGAATACAAACACCTCATCAAAGACCTGACCGCACAGATGGACCTGGCCGCCGCCAACTTGCAGTTCGAGAAGGCCGCAGAGCTGCGCGATATTATTGCTGATGTTAAAAGTAAGTTGTAGTTCCGCTGGACATAAACAATAAAAGTATTTGCAATGTGTGTAGCGTAAGCGTAAGCTAAGATTAATTAAGCTTTGGAGGGCAGATAAGAATGTATTATCACCACCGGATCGGCCTTATTGTGCCGTTCTTTAAGAGGTATTTAAAATTTATACTTACAACTGCAGTAGCTCTATTTGCAGCTTTTCAGCTAGTTGTGCTGATGAGCTCCGCCTCTGCGGCCGTAACGGTCATGAACCAGGCTGAGCTTGAGGCCGCAATCGCCGGCAGCGAAGCCGAAATCGTGCTAGGGGCTGATATTGAAGTGACCAGCCGGGTTAATATCACTCGTTCTCTCACGCTCAATGGCAATGGGCGTACTGTAAAACCGAACTATACATTTGTTAACAACACTAACAACGCTGCTCTGGGCATTATCGGCCAGAGTAATGTTGTAGTGACCGACCTTACCGTAGACGGTATCGATGGTGTCAATTTGCATGGTATCAATATTTTTAACTCTACAAATATTCACTTGATCAACGTCATCAGTATTAATAACGATAAGTCCGGTATCGTAAACAACGGCTCCACCGTAACGGTCACAAATATCAAAACTGCAAACAACGGTTGGCATGGCATAAACGTAGACAAGGGCAGCGCCCCCTCTGCTGGCGTGCTGACGGTACAGGGATCAAGCGACCAAACAGACATCCTTCATATCTATGTCGACAACACAGCCAATGGCTCAGTTAACGATGTTGACAACCAGTATGTTGCTTCACACATAAATCTACATGGCGAGCATCCCAATGACAGAGTGTATATGCTCAAACCGGTCGGCGAGATTACGTCACCGACTGCCGGACAGGTAGTATCAGGCAGCGTAGTGCTAGGCGCTACCTATGAAGATTGGGATAATAACACCAATGACGACAATGTGCAGTGGGCGGTTCGTGCAAACACCTGCACATCTGGCATGAATACGGTGGCGGGCAATGTTGATGGCTTTAACACCGCTGCGTCATGGGACGGAGCACAGTTTAGCGCCAGTCTGGATGTGTCCAGCTGGGCTGACGGCAGCTATTGCTTTGTTTTTAATCCAATAGATGACTACGGTGATGTCCGTGAAACTGTTGTCTTCACTGTAGATACTACTGCGCCGAGTGTACCTTCTATAACATTCCCGAACCCTGGGCAGAATTTTACTTCCACGCCGATTCTTAACAGCTGGACGGCTGCGACCGACAGCGGCAGCGGAGTGGCAAAATATCAAGTGGCTTACCAATATGACGACAAGCATTCATTTGGCAGCAGCACCTGTCCCGGCCTGACAATTGCCGGCTACACCGGCTTTATAGGTTGCCGTGATGCCAACGGTTTGTCACGTAACCATGTCGCCGGCGCAGGGGAGCAGGGTGGTGTAACCATCTGGGTACGAGCAGTTGATGCTGCGGGCAATGTGTCGGACTGGAGCGCGCCGGTGCACTACTACTATGATGCAACTGCGCCATCAGTGCCGGTGAACGGTTGGCCGCACAATGTTTATTTAAACTCAAACGTGTTTGATTACACCTGGGACCCGTCAACCGATAATGTGTCTGATGTTACATACGAATACCAGGCTGCGATCAACCCTGTGATAAACAGCGGGGTGATCACCGGCGGCAGCGTCTTTTGGCAGAACTGGGTGCACGGCAATGCGAGCCAGAACCCCTTGCTGTTGCCAAAAATTCCATCTGTAGGTACGTCTGACGGCACCTGGTCATGGCAGGTTCGTGCGGTAGATGCAGCGGGCAACAAATCAGCCTGGAGCGAGGTGTGGCAGTACACGCTGGACAGTCAGGCGCCTGCAGCGCCAACCAGCCTGGGCTGGACGGACTCGGACAGCAATACTGTAGCGCATGACGGGTATACCAATCTCTATAACGGCACGGCTTTCTGGGCTGCCAGCAGCTCGGGTGATGTGAGCCACTATATTTACAAGTACTGGAATGACATCTCTGGTTCGCCCTATAACGACGAAGCGTCTGCTTGGACGAGCAACACAGGCGGCGCGGCGCTGCCGGGCGCGTTTAATCAGGGCGAGGGTAAGCACTACTTCTGTGTGGTTGCTGTTGACCATGCTGGTAATCAGTCAGTCTGCAGCGATGTGTTTGCAGTCACTTACGACGTGACAGCACCGGTTGTAGCGGTGGATAGCGCCGTAGTTAACCCGGGTTCACCGCAACTGACGGGTACAGTAGATGATGCTGATGCCACAGTTGAGGTAGAAATTAGCGGGAACACCTACACGGCAGTGAATAATGGTGACGGCACCTGGACTCTGCCCGCAGGCGTCATTACGCCCGGCCTGATACCCAATGTGTACGATGTTGTTGCCCGCGCTACTGACCAAGCCGGCAATGTCGGCGTAGATACGACTGAAGATGAGCTGGTAGTGGCTACTGAGCTTGGAGCGGCAACAGATGTGCCGAGCGGTCAGGCTCCAGCCAGGACCAGCCCTGACAATGGTGATACATCAGAGCGGGGTGTGCTGGGCGCAAGTGTCCTGGCAGACACCGGACGTCAGATCTGGGCAGGGGTGCTGCTTGGAGTTCTGGTTATTGTAGCTGCGATTGGTCTGACACGCTACAAAGCAGTGGCAGCCGGCCGGCGTTAGGCAGAGGCAGTTTAGGGCATCAAAGCGGCAGGATAGCGGCATGCATCCTGCCGCAGTTGTTTTTGTAAGAATTATTACTGATGGTTGATGCGGTTGATTGTACTATAAACCTACAAATAAGCGGGGAGGTAGGTTATGAAAACACTTGATGCAGTCGCACTGCTCTTGATTATTATTGGCGGGCTCAACTGGGGGCTGGTTGGGGCGTTCGAGTACAACCTCGTGGACAGCATTTTCGGCGAGGGCTCGGCGCTGAGCCGGATAGTGTATGTCGCTGTGGGTCTGGCGGCGCTTTACAGCATAACGCTGTTGGTTGCGCGTCTGGCAGATAACAGGGATGTGGTTGTGGACAAGAAAGAGGTGTAAATACCCTATCTACTCATTATAGCACACAATTAAGATAAAGTCAATATCCCTTAGCCGCGTGTAAGGTGTTATACTACCTTTTACATGGCGAAACTCAGTAAAGACGATATCTTAAAATTGGCCAAACTTGCCCGCTTACGCCTCAGTCAAGCCGAAGTCGAAAAGTTCCAAACCGAGATAGGAGCTATCCTCGGCTATGTCGAAATGCTGGGCGATGTTGACACGACCGGTCTGAAGCCGTCCTACCAAGTCAGCGGACTGACAAATGTGACCCGTCCGGACACCGCGGTAGAGTATGGCGCTACCCAGGAGTCTCTGTTAAAGAACGTACCTGGCCGTGAAGGTGACTATATCAAGGTAAAGAGGATGATCTCATGAGTGCCGGGTACACAGTACCGGGCATACCCGGCGTGCAGCGTCTTTGGGCTCAGCGCTTTTTGCTTGGTGTGCTTATGCCGGAGGCTCGTGGATGACCTGGGAGCCGATAGCAGCGATTGCTAAAAAAGTCCGCAGCGGGGACCTGTCGGCGGCTGCCCTTGTGGACGAATCTTTAACGCGCATTGATGCAGCCAAAGAGTACAAGGCGATTATTTCTACAGTCAGAGAGCGCGCGCAGGAGCGGGCCAAATTTATCGATGCACAGGTGCGTGCCGGCAAAAACCCCGGCCGTTTGGCAGGGGTGCCTTTTATAGCTAAAGATAATTTTTTAACCTTTGGTTCCGAGACAACTGCAGCCAGCAATATGCTTAAAGGGTTCGAAGCACCCTATCAGGCAACAGTGATCGAGCGGCTGGAGGCAGAGGGCGCGATTTGTGTGGCAAAGGCTAATCTGGATGCTTTCGCACACGGTTCTTCAACCGAGAACAGCGACTTTTTTACGACTTTGAACCCGCATGATAAGACGCGGGTACCGGGCGGCAGCTCGGGCGGTTCCGGCGCGGCAGTCGTGCTGGGGTTGGCGCCATTCGCGCTGGGCAGCGATACGGGCGGTTCTATCCGTTTGCCAGCGAGCTTTACCGGCTGCGTCGGGTACAAGCCAACCTACGGATTGACCAGTCGCAGCGGCGTGGTGGCAATGGCCAGCAGCCTGGACTGCATGGGCCCTATGACTATGCGGGTGGAAGATGCGGCGCTGGTGCTGGATGTGATGGCGGGACGGGACGAACTCGACAGTACCACCATTGAACGCGACGATGAAAGCTATGCCAAACTGGACAGCAACCTGAAGGGCAAGATCATTGGTGTGGTCAAAGAATATATGGGCGAGGGGGTGGATGAGCCGGTTCGCGCTGCCGTACAGACGGCCATTACGGCATTCGAGGCGGCCGGTGCGGTTATTAAAGAAGTCAGTCTGCCCAGTCTGCCGCTGGCGTTGGCGGTGTACTATATTGTTTGCCCCGCAGAGGTCAGCAGCAACCTGAGCCGCTATGACGGCCAGCGTTACGGTTTCAGCGCCCAGCCGGCCGCCGATCTTACCGACAGTTATGAGTTATCGCGTGAACAGGGTTTCGGTGCCGAGGCCAAGCGGCGCATTATGATCGGTACGTACGTGTTAAGTTCCGGCTACTATGACGCCTACTATAACAAGGCTCAGACCGTTCGCACCAAGCTGATAAAAGAGTTCAATCAGGCATTCGAGAAGGTCGATTTTTTGGTTGGGCCGACTGCGCCGTCGACGGCCTTTAAAATAGGCGAGAACGCCGACGATCCATTAAAAATGTACCTGACAGATATTATGACGGTGGCCGCCAACCTGGTCGGCGTGCCTGCAATCAGTGTTCCGTGCGGCACTGCAGACGGTCTGCCGGTCGGTCTGCAGCTGATGTCGCCGCAGCGGCAGGACCGGCAGCTGCTGGGGATGGCTAAAGCATACGAGGAACTGGCATGAGCATGGAAGCAATTATTGCAATTATCGGCGCCGGACTGGCAGTCCTGGCCTTGATAACACTGGTCGCGCGGCGGTCAAAAAAAGGTCTCAATACCGAATATTTCCAGGCAAAATGGAAAGAGCTGCAGGCTGGGCTCAACAACCCCGATAAGTGGCCGATGGCTGTTATTCAGGCTGACAGTCTGTTGGACGAGGCGCTGAAGAAACGGCGCTTTAAGGGTAAGACGATGGGCGAACGTCTGGTAGCGGCTCAGCGTACTCTGACCGATAACGATGCCACCTGGTTTGCCCACAAGCTGCGCAACCGCTTGGTACACGAAACCAGCACCGATCTGACCAAGAAAGAAGTGCAAAAAGCTTTGATGGGTCTGCGTCAGGCGCTGCGTGATCTGGGGGCGTTGAAGTGATCTATTTATCGATTTATCATTTATCATCTACCGTTGATCGGACTGCGCAGCAGCTGTCTGGCAATTGGCAATTGGTAAATGGTAAATGGCAAATAAACCCGGGAGCGTTGCATGTCTAAATATACGCCGACAATCGGCATTGAGTGTCACGTGCAGCTTAAGACAGCTACCAAGCTGTTTGCAGCGGTTGGTAATGACGCGCGTGAGGCACAGCCGAATACCCTGATCAGTCACATTTGTCTCGGTATGCCGGGGGCGCTGCCGGTACTCAACAACAAGGCGGTCGAGTTGGCTGCCCGGGCAGCCTTTGCACTTGGCACTAAACCCCAAAAGTTCAGTAAGTTTGACCGCAAGCACTATTTTTATCCAGATTTACCGATGGGATATCAGATCAGTCAGTTCGATGAGCCGATTATTCTGGGCGGCTACGTCGATATAGAGGTAGAGGGTCAAAAGAAGCGTATTGCCATTACTCGCGCCCATCTGGAAGCCGATGCCGGCAAATCGACGCATCCGGAGGGCCAGGACTACAGTCTGGTTGACCTTAACCGTGCCGGTACGCCGCTGCTTGAGATAGTTTCTGAGCCGGTTCTACATACGCCGGCCGAGGCAAAGGCCTATGCCCGCGAGCTGTACCTGCTCATGAAGTACGCCGGTGTCAGCGATGTCGATCTGTATCACGGTAATATGCGTTTTGATGTGAATGTATCGGTCAGCAAAACAGATGCGCTTGGTACCCGTACCGAGACTAAAAACCTCAACTCGTTCCGCAGTGTCGAGAAAGCAATCGAGTATGAAATCAAACGCCAGATAGACGTTTTAGAAAGCGGCAAGCAGGTTGTGCAGGAGACGCGTGGCTGGGACGATGCCAAGCAAAAGACCTTCAGCCAGCGCAGCAAAGAAGATGCCCATGATTACCGTTACTTTCCTGATCCTGACTTGCCGCCGGTGGTGCTGGACGATAAGTTCATTGCCCGTATTCAGGCTGATATGCCTGACCTGCCGGCCGTGCTGCGTAAAGTGTTTGCCACACTTAAGCTGGACAGCTCGCAGGTGGATGTGCTGCTGGAGGAGCCGGAGCTGGCTAACTTTGTGCGCGCAATCGCTGATGCGCACGATACCAAAACTGCCCGCACCATTGCTAACTGGCTGACCGGCGAGGTGCAGCGCTGGGTGGCCGAGGGGACTGCGACGTGGTCGCAGGTGCTGGACAAGCAGTCGCAGCTGACCGATCTGGTGGGGATGGTAGATGGCGGGCTGCTGAGCTCGACGGCGGCCAAAGAGGTGCTGAGCGATGTCATGCAATCCGGCGATGATCCTAAAAAAATCGCCGAGGCCAAAAACCTTATCCAGGAGTCCGACGAATCTGCGCTGGTGATGATTGTCGGCCAGGTACTGAGCGAAAACCAAAAGGCCGCCGATGACGTACGTGCCGGCGAAATGAAGGCCATCGGCTTCCTGGTGGGCCAGGTAATGAAAGCCAGCCAGGGCAAGGCCAACCCGGCCGTCGTGCAACAGATTATTAGAAAACAATTGGGGGTATAAAGTGAAGAAAACGGTCAGAAAAGCAGTGATTGCCGCGGCGGGGTTTGGGACGCGGTTTTTGCCGCAAACCAAAGCTATGCCAAAGGAAATGCTGCCCCTGATCGACAAGCCCATTATTCAGTACATCGTCGAGGATATGGTTGCTGCCGGCATCAAAGATATTATTATCGTTGGCAGCAGCAACAAGCGTTCAATTGAAGATCATTTTGACGTGCCCAGCGAGGATCTGCTGGCTAACCTGCGGGCCGGCGGCCCCAAAAAGCAGCCTTTTATTGATCAGATAGAGGCCATCGCCAATCTGGCCAACTTTGTCTACGTGCGCCAAAAGGGACCATATGGCACGGCGACGCCGGTGATGAATGTGGCGCATCTGATTGGTGATGAGCCGTTTATTTACGCCTTTGCGGACGATTTGACGGTCGGTACGCCGAATGCTTTTGAGCAGATGATTGCTCACTACGAAAAGCATCAAAGCATCATCCTGCCCAGCATCAGGCTAACTGAGGACAGCGCCTATGACCGCTATGGCGTACTGGGCGGCGAGCAGGTGGAGGATGGTGTGCTGCGGGTCAGCCAGATTGTTGAAAAGCCCGGCCGCAAGGCAGCACCGTCTGATATGGCAAGCGTGGGCGGCTATCTGCTGACACCCGAGGTTTACCCCTATATTGAGGCAGGTTTTAAGAGCCTGCAGCCCGACCGGGAGTTCTATCTGAGCGATGAAGTACTTGCCCCGATGCTCAAGGATGGCATTCCTGTCTTTGGCTGCGAAATCAAGGGCATGCGTTACGACACCGGTGATAAGCTGGAGTACCTCAAGACAGTGACCGATTTTGCGCTGAGCCACCCGGAGCTGGGCGAAGACTTCAGGCAGTATCTGCAGCGCAAACTTGACAAAGGTGTATAATAGAGGGGCATATGGAGCAAGCTGCGGAGATATTGGTCATCATCCTGTCAGTCGTACTGGCGATATTCCTGATCGTTGGCATTGCTCTTTTGATCCTGCTGATAAAACTCACCAAAACCATTAAACAGGTTGTCGAGAAAGCCGAGGGTGTTATAACCGATGTTGGAGCGGCCGCGCATTCGTTTAAGAATGTCGCGGGGCCTTTATCTATAGGCAAGCTGCTCATTAATCTGGCCGGAACTGTTCTTAGTGGCAAAAAAAAGAGGAGGTAGTTTTATGGGTAAAAACACGGGCAAGTGGGCGGCCGGTGCATTGGCTGCCGGTATCATAGGCTATATGGCGGGTATTTTGACTGCGCCTAAAAGCGGCCGCGAGACGCGCAAAGATATAAAAAACGCTGCCGTAAAGGCCCGTTCAGAGGCCGAGAAAAAGCTCAAGGCCGTACTGGCGGATCTGAATGACCGGCTGGAGGATGTTAAAAAGCGTGGTGCCAAGCTGAGCGGCAAAGCCAAAGACGAATTTGAAAAGGTTCAGGCCCGCGGTATTATCGCTAAAGACAAGGTACGCGAGATTTTGAGTATGATTCACGAGGGTGACGCGGATGATCCCGAGCTTAAGAAAGCGCTTAAAGACGCTAAAGAGGCACTGAAGCACCTCGATGCCTACGTCAAAAAATAAAAAAGACAAAGCCAAAGATTATGAACAGCTGGGCCGGATTGTAGCCTCGGTCTACGAATCAGGCTATCTTGACGCTGCAAAAAGCTACCGGATGTCGTTACTTAAAGGCGTGATGCAGGGCCTGGGTGGTGTGGTCGGCGCAACGGTTGGCATTGCACTGCTGATCTGGATTCTTTCTTTATTTGGCGAACTGCCGCTGATTGGTAATTTCGTCGATGCGGTGCGCCGGACAATCGAACAACGATAGATCAATTTGACTTAATTATCCCTGTTAGATTCGGCCGCGCGGGCCGTAAGCGTGTATAATTAGTAGTTGAATGACAAAGCAGGGGAACAAGTTATCGCCGAGTGATTATGTGCATTTGCACAATCATTCGCATTACAGTCTGCTGGACGGACTTAGCAAGCTGCCGGCCATGCTGGACTATGTAAAATCCGTGGGCATGGAGGCAGTGGCGCTGACTGATCACGGCACGTTGTCGGGCCTGATCGAATTTTATAAAGAGGCCCAGGCCCGCGGCGTCAAACCTATCATGGGCATGGAGGCGTATGTTGCGCCGCGTAAGCATACGGACAAGGATGCCGGCAAAGACAAGCAGTATTACCACTTGATCCTGCTGGCGATGAACATGACCGGCTATCAGAACCTCATGCGTCTGAGTACCATAGCCAATCTGGACGGTTTTTATTACAAGCCGCGCATTGACCGCGAACTGCTGCAGCAGTACAACGATGGCGTCATTGCGCTGTCGGCATGCATCGGCGGCGAGGTTGGCGATGCGCTGCGGCAGGGTCAGTACGAGCAGGCCAAACAGCACGCCGAGTGGTACAAGTCGGTTTTTGGTGATAGGTACTACCTGGAGGTGCAGGACCACGGCCACCCTAAACACCCGACCGTGTGGGACGAGCAGGTGCGCATTAACGAGCAGTTGTTCAAGTTGTCAAAGGAGCTTGATATACCATGTGTGCTTACCTGCGATGCGCATTATCTGACGCATGCTGATCAGGAGGCTCACGAGATACTGCTGTGTGTCCAGACCGGCTCGTATCTGTCCGATACCAACCGCATGAGCCTGGCAAACATGGAGCTGCACATCACTGATCCGGCCGAGTTAATCGAGCGGTGGGGTGCTGATCATCCTGAGGTTATTCAAAACACCCGGGCGATCGCTGACCGCTGCGATATCAGTCTCGAGCTGGGCAAGATTCTTATCCCCAAATTTCCGACACCGGGCAACGAAACAGAACACTCCTATCTGCACAAGCTGGTCTGGCGCGGACTGGCGTGGCGCTATGGTGATAAAAGCGAGGAAGAAGCCGCCGGATTAACGATAGAGCAGGCTCGGCAGCTTATCCCCCCGTCCGTTGCCGAACGGGCTGATTACGAGCTGGGTGTGATCGAAAAAATGGGCTTTAACGGCTATTTCCTTATTATCTGGGACTTTATTAAATGGGGCAAGGATCAGGGGATTGTGTTCGGGCCGGGCCGCGGTTCGGCGGCGGGATCAATTGTGGCTTATGCGCTGAGAATCACCGAGCTGGACCCGATTGGATATGACCTGCTGTTTGAGCGCTTTTTAAACCCCGATCGTATCAGCATGCCCGACATCGACATCGACATTCAGGATACGCGGCGCGGCGAAGTCATTCAGTACTGCGTTGACAAGTACGGCTCGGAACGTGTTGCCAATATTGTGACCTTTGGCAAAATGGCGGCCCGTAATGCTGTGCGTGATGTGGCGCGTGTACTGCAGGTGCCTTATGCCGAGGCCGACCGGCTGGCCAAAATGATTCCGCCGCCGGTGCAGGGCCGGCATATTCCGTTGACCACCTCATTGGTCGATGACGCCGATCTAAAGCGCGAAAACGAAACCAACGAACAGTCCGCGCGTGTGTTTAATCTGGCCACCAAACTGGAAGGCACCATCCGCAGCCACGGTGTGCATGCGGCCGGCGTGGTGATCGCACCTGATGATATCGTGAAGTTTGTGCCGCTTGAAATGGCTCAAAAAGGTGTTGTGGCCACCCAGTATTCAATGGGGCCGATTGAAGAGCTGGGCCTGCTGAAGATGGACTTTTTGGGGCTGAGCAACCTTACGATTATCAAGAACGCGCTTAGAATTATTAAAAAGGTTTATCAAAAAGAAATAGATATCAACACGGTGCCGCTTGATGACGCCAAAACTTTCGAGCTGTTACAGCGGGGCGATACGACCGGAGTTTTCCAGCTGGAGTCCTCCGGCATGAAGCGCTACCTCAAGGAGCTTAAGCCAACCGAGTTCAGCGATATCATTGCCATGTGTGCACTGTACCGGCCCGGACCATTGACAGCCGGTCTGACTGACTCCTTTGTTAAGCGCAAAAACGGCCTCGAAGAGGTCACCTATGATCACGAACTGGCCCGCTCGGCGCTGCAGTCCACCTACGGCGTTATCGTTTACCAGGAACAGGTGATGCAGATGAGTAAGGAAATGTGCGGTTTCACCGGCGGCGAGGCTGATACGCTGCGTAAAGCGATCGGCAAAAAGAACCGCGAAGTTATGGACAAAATGGGTCAGCAGTTTATTGACGGAGCCGTCAAAAACGGTGTGCCCGAACACGTCGTGCAGAAAATCTGGAAGGATATTCTTGGTTTTGCCGATTATGCGTTTAACAAATCGCACTCTGCCTGCTACGCCCTGATTGCCTATCAGACAGCGTACTTAAAAGCCCATTATCCATCGGCTTTTATGGCCGCGCTTATGACCAGTGATTATGATGATACTGATCGGCTCAGTATTGAGATTAACGAATGCACGCATGTCGGTATTGAGGTTTTGCCGCCGGATGTCAACGAATCTTATCTGGAGTTTGCCGTGGTGCCAAAAGGCGATCCGCTGCATGACCCCATCCGCTTTGGCTTGAATGCGGTTAAAAACGTCGGCACCGGTGCGGTCGAAGAGATTCTGCGCGCCCGTGAAGTGGTCGGGCATTTTGGCAAGCTCGAGGATATCTTTACTCATGTCAATCCCCGTATCGTTAACCGCAAGGCGCTTGAAAGCCTGATTAAGGCCGGTGCGCTTGATAATTTTGGCCCCCGGGGTCAGCTGCTGGCCAATGTTGACGTGTTGTTGGCGTTTGCTAACCGTATTCAGAAAGAACAGGCACTTGGCCAGGTTGGATTGTTTGGCGAAGATTCGGATGCCGGTGCGCACATGCTGCCTCAGATTGTGCTGGAAAAATCAGACCTGCCCGAGAACCGTCAAGAGCAGCTCAAGTGGGAGCGCGAACTGCTGGGTCTGTATCTCTCTGAGCATCCGCTCAAGACATATGAGACGTATTTAAGCGAACTGACCGTGCCGCTGGCCGAACTAAAGCCCGAAATGGACAACCGGATGGTCACCATTGGCGGTGCAATCGAGGACGTGCGCGAAATCACCACCCGCAATGGCCAGAAGATGGCTTTTGTAAAAATTATCGACTTAACGGGTGAGACAGAGGTGATACTATTCCCTGGTACCTACCAGCAGACAGCCGGCATCTGGGAGCGCGATCGGATTGTGCTTATTAAGGGCAAGATAAACGGCAAGGACCGTATGACCGGCGAGCCAACGGCAGAGGTGAAGGTGCTGGTTGATGAAGCGCGTGAAATCACTCTGACACAGGCCGAGGCTTATCAACCAACCGGCAAGCGGCAAAAAATCCCCGGCAGCGGCCGCAAAGCTGCGGTCAGCTCGCTGGGAGCCAAAAAAGCTCAAGCACCAGTTAAAGACCCGCGCGTCTACATACGTTTACCCGACAGCAATAATGAGCAACAACTCTTGTCGCTTAAATCAGTGCTTGATGCCCATGTTGGCACAGTAGAGGTGGTGCTGGTGCTGGGACCCTCGGATAAAAAGCAGATCATCAAACTGCCAAGCGGCGTGGAGCCTGCCGAAGACGTACTGAGTAAGCTGCGCGGGCTGGTCGGTGATCAGCACGTGGTGGTGCAGTAGGTCTTTAGCGGACGGCGCCGCTGGCCGACAGCAATACAAAGCCCAAATAGACAATAGCCAGTACGGTCAGGTCGATATGCAGATGGCGGGCAATAAAACGTTCGCCCGAGGCGAGGCGTTTTCTGATGTGGAAACCTTTATGCAGGGCCCAGAGCAAGCCCACACTGCAGACAGCCAGGATGACAGCAGCGGCGCTAAAGAATGTGTTGTCTATCCCGAACAGCTGCACGCGTCTGGTAGTAAGAGGCGCGGCTGCGATAGTGTCGTCGTCTTCAGTCAGCGAGACGGCAATGATCTCCTCTTCTTTTTGGGCCGGTTCGGGTTCGGGTTCCGGCGTGGGCTCGGCAGCCGGCTCTTCCGGTGCGGCGGTCGGTTGCGGTGACGGTGCTGACGGAGTTGGCTTATTGGCGGCGGGCTGCACTGCGGACGGTGCTGCCGCTGGCGGCGGACTGGCGGGGGGCGGGGCGGCAGCCGAGGCCACCTGCGGTTTGGCATACATAGCGACGACGACGGTCTGTTGCCCGTGTCCGATAAAATCCGGGCTGTTGGCTATGCCAAAGCCGACCTCTGTGTAATTGGTCGAGAGCAGGTTGGCTTTGTGTCCCGGACTGTTCATCCAGCCGGTTACCGCCGCTGCGCTGGTCATATAGCCATAGGCCAGATTTTCACCGGCGGCAAGATACTGATAGCCCGCATTGACAATAAATACCCAGGGCTGCTGTCCGTCCGGTGTCTGATGTGACCAATAGTTGCGATTAACCATGTCATTGGCTTTGGCTTGGGCGGCGGCGTTGAGCAGTCCGTTAGCCGAAAGTGCCGCCACGCCGTTATTGGCGCGCTGCACGTTGGTGGCGCTGAGCAGTCCGGCCTGGCTGACATTGGTAGCATAGGCAAGGACACCGTCGTTATCGGCATTCCACTGCAGTCTGTGCAGGTGCGGTTGCCACGACAGTCCGGTCGCAAAAATGGTGAGCGCAATGGCCGGCACATACCGGCTGCGGCGCAGGACGCGACGCCATTTGCTGACGGGGGCGGTTGAACGGGTAAGGCGCGGTTTTCGGGCAGGCTTTTTGGTTTTTTTCATATCTGTTTTTAAAGCTTTAGCTTAAGTATAGAACATACATCACTTAACTGCTAGTGAAATCTCAGCCGGTACAACGCCATGGCTGCGGCCTGGATTACATTAAGGGATTCTTTGCGTCCAAACATGGGTATTTCGACCACATCAGAGGCAAGAGCGCACAGCTCAGGATCCAGGCCCTCGACCTCGTTGCCGAGCAGCAACGCGACTTTTTCGGGCGGTTGCCACTGGTGCAGGGGTACGGAGCCTTTGGCCTGCTCGAGGGCGGCAACTGCGTAGCCCTCGGCTTTAACCTGTCTGATTATCAGCGCGATGTCAGGTTCGTACTGCCAATTAACCATTGTGCCGGCTCCCAGAGCGGTCTTATCTATCTGCTTGTCTATTTTTGCCGCTAGGTACGGCAGGCGTTTATCATCGGGCATGCCGGGGTACGGGGTGTATCCGGTCAGAAAAACCTTCTTTACCCCCATGCCGTCGGCCGTACGCAGCAGCGAGCCGACATTATGGGTGCTGCGCATATCGTGGGCAATGACAACCAAATTCCTCATAACCTACCTAGCTTATCAGTTTTTAATTTTCAA
Source organism: uncultured Candidatus Saccharibacteria bacterium (assembly GCA_964490245.1). GTDB lineage: Bacteria > Patescibacteriota > Saccharimonadia > Saccharimonadales > JACDBH01 > CAZBAF01. The sequence continues at coordinate 33,475 of CAZBAF010000001.1, forward strand.
TCATTAATTTCTAATTTTCATTGAATTTTCAATATCTCAATGTTCAGGCTGTTTCGACTATTGCGTTATTGCTTATTGAATGAAATTGCCAAATTAGAAATTGAAAATTTCCCATGCCGTGCGCTTATGGCTATAATGTATCCATAATGAGTTCACCAGCTCGGCGGGAAGAAGAACAGAATACGCAGCGGCGTGCCCAGATCCTGGGCTTGCCGTATATTGATACGACCCAGCTGCCCAACCGCCAGCTGTATCTACACTTTCTGACCGTGCCGGAACTGCGTAGACTGCGCGCTGTGCCTCTGACGGCCGACCAGAGTAACGTGACCTTTGGTATTACTAACACGACTTCCCAGACCACCATGCGTCAGCTGCAGCAACGCTTTGCCGATTATCGCGTCAGCTTTGCCCTGATATCCGACACCAGCTATGACGATTACATGAAGCTGTATGACCCGCCTAAAGAGGTTAAGTATGAAGACATCGAACTGAAGCCGCCGGCCCCCGAGGCACAGGAGGGTGAGGTTCAGGCTGATCAGACTGATTCAATCTCGGCTATCCTGTCACAGGTGCGCGCCGATGATATGTTGGCGTATCTGGTCAAGCAGGCCTATCAGCTTAAGGCGTCTGATATTCATCTTGAGACTGCCCGCGAGAAAGTGCGTATCCGCCTGCGCGTCGACGGCGTGTTGCATCCGGTGGCCGAGCTGTCGGCGGACAAATACCGCCTTCTGCTGGGGTCTATCGCCAGTGCGGCCAATATTTCTACCGTATCCGAGGACGCACAGACCGGTCACATCGAACGCACCTACCGTCTGGCCGACAATTCCGAGGTGACAGTAAACCTGCGGGTTGAAACCGTGCCGTCCGTGCATGGCCAGGATGCGGTGCTCAGGCTGTTTAATTTCCGGCCGGAGTTTCTTAAGCTCGAAAAGCTGGGCCTAAGCGACAGCGAGCATGCGGTAATAGATGATATACTGCGGCATCCGACCGGGTTGGTCCTGATTGTCGGCCCGACCGGTTCGGGCAAGACGACGACGCTCTACAGTATGCTCAACGAGCTTAACACGCCCGAACGCAAGCTGATTACCCTTGAAGACCCGGTCGAATACGTTATCGAAGGCGTGACTCAGATACCCATCAATTCGCGCGCTGACAAAGAAGGCTTTGCGGGCAAGTTGCGGGCGGTGTTGCGTCTGGACCCGGATGTGATCATGGTGGGCGAAATCCGCGATCTCGATACCGCCCGGACCGCTTTACAGTCATCACTGACCGGTCATCTGGTGCTGAGCACCTATCACGCCAACTCGGCAGCTGCGGCGCTGACGCGCATGCTGGATGCCATTGGCGAAAACCCGTTGTTTATTAACTCGATCCGGCTGATCACTTCCCAGCGTCTGGTGCGGCGGCTGGATGATACGACCAAACAGGCCTATCAGCCGGACGAAAATGTTATGCAGTTTATTCGCCAGGTTGTCGAGTCGCTGCCGGCGGATGTCGAACGGCCCAATCTGGATCACGTGACGCTTTATCACCCCGGCGCGTCAGAGGAGTTCCCTTACGGCTTTACCGGCCAGTTTGCCATCCGGGAGTTTATGCTGATGACACCAGAGTTGCAGACGATTTTACGTAAACCGGCCCGCGATATTACCACCGCCGAGCTGGAGACTGCTGCCGTGCGCGGCGGCATGCTGAGCCTGCAACAGGCTGGCGTGCTTAAAGCGCTGGCCGGCGAAACCACCATTGAAGAGGTGTATCGCGTGGTGGGATAGTGCGCCTATTTTTGGTGTGATAATTTACCCCAGGCCGTTGACACTTCTTCTTCGTATGTTCATATACGTCTTTAAAATGGAGGCCTGACCTCAGGACAAATTACCCTTGTCCACAAAATAGCCGCTTAACAGTGGTTTTCCCGTCACAAATTTCATCTGTAGCTTTACAGGGCTAGTTGGCAGGGTTGTTTGGAAAAACCGCCCGCTGCAAGAAGATAAAATTTCAGGCCAGAGTTTTTGATTTTGACAGTACAAAACTTACCTGGCTTCATACACGCTATCTTTTTATTATAGCATACTTGTCAAGAGTTTGTCAATATCTACCCCTGTTACATGTTATAGACTAGCCAACGTTACCAAGAGAGATATCCTGCCTAAACCCCATATTTCCTGTTTCTTATTCCATATTTCATATTTCTCTGCAGCGAACCATAATCACCTATTATCTATTACTCTAGAGTTGCCGCGTCCTAAACAATAACCCTGGCAACAGCCTCAACCACGCCGGGATCAAACGGTCCGGGGATAATCTTTTCAGCTGTTGGCTGCGGCACAAGGTCGGCCAGGGCCTGAGCGGCGGCCAGTTTATGCTGGTCGGTGATTTTAGTAACGCCGTTATCCAGCGCACCTCGGAATATTCCCGGGAAGCCAAGCGAATTATTAACTTGATTCGGGAAATCGCTGCGGCCGGTGGCGATCACGGCGGCGCCGGCCTCGCGGGCCAGGTCGGGCAAGATCTCGGGCTCGGGGTTGGCCATTGCAAAAATAATCGGATTATCAGCCATGCTGCGTACCATATCGGCCGTAAGCAGGCCGGCCCGGGACACACCGATAAACACATCGGCGCCCATCAGGGCGTGCTCGAGCGAGCCGTTGAGGTGCTTGGGGTTGGTAAAGACCAGCAGTGAACGCTTTTCTTCATTCAAATCCGTACGATCCTTACTGATAATACCCTTGCTGTCGACGGCTACAATCTCTGCCTGCGTGTAGAGATTAAGCAGTTTAATAATGGCCGTGCCGGCGGCTCCGGCACCCACGACCACAATGCGGGCTTCGTCCAGTTTGCGGCCGGTCAGTTTGGCGGCATTGATCAGGCCGGCCAGAGTCACGATGGCTGTGCCGTGCTGGTCGTCGTGCATGACCGGTATATTCAGCTCGGCTTTTAGGCGCTCTTCAATCTCGAAACACTTGGGGGCAGAAATATCCTCCAGGTTAATACCGCCAAAGGACGGCGCGATGGCTTTGACGGCAGCGATAATCTCTTCCGGTTCGTGCACATCCAACACAATCGGTACAGCGTCGACGTCGGCAAAGTGCTTAAACAGCATCGCTTTGCCCTCCATGACCGGCATGGCGCCATGCGGCCCGATATCGCCCAGGCCCAGTACGGCTGAGCCGTCCGATACCACCGCCACCAGATTATTGGTCCAGCTGAGCTGGCGCAGCTCGTCGGGGTGTGCGGCCGCGTATTGTGCCACGCCGCCGACTCCGGGGGTGTAGTACATGCTGAGCTTCTCTTTGCTGTCCGGAATGTCGCGCAGTGAGGTTGATATTTTGCCTTTTTTTTCGCGGTGCAGGTTTAGTGCTTCTTCATAAATATCCATGTCAATCAGTGTATAGTTTTTAGTGGCTAGTGGCTAGTGGCTAGTGGCTAGTGGCTAGTGGCTAGTGGCTCGCTATTGATGCCATGATTGTTTAGGTATGTAGGCATCAGCTTTGATGTATACAGCTTTGGGCGCCGGCTTTTTTTTAGAATCGCCGTAAAATTATCGAATTTTAAAAATTGTAATTTTAAAATGATTCCTACTCTTGCTTTAAGAGGTGAAATAGCGTATACTTGTCCGAGTTATGCAAACAGCAATCAAGTCTTTAGAGAACGCGCACAAAAAACATCAGGTCGTGGACGTCATGTCCGGCGACACAGTGCGCGTGCATCAGAAAATCCGTGAAGGCAATAAAGAGCGTATTCAGGTGTTCGAGGGTCTGGTCATCCGCGCCAGTCGCAAAAACTCATTAACCAGCACGATTACCGTCCGCCGTATTGCCAGCGGTATTGGCGTTGAGAAAACCTACCTGCTGCATTCTCCGCTCGTGGTCAAGATCGAGGTAACCAAGCGCAGCAAAGTTCGCCGCAACTACCTGACATACATGCGTGACCGGCGCGGTAAGTCTGCCCGTCTGCAGGGTCAGGCTTTCGATAAAGAAGCAGTTAACACTATTGGCGAGGATCCTGCCATTGCCGCCGCCGAAGCCGAGCTGAAGGCCGCACAAGAGGCCGAGCACCAGGCAAAAGCCGCCCAGGAAGCAGAAGAAAAAGCCAAAGAAGACGCCAAGTTCGAAGAAGCCGTCTCGAAACACGAATAAGCAATTGCCGTTCAGCGCACAATCAACCGCCCGCACCAGTCGGGCGGTTTTTTTATGCCCATTGTTATGGTATAACTGAACCATAAAGGAGTATCTATGAAGTCCAGCAGACAGCAGCGGCTTGATGAGCTTTTTGACCGGTACGATGCATACGTAAAGGCACGCAACCCGTATGAGGTCGGCCGTATCGGTGCGGAACTCATGATTGCCCAAATGGTCGGAGCGCGCCAACGGCCTGTGAGCACGGTGTTTTCTTTAAGGGGTGTGCCGGTCTCGGCCCGCAAGAATCCCCCTAGATCTGAAGTTAGTTTTAAAGACGGCTTCAGGCAAGTCTTGCAGGCACAAATAGCCGGTGCCCATGCCGCCGTGCAGGCCTATCAGCCCCAGGTGCCGAAAGGTCGTGATCCTTCCTTTACGACCAGCGGTGATCTGGCGACGTACTATACGCCTCTGGGCGCTGCGCTGGTGCGGCGCGTGCCGCTGGTGTTTTTGGAGCGGCGGGTTCGCTATCCTGATGTGCTCAAACATATAGACCCGGATTACCAGCCGGATGAAGACGAACGCAAGCTGCCCGTAATAGATATAGATATTATTGCCGCTCATGCTGCAGCGACCAAAGAAGATGTCAGTCGGGAATATCCTTCTGTTACGGCCGATAGGATGGCGGGATTGATTGAGGCTGCTCACAAAGAGGGTCTTTTGGCCGCGTGATCGGCATAGACGAAGTCGGGCGGGGTGCGTGGGCCGGCCCGCTCCTGGTGGTGGCGGCGCGGCAGCTGCGGCCACTGCCGCACGGTGTGACCGATTCTAAAATTCTTACCAGACTGCGGCGTGAAATCCTGTATGACGAGCTTAAAAAAGTATGCGAGTTCGGCGAGGGCTGGGTGGTGCCGGCCGAGATTGACCAGCTTGGTCTGGCTGAGGCCATGCGGCTGGGAACAGCCCGGGCGCTGCATCGGCTGAACGCCGATAAGTCAGACAAAATAGTCATGGACGGCTCGGTCAATTACTGCAGTGTGGATTTTTACCGTTCAAGCGCTGTTATTGATGCCGATGCTCTGTTTCCTGCCGTCAGCGCGGCCAGTATTTATGCAAAAGTTGTCAGGGACGCGTATATGATGCAGCTGCCCGCCAGATATCAGGTGTATGGTTTTGAACGCCATGTCGGCTATGGCACCCGGCTGCATATTGAGCGGTTAAAACAGTACGGGGTCAGCGATATACACCGGCGTTCGTACGCGCCGATACGGAAGTTATTAAAATGAAAAACACCACCAGCACTGGCAACAGGGCCGAGCAGGCGGTGGCCGAAGCGCTGGTGCGACAGGGTTATCAGATTTTGATGCTTAACTGGAAAACCCGCTTTGCCGAAATTGACATAGTCGCCCAAAAGGGCACCACTCTGTACTGCATCGAGGTAAAATACCGCCAAAACACCGCTGCCGGTGATGGCTTTGATTACATTACCCCGCAAAAACTGCGCCATATGCAGCGTGCCGCCGAGGCGTGGGTGATGGATTATGACTGGCGCGGCGAATACACGCTGTTGGCAGCGTCGGCAGTCGGACCGCTGGATGATCCGGCGGTAGATATCAGGGAAGTCTAGACTGGTTTTAGCGGGTGCAATCAGCTGCGGGCCAGATATTCGAGCAGTTTAATCAGGTCGCGCTCTTTCCAGGCAATTTGCCATTCCAGCATTTCGCGACCCTGTTTTATGCTGCGCTCCAGGCCCGGGGACATTTTTGAACCGAAGAAATCATCGTATTGACCTAAAAAGTCAGAGGAGCTGAAGCTGCGTGCGGCATAAGTGGGCATACGGAAGAAGCCAAGATCGCCGCCCAGTGCGTCCTCCAGCCAGCTCCAGCGGTTTTTGAGCCACTGCCAGGTCAGGTCTTTGGTGTGGTGGTTCATGAAGCTGTAAATCAGCCAGTAGGTCGCGTCCTGGCGGCGGACGGTGGCAGTCGGGATCAGATCCAGCGCTTTCTCGCCGAGTTCGGCCTGTTTAAACGAGGTTAGTGCTGCCGCCAGCGTCACACGCTCTTCACTTAGGGCGGTGTCATTGTGGAATTTCAGTAATTTATCGAATGTTTTGGCGTCGCCGTGACGGGCAGCGGTAACAAAGACCACGCTCCGCAGGTCCGCATGGATATCCTGCGTTTTTTGGGCACGTTTAAAACTGTCATGGCACCACTGCAGTACGTCGGGTTCATCAGCGCTGGCCGCCAGCCCTAGCAGTGTCGGGCGGAGCAGTTTATCAAAGTAGGTGTCGGTCTTTTTCTCGTCGTATCCCAGACGTTCCAGTTGCTCGGCTGTCAGCCGGACAATGAACGGCTTGATGGTTTCGCGCAGTGCTTCGTCATCCATGACACGGCGGATTTCGCCCAGGTTGGCGGCAATGATATCCCAGACCGGAGCGCTGTCTTCTTGATGATAGGCCTCCAGTAGCTTGAGGGCGTCCGTGACCGGCGTGTAGCCGGCTTTGGCGGCCTCAAAGGTATCAGACAAAAGACCAAGCCGGTCCAGCGGCTCGTAGGAACCTAAATCTTCGGCCAGTGCGTCGAGCAGGTCGCTGCTGTAGAGCGTGCGGTAAAAACCGCTCTGGCCCTGGTTAAGCTTGGTAAAATGAGCCGTATCATATGCCATAGAAGTGGTATCAAGCCGTCCGGGGGCATCCTGGTGCGCCAGGAGAGGGATCGGCCAGTGATGCGTGGTCTTTCTGGCGGGTTTTTGCAGGTAGAACCGCTCCTGATACAGCTGGATCTGACCCTTGTTGCGGCTGACGGTTACCAACGGGAAGCCGGGCAGCGAGGTCCAGGCGTGCATAAAGCTTTTTACCGGTTTGCCCGAGGCTTGCTCCAGTGCAGCCCACAGATCTTTTGTGTCGGTGTTGCCGTACGCGTGCTGCTTGAGGTAATGCCGCAGTCCGTCGCGGAAATCCTTCTCGCCTAAGTATCCGTGCAGCATATGAATTACGCCGGCACCCTTGCTGTAACTGATAGTGTCAAAGATAGTGCGGATTTCGTCGGGGTGGTGAACCGGTACTTCAACCGGGTGCGTGTTATCCAGAGCATCAAGCTTAAAGGCCGGCTGCTGTTCGCTGACGCCAAACTGGGTCCACATCTGCCAGTCCGGGAACAGGTGATGGCAGGCCAGGTACTCGATCCACGAGGCAAAGCCCTCGTTCAGCCACAAATCGGTCCACCAGCGCATGGTCACCAGATTGCCAAACCACTGGTGGGCCAGCTCGTGTGCAATCACCATGGCAACATATTGCTTTGCATTAAGAGAAGTGTGTTTTGGGTCCACCAGCAGCGCCTGTTCGCGGTAAGTGATCAGTCCCCAGTTTTCCATGGCGCCGGCGGCAAAATCCGGCAGTGCCACCATATCGCACTTTTCAAGCGGGTAGGGTATGTCAAAATAATCCTCATAATATTCCAGACAGCGCACTGAGGTTTCGAGGGCAAAATCCGTCAGTTTGACGTTGTCCGGCGTGGCATAGGTGCGCACAACGGTGCCGCGCTTGGTTTTGGCCTCTTTGTATCCCATCTCGCCGTAAACAAAGGCCAGCAGGTAGGTGCTCATTATCGGGGTTGTTTCGAACTGGGTGGTGACAAGCTCTGATTGCCGGGTGGTCTTGGGCTTATCTGTGTCCTTTGCCTTCTGTTGGGGTTTGGACTGCTTTTTAACGGGCGTATTTGCCAGCACCTCACCGCCTGGCGGCGTGCACAGGGTCAGGTCAAAGGTCGCTTTGGCTTCGGGTTCGTCTATGCAGGGGAAAACCTCGCGGGCGTGGTGGCTCTCGAACTGTGTTGCCAGCAGTTTCTTATCGGCACCGTCATGTTTAAAATAGCAGGGGTAAAGGCCGTGCATTTGATCGGTAATTTTGCCGCTGAATTCGACCTCAATGGTGTACTCGCCCGGATAGAGCATCTGCGCGCTGTGCAGGCGTAATTCGTCATAAGCTTTGTGGGTATTAATGCGCTCAACCGTCAGGTTTTCGTCTTCCTTTTTGCCGTGTCTGACAAGTTTCGCGGACGTTACTTTTAGATCTTTCTGATGCAGGGTGATGCGGTGGCTGGGCCGGCCGGTTTTTTTGGCCCTTATCCGCACCTGGCCGTTGAAGCGCATTGCCTCCGGATCCAGCTCGAGTGTCAATTGGTAATTACTGGGTTTGAGATCGGCAAACAGCCGGGTAACATTTTTCTTCATCAATCTATTGTAGCAGTGCCCGGCTGCATGCTAAACTGATAATGCTTACAACAAAAATAAAAAAAGGAAAAACTAAATGTTTGGATGGCAGCAAGACCGCGAATCGCGGCAATTAGTTAGATAGTTCTAAATTCGGGAATAAGCCTGACGGCCGTCAAAGTTATTCCTGAATCATTGTTTTTGAGCACGACAAAGACCGGCCGGGTGGGGCCGGTTTTTGCTATGGTTTACATGCGGGGTGCAGACATGGTATACTGTGGGCACGTTGCCCGGCCGGAAGGTCGGGTTTTTTGATGCCAGGGGGGTGTGCGCGTGGCGGCAAAGCCCGGTAGACAACTAAGACTCACCGCCATTAACCAACCACTGGCAACTAATCACTAAAAGACCAAAGGAGAAATGACAAAATGGATTTTGACCTAAAGAGCCTGGGGGCGGCCATAAAGGCAATTGCCGAAGAAAAGAATTTATCAGAAGAAACCGTGCAGGAGGTGGTCGAGCAGGCGCTGGCTGCTGCCTACCGCCGCGACTGGGGTGACCGTGAGCAGGACGTTCGTGTCACCATGAACCTCAACACCGGCGAGGTAGACGCGTATATCACCAAAACCGTTGTTGACGAAGTCGAGGACGAGTACCTGGACATCAGCCTTAAAGATGCAAAAGCTCTCAAAAAGGACGCCGCAGTTGGTGATACCATTGAGATTCATCAAAAGGTTGAGTCATTCGGCCGCGTAGCCGCCCAGACCGCCAAGCAGGTTATTCTGCAGCGCCTGCGCGAGGCCGAGCGCGAAATTGTCATGAACGAGTTTGAGGACAAGATCGGCACTGTTATTAACGGTATCGTCAGCCGCGTAGAGGGCAATATTGTCCGCATGGAGCTGGGCAAGGCACAGGCCATTATGCCGCGCAGCGAGCAGATTCAGAACGAGCGCTATTATCCCGGCCAGCGGCTCAAAGTTTATCTTAAGGACGTTGAGCGCGGTTTCCGCGGTCCGCAGCTGGTGGTCAGCCGCGGCTCAAAGGAGTTTATCGAATGGCTGTTCAGGGCTGAGGTACCCGAAATGGAAAGCGGCGCCGTGCAGATTAAAGCCATCGCCCGCGAGGCCGGCGTGCGCAGCAAAATCGCTGTTGCCAGCACCGTACAGGGCGTCGACCCGGTCGGCACCTTTGTGGGCGGTCACGGCACTCGCGTGAATGCCGTCATGTCAGAGGTTGGCGAGCAGGAAAAGATCGACATCGTGGTGTGGGACGAAGACATCAAGACCTTTATATCGAATGCGCTGAGCCCCACTAAGGTGAACAGCGTCAGTATTGATGAGGCAGCCAAAAAAGCCATTGTTACGGTAGACGAGGATCAGCTTAGCATTGCCATCGGCAAGAGCGGTCAGAACGTCCGCCTGGCCAGCAAGCTGGCAGAGTACGATATCGACATCGTGGCCGAAAAACAGACGGCTGGTGAATCCGAAGCGGTTGTCGAGGCCGTCAAACCGGTCCAAAAACTCAAGCGCAAGGACCAGCTCGAAAGCAGTCTGCTCGAGGCTATCGAAGAACACGGAGAATAAAGTGGGCGCAGGACGCGCAGAGTACGGCAGTTCAATACATCACCAGAAGGGATTGATGCGTGTTGCCGGGGCTGTGTTGGCGGGCTCTGCGCTTATCGGCTGCGGTCATGATGGCGCACGGGAAGTCCTGTCGGCGCCAACGACAAGTACCAGTACGACCATTGCAGAGAGGACGCCGGAGACGGTTGCGCCGGATTATGAGACGCAGGCCAGAACAGCGGTCAATAGCACGCTTGAGCAGCTGCGACAAAACGGACTGGCACAGGCGGCTGGCACGTTTCTGGTTGCCAAAGATGTCTGTATGTCATGGAATACGCATGACGGCAGAACAGTGGTAGTGGCGCATTATGTTCAGTACCGGCATCAAAATGACGAAGAGCGGCTATGGCTCAATTTTGCTATGGCCCGCGATGCGGCAACCGGCCTGAATATTCCGCAAGAGGGTACCTTTACCTGGGGTCTGATGCAGAAAGGCGGCAAAAATCCGCGAGCAGAAACAACCGTTGATACTGCACACGTACCAGGAGAGACCGCATACATAAGTGCACGCGGGCCGCAAGCCGGCCAAATCGTTGATTTTGGCAACGATGCTTTTTTGGCGGACGGCGAGTTCCCGGCACTGCTGACCGATGATGGTCAGCAGGTTGCTGTGACATTCGCAGGCAGCAGGCAGGGTGCACAGGAATTTGTCGACAGATACTGCAGCTTTCCCGGCATGGAAATCAATTAGTCTTTTTAAGAGCCTATAACTGGACGGAGTTCAGGATCTGGGCAACAGATGACACGCAATCACTTTTAGCACTCTTGACCCGCGAGTGCCAGATGCTATACTTAGTAGAGCTGGTACTTTGGCTGCATGCCGAAGACTAAGGTCTACCAGCTAAGGATTGTGTATTAATGATGCCATCATCACCTGATTTTCAGGAATTTTTGAATCATCTTACGGACAATGCGCTGCAAAGTCTTAAGCATGCAGACGCCATTGCCCGCAGCTTTAACAGCCCGTACATTGGTACGGAGCATTTGCTGTTGGGTGTGCTGGCCCAGGACAGCTCAATGGGGGCCAAGATGCTGGAAGGTGCAGGCGTGACGCTGGAGCGCGCCCGGGTTGCGCTTAACCTGACGCCAAAAAGCATTGTTATTAATATGGGGGCAAAGGGCCTGAGCGAGACTGCCAAGCTGACGCTCAAGATGGCCTACGAACTGGCCCAGGAATTTAACCAGGAATTTTGCGGGACCGAGCACATTCTCTACAGTATTCTCAGTCAAAAGAACGCCCGCGCCACCACGCTGCTGCGTGATATGAGTGTCAACGTAGACGGTCTGACGGGCGAACTCGAGCAGTTCCTCAACCGCCAGCAGTACGAGGACAACAGCGATACAACTTCGCGCCGCCGTGCCAAGCGCAGCCGCGGTAAAACAGCACTTGATATTTACGGTACAGATCTAACAGCTCAGGCCAGAAGCGGCAAGCTTGATCCGGTTGTGGGGCGCGAGGCGCAGATTCGCCGGGTTATTACCATCCTCAACCGTCGCACCAAGAACAACCCGGTTCTGATCGGTGAGCCCGGTGTCGGTAAGACTGCCATTGTCGAGGGTCTGGCGCAGCGCATTATTGCCGAGGACGTGCCGGACAGCCTGATCGACAAGCGGATTATCACCCTTGATCTGGCCGGTATGATTGCCGGTACCAAGTACCGCGGTGAGTTTGAAGAGCGGCTTAAGAAAGTCATGGCCGAACTCGAGCAGGACAATAAAGCCATCATATTTATTGATGAGCTGCACCTGATTGTCGGCGCCGGCGCTGCCGAAGGGTCGATGGACGCCGGAAACATTCTTAAACCGTCTCTGGCCCGCGGACACATACAGCTGATTGGCGCCACTACTACAAACGAATACACCAAATATGTTGAAAAAGACGCCGCACTTGAGCGCCGCTTCCAGCCGGTACAGGTGCCCGAGACCACAGTGCCCGAAACACTGGCCATCTTAAAGGGCCTGCGCAAGCATTACGAACAGTTCCATAGTGTCGCCATTGGTGACAGCGTGCTTGAAGACACCGTGACTTTAGCTAAGCGCTATATCAATGACCGCTTTATGCCCGACAAGGCAATAGACCTGCTGGATGAGGCAGCTGCCCACCTGCGTGTCGACAAGGGCAAGACGCCGCCGGCCTTGCGCAAGCTGCAAAAAGAGCTCAAGCTGCTTAATATCCGTATCGATGATGCAGTCGACAGCGAAGATTACCAGAAGGCTGCCGAGTACAAGCAGCGCGCTTCACAGATTCGCGCCGAGATTGAAAAACTCCAGGCTAAGGGCGCCGGCGGTCGCAAGCTCAAGCTGACCAGCGAAGACGTGGCTGACGTTGTGGCCCGTATGACCGGTGTACCGGTTAACAAGGTTATCCGCAGCGAGGCCAAATATCTGCGCAATCTTGAGCAAAACCTGAGCAAGCATATTATCGGCCAGGACGAAGCAGTTGAGGCGCTGGCGCGTGCTGTGCGCCGTAACCGCGTTGGCATTGGTCAGACATCACGTCCGATCGGCTCGTTCATTTTCCTGGGCCCCACCGGTGTGGGTAAGACCGAGCTGGCCCGCGTGCTGGCCCGCGAATTCTTTGGGTCGGATAACGCGCTCGTCAAAATCGATATGAGCGAGTTCGGCGAACACCACACAGTCTCGCGGCTGGTCGGTGCACCGGCCGGTTATGTCGGTTACGATGACGGCGGCCAGCTGACAGATAAGATTCGCCGCCAGCCCTACAGCGTCGTGCTGTTTGACGAAATCGAAAAAGCCCACCCCGAGGTCTTTAACATGCTGCTGCAGCTGCTCGAGGACGGGCGGCTCAGCGATGCCAAAGGTCGCGCCATTGACTTTACTAATACCATTGTCATCATGACCAGTAACATCGGTGCCGAAAAGCTGCAAAAAGAAGCCAGCTTCGGGTTCCAGGCGGCAGGCCGCAAAGACATAGAGGATCTGGACGAACTGCACGCCGAGAACAAGCACAAGGTGCTGGACGATCTCAAAAAACTTCTGCGTCCGGAGCTGCTGAACCGTATCGACAAGACCATCGTTTTCCGCGCCCTTACCAAAAAAGACGCGTTGAGCATTATGGATCTGCAGCTTGATGAGCTGCGTTCGCGGCTGGTCAAACACGGTATTGGCCTGCAGGTCTCGCCGGCCGCCAAGCAGGTGCTGCTCGAAAAGGGCTACGATGCCAAGAACGGTGTCCGGCCTATGCGCCGGCTGATTGCTGATGACATTGAGGACCGGATTGCCAACGGTTTGCTTGATGAGGAGTACCAGAAGGGCGACATCGTTCAGGTTGGTGCCGCGAAGGGCAAGCTGGCCTTTAGCGTCCTGCAGGAAAAGGCCGCCCGGGTCAGCTAGGCCCTGCGCACTGGGGCGGCCGCGGATGGCGGTAAAAAATTACACCGCCCTAAATACAAGTAAGCTATAATTGTCTTGATATATGCGCATCGGGAAGGTACTGGGTTTTGGAACGGTGTTGCTGTCGCTGGCAGCCTTGCTGCTGATGACAGTGTTCCGGCAGGATATCCAGGACTGGCGGCGTCTGCAGGGATACACGCCGCCGCCCGAAATCGTCGCTTTGGCCCAGGACACCACAATGTTGGATTCTGCCCGGCGTCTGTTTTATATTCAGCACCCGCAGCTTACCGATAAGGTGACTTTTAATGAGCATTGCCGTCAGAACGAGCAAAGTATTGTGCTGGGGTGTTATGTCAGCAATCACGGTATCTACCTGCTGGATGTCACTGATGAACGGCTGGCCGGTGTAAAGCAAGTCACAGCCGCGCACGAGCTGCTGCATGCGGCGTATGAGCGTTTGTCTGACAAAGAGCGCCGTCAGGTTGATGGCTGGCTCCAGCAGGTCTATGACGGGCTCAATGACGAGCACGTCAAAAAAACCGTCGAGCTGTACCGCGAACATGACCCGTCCGTGGTCCCGAACGAGCTACATTCCATTATCGGCACCGAGGTGCGCGACCTGCCCGTACATCTTGAGGAGTACTACAGCCGATATTTTAGCGACCGGCTGAAGATTGTGGCGTTCTCTGAACAGTACGAGCAGGCCTTTATCGAGCGCCGCAACCAGATACGCGGCTATGACGAGCAGTTGGCAACGCTCAAAGGCCGGATAGAAGGCCTGCAGAATGACCTGGCGTCAGCACATGCCGAGCTGACCGGACAGCGCAGCCACATGAACCAGCTGCGCCGCGATGGCCAGATAGAGGCCTACAACAGCGAGGTACCGCGCTACAACGCGCGCGTCAACCAGTACAATCGTGATATAGACCGGCTGCAGACGCTAATTGCGCAGTATAACGATCTGGTTCAGCAACGTAACGCCATTGCCAGCGAAGAAGCCGAACTGGTGGAGGCTATCGACAGCCGGACTGCTATTCCGCGGCAACTCTAGAGTAATAGGTAATAGGTGATAGATAATAGGTAATTATGGTTCGCTGCAGAGAAATATGAAATATGGAATAAGAAACAGGAAATATGGGGTTTAGGCAGGATATCTCTCTTGGTAACGTTGGCTAGTCTATAACATGTAACAGGGGTAGATATTGACAAACTCTTGACAAGTATGCTATAATAAAAATATAGGGTGCATGAAGCTAGGCAAGCTTTGTACTGTCAAAATCCCACCAGAGGCCTTAAGTTTGCTTAAGGTTTGCGGCGGGATACACGTTATACTAAGGCTATGGCCAAAAAGGGAAGTGTCAAATACGTCTGCCAGAACTGCGGGGCTGTCCATACGTCGTGGATGGGGCGCTGCAGCACTTGCGGCGAATGGAACACAATCTCGGAGCAGCTTGATGCCGCTACGCTCAGCAAGCCTACTGGCCGCCAGTTGCCGGTTACGGATGCAAAAACGGTGGCAAAGGCCAAGAAGCGTCCGCGTATTGGCGCCGGGCTTACCAGCGTCAATGACGTTTTAGGCGGCGGCTTTGTGCCGGGCTCGGTGACGCTGATAGCCGGCCAGCCGGGTATCGGCAAAAGCACATTATTATTACAAATTGCTTATGAAGCGGCCAAGAGTACCCGAGTGCTGTATATAAGCGGCGAGGAATCGGTCGAGCAGGTGGGGATGCGGGCCGGTCGACTTGGCGCCAATCATCAGGATTTGCAGCTTGCCTCCAGCACATCGGCTGATGATATTGCTGCCACACTGGCAGCCGGCGATCATGATCTGGTGGTGGTGGATTCTATTCAGACGGTTTCGGTGGCAGCGGTGGCGTCGGCTGCCGGGTCGGTGGCCCAGATCACTAACAGCACTCAGCTGCTGATGCATGCCGCCAAAGCCAGCAACACCGCTCTTTTGTTGGTAGGCCACGTGACCAAAGAGGGCTCCATAGCCGGACCAAAGGTGCTCGAGCACGTCGTTGATGTGGTGCTGCAGCTGGAGGGCGACCGCTACGGCGGCTTCAAAATCTTACGCAGCGTCAAAAACCGGTTTGGCTCTACCAGCGAGTCAGCTATTTTTGAAATGAAAGAAAACGGCCTGATACCGGTCGATAACCCATCGGCCGCCCTGCTTGAGGAACGTCAGGTCAGTGACGGTTCGGTGGTGCTGGCTACTATTGAGGGCGCCCGGCCGCTGCTGGTCGAGGTGCAGGCGCTGGTCAATACCACCGCCTATGGGTACCCTAAACGTACTGCAGCCGGCTTTGATCTGAACCGGCTAAATCTGCTGGTGGCTATGCTGGAGCGCCGTACCAAACTTAAATTGTCTGACAAGGATATTTATATCAACATCGTCGGCGGGCTGCGCCTGAGTGATCCGGCGGCCGATCTGGCGGTATGTATGGCGGTGGCGTCGGCTGCTAAGGGTATGCAGCTTAAGGACGATGCCGTAGTGTTTGGTGAGGTGGGACTCAGCGGCGAAGTCCGCCGGGTGCCGTTTGCCGATAAGCGTGTGGCTGAGGCGGCCAAGCTGGGGTTTTCGGGTGCCATTGTACCGGCTAAAAGCGCCGACAAAAAACATGCCGCATTTGTGCACGAGGTGCGCACCGTACGCGAGGCACTGAACAGCTTCCTCAGCAAATAAGTTACCCGGCTGACAGATTATCAGTACGAGACTGTAATGACATTGGAGACCGCGTCGCTGTTGTCCTTGCCGTACACCCGCGTGCCCGATGGCAGGGTGGCTTTGGGTACATTGTTACAGCTGCCGCCGCTGCAGACCTGGGTGTTATTATCTTCGCGGTACACCCGTACGTTGCCGCTGGCACCTGACCAGTCAAAATCTATATGAGCGGCAGAAGTAGTAAAGGAAAGGCTGAACCCGCCCGAGGCCACAAAGTTGGTAGTGACCGGATTGGAGGTGCTGCTATAGAGGACACTGTCGATGACCTCAGCAGTGACGGTGGCAGTACCGCTTTGAGTTGGCGTATAGCTGATGCCGGCTTGAGCCTCGGCTATGGTAACCGAGCCGCCGCTGACTGTCTGGCCGTTGACTTTAAAGTTGACGACACCGGCACGGTCTTCGCTGTTAAGCGGGTGGGTACCCTGCGTCACCGTGGCGCGCAATGTATAGGTCGGCCCGCTTCCCAGCACTGCAACTGTGGCACTCGGTCGTGCGTCAGTACACAAGTGCACGTCATCCCGCTCGCTGATATTGCTGTCGCCGCTGGCAGCATCCACAAAGGTATCGCCGCTGTGCTGGGTGGCAGAGCCGGTGGTCTCCTCTCTTTTGGCCAGTTCCGGTGTGCACTCGGTGGCCAGCTTGCCCGAGACAATATCAATCACCTGCCGTTCGCGGTTGCCGCTGCGCCGCTGATACCACGAGGGGTAAAGATCGTTTTCGGGGCTGGGCTCGATGGTGCCGTTACCCACATGGTGACGGATGACATAAGCCGGCAGGGTCTGGACGCCGCCGGGCCGCTGCCAGTCCTGTGGCTCGAGTTCGCGGTGGACCCGTGTCATCCAGTTGTTGAATATGGGCCGTGTCATGACCTCCATAGCGCCGCTCATGGGCCGTGTACGGTTGTGATAGCCAACCCAGACGGCGGCCGCGTACTTAGTGGAGTAGCCGGTCATCCAGCCGTCTTTGGCGTCGTTGGTGGTACCGGTTTTAACAGCAAACTTCCATTCACCCTTGTTGCCGCGGAAGCGCTGGATCTTTTGCCCGAAGTAGCTGGCCCGCGGGTCAGACAGCATGTCATTCATGATATAGGCGGTGTCCGGCCGGACTGTTTGAATGCCGCCCTCAAGCTTCCATTCGTTGATGGGTTTGTTGTTGGAGTCCTCAATTTTAAGGATGTAAGTGCGCTTGAGGCTGAGGCCGTTGCGGCTGAGTGTGGCCAGACCGTGGACGTGCTCGTCCATCTTTAGATACGCACCGTCACCGATGGCTGCCGAGGCATAGCATTGGTCTTCGTTGGCCGGGATAAACTCGACCGTCTCGGGCGCATAGCAGTTATAGCCGTAGCCTTTGGGGTTGCTGGCATTCATGATGTTTTCGGCTGTTTCGATGGTCTTGTCGACGCCGGCGATCAGCATGGCCTTAACAGCCGGTACGTTACGCGAGGCACCCAGTGCATAGCGGATGGTGACCGGGCCGGGGAAGCGCCGGTCAAAGTCATGCAGACAGTTGCCGCCGTGCTGCGGCAGAGCGTGGTTAGTACAGGGGTAGCCGGGCAGCGGGGCTTTGTTGTCATAGAGCACCGTACCGGCCCCGACGTTGTTGGTGTTTTCTATAAGTGCAGCATAGTCATACGGCTTGATGCTCGAGCCGGGCGGCAGCGGCATACGGGCATAGTTGTTTTTGCCGTAGGTCTCGTTGTTGAAGTCCGGACCGCCGACCAGCGCTATGATCTGGCCGGTCTCGACGTCTTCGGCTGCAAAGGCCGCCACGTTGCCGCCCTGCCTGATGACCTGGGCCATGCCGTTGGCAACTTCTTCTTCGGCAATCTGTTGTTTTTCCAGATCAAGCGTGGTGATGACTTTCCAGCCACTGCGGTTAACGGTTTCGGCGCCGTAATCGGCGTCAAGCTCTTCTTTGGCGGCCAGCACAAAGTACGGTGCTTTAATGCCGTCATATTTGCTGTCGGGCCGCTGAACGGTTGCAATCACGTCAATTTCTTTGGTTGCATCGCGCTCTTCTTTGTCGATAAAACCCATTTCATGCATGATGTCCAGCGTGTAATGCATGCGATAGGTCAGTGCCTGCCGGCCGGTTGTGCCCTGAGAGTTCTCTTCATTAAAGTAGGCGCCGTAGGGTGAGTAATAGCTGGGAGCCTGCGGAATAGCGGCCAAAAAGACAGATTCCGCCAATGTCAGATCTTTGGCGTCTTTACGGAAGTAGTCCTGGGCGGCAGCCTGGGCGCCGTACTGAATGTTGCCGTACGGGGCGGCGTTAAGATAACCGGTCAGGATTTCATCTTTGGTGTAGCTGCGCTCCATCTCGACCGCAATAATCAGCTCGCGGACCTTGCGGGTATAGGATCGGTCGGCGCTCCAATCCAGGGACAGCTTGACCAGCTGCTGGGTAATGGTTGAACCGCCCTGACTGGTTGATCCGCCGGTCATGTTGGCCCAGGCGGCACGGGTGATGCCTCTTACGTCAAAACCGCCGTGTTTATAAAAGTCGCGATCTTCCAGTGCAATGGTGGCGTGTTTAAGATGCTCGGCAATCTGGTCACTCGGTACCGGCACACGCTTGACGGCGTCATAATCCTCCCACAGCAGCGTTTGCCCGGTTCGGTCATAATAGCGGATACTGCCGCCGATGTTATTGCCGGAGATATCGCGCAGGTTGGGCAGGTCTTTACGGAAGTAGGCAAACACACCGATCATCAAAAAGAACAGTACAAAAACGCTGATGCCGGTGACCTTAAGGGCCATGATACCGCCCTCGCGGCTGAACCAGTAAGCCGCCAGGCGCTTGGGGTGCAGGCGATAAAAGAAGCGTTTAACCCGGCTTTTGGGCATGCCTTTCAGGCGTTCGGCTTTGCGCAGGGCTTTCTCATCGCGGGCCGCTTTAATACGGTCGCTTAAAGAGGTATGAACCTTAATAGTCTTGCCGCTTTTGGTCACATGGACGTTGCGGGGTCTGCGGGTCTTGGCAGAACCGGCAGGTTGTTTTTTTGCCATTTGAATTAACCTTACCTCGAGCTCCTTAGTGTCTTTCCTAGTATAGCAAAATGCTTATTGCAAAACATACTTTTTAGGAGTTTTAGTGTCCTTCAGATAGGATATAATATGAACGGCTATCATACTAACCTAAACAAACTGAGAGCAACCTTAGAAATGACTTTATCAGAAGAACTGGCCTGGCGCGGCTTTGTCAACCAGACGACATTTACTGATCTGACCCGCATAAACGGCAATCCGATTAGTTTTTACTGGGGCGTGGATCCTTCGGCTGATTCCATGCAAATTGGTAACCTGGCGGCAGCCATGATGGTCCGGCACTTTATCAATCATGGTCACAAGGCAATCCTGCTGGTTGGCGGTGCTACCGGCATGATTGGCGACCCTGACGGCAAAAAGCAGGAGCGGGATCTGTTAAGTCTCGAGCAGATCGCTGCCAACAAGGCGGCCATTGCACAACAGTACCGGACAGTCTTTGCCGGGCAGGACTTTGAGGTGGTGGATAACTATGACTGGTTTAAAGATATAAATTATCTGGAATTTTTGCGTGATGTCGGCAAGCACGTGCCGATGCGCCAGATGTTGGGACGTGATTTTGTGCAGACACGGCTGTCTGATGACGGCGCCGGTATCAGCTATGCTGAGTTCAGCTATTCACTGATTCAGGGCTATGATTTTTTGCATTTGTACCGGCATAAGGGCGTGACTCTGCAGCTGTCGGGCGCTGACCAGTGGGGCAACAGTATTGCCGGCGTCGAACTGATACGCCGGATTGAAGGCGGCGAAGCTCACGTCTGGACAGCGCCGCTGATAGTCAATAAGGCAACCGGGATTAAGTTCGGCAAAACCGAGGGCGGCGCTATCTGGCTGGATGCAGGCAAAACCAGTGTCTACAAGTTTTATCAGTTCTGGCTGAACCTTGACGACGAGACAGCCAGCGAGCTGCTTAAGATCTACACCCTGCTTTCAAGGGAGCAAATTGAAGATATTTATAGCCGTTTTGAGGCCGACCGGGCGTCACGCCTGGCTCAGAAAACACTGGCTTATGAGGTGACCAGTCTGGTGCACGGCCGCGAGCGCGCCGAGTCGGTCAAGCGTATTAGCGAAGTACTATTCGGCGGCGGTGACTATGCGCAGCTGTCGGGCGAGGATTTTGTGCAGCTAAAGGCGGAATTGCCGGTAGTGCAGGCCCGCATAAACGATACTTCACTTGTCGAGGCGCTGGTTACAGGCGGCCTGGCAGGCAGTAACGGCGAGGCACGGCGGTTCTTGCAGTCCGGTGCGGTCTATATAAACGGCCGGCAGACGCCTGCTGACACCGCGATGTTCAGCGAGGCCGACAATCTTGCCGGTCATGCTATCATAAGACGCGGCAAGAACACGTCTGCCGTGGTTGAATTTGTATAATCTAAACGAGAATTTTATGGCAACACCTAAAAACAGCAAAAAATCCAAGCCTAAAGCGCTGGCACGCGATACGCGGGCCAAGCGCTCGGTCCCGGCCGCATCCGGCACACCCAAAGCCGGCCAAAAAAAGGCCGACCAGTACGACGACCCAAGCCATAACTATCTGCGTTATTGGGACGGGCGCGATTATGAACATGCGGCTGAAGTCATAGCCATAGACAAGCTGTTGCGCGGCAAACGCTTTAAGCACGCAGTCGATGTGGGCGGCGGGTATGGCCGCCTCAGCGCGGTTTTGACCAAGTACGCCGATAAGGTCACGCTGGCCGAACCCAGCCAGCAGCAGCTGGATATTGCCGAGGAGTACCTCAAAGATTTCCCGACCGTTGAGCGCAAGCTGCTTCAGGCTGATAATCTCAAGCTCAAGGACGGCAGCGTTGATCTGGCGGTTGTAGTGCGGGTGATTCATCATCTGCCCGATCCGTCGGCCGAGTTTGTCGAGATTGCACGCGTACTGGAGCCGGGCGGCTACTTCCTGCTGGAGTTTGCCAACTACAGTAACTTCAAAAACCGTATCAAGCACACGCTTAAGGGCAAAAAACTGCCGCTGGAGCCGATTGATATCCGTTCTGAGGCAAACAAGCGCGAAGACGTTATTCCGTTTGTAAACCACAATCCCCGCACGGTGCGCCGGCAGTTGGCGCATGCCGGCCTCAAGGTCGAGCGGGTGCTGTCTGTGTCCAACCTGCGCAACCCGCGGCTAAAAAAGGTCATTCCGCGCGGCGGTATGCTGGCAATAGAGAGCCTAATGCAGGGCGGTCTGGCCAAGACTTATTTTGGCCCGTCTACGGTTTTTCTTGCCCGCAAGCCTAAATAGCACCCTTAGATAGGCAGGTTGGTAAATGCAGTCGGCGTTGTGGCTATAAATTGTACTGCGGCTGTTGCTATAGGTGTTGATTTCATACACTGTCGGTACAGCAGTGTTAAGTTGCGCGTTAAAAGCTGATATTTGTATTAGACCCTATCTTCTTATAATAACATACTTGTGGTCATTATGTCAAGTACCGTATCTGTTATACTACTGCTATGACAGAGGCGGATTTGACTGTGCTGAAAGGCATCGGACCGGCGACGGCCAGGGCTTTTGCTGCTATTGGTATTAATTCTGTAGCTGATCTGCTGCAGTACTATCCGCGGACATATCATGACTATTCAGTAATCACGCCAATCAAGTCGGCCAAACCGGGTATGGTTACGGTGCGTGCGGCAATCAAGCAGGCGACCGGGCGTTATGTTCGCCGCGGTCTGCATATTACCGAGGCAGTGGCTTCTGACGCGACCGGCAGTGTCCGGCTGGTGTGGTTTAACCAGCCATACCGGGCCGATGCACTTAAAGGCGGCCACGAGTATTTTGTGACCGGCAAGCTCGAACTTAAATCCGGCCGTTTTGCCATACAAAACCCCGGGGTTGAGCTGGTCAGCGACATGCCGGTTCACACAGCGCGTATCGTGCCGGTGTACCGTGAACGTAAAGGCGTGACCACGCAGACGATCCGCAAAGCTATGGCTGATGCTGTAGCACGTGCCGGCAGTCTGCCTGATGTGTTGCCCGAATGGGTCCGCCGCGGCAATAAACTTTTCACGATGGGCGAGGCCGTGCGCGAGCTGCACTTTCCGGCCAGCGCCCAAACGCTCGAACGGGCCAGGCGCTCATTAGGGTTTTTAGAGGTGTTTGAGCTGATGCTGGCGTCCAAAATGCTCAAAGCCGAGATAGAGGCGGAGCTGGCGCCGGCCATACCTTTTAATGAAAAGCTGGCTAAACAGTTTGTGACTGCATTGCCATTTACGCCGACAGACGCCCAGCGCAAGGCCATGTGGCAGATACTGCAGGATATGGAGCAGCCCCGGCCTGCCAACCGGCTGCTGGAGGGCGATGTCGGCTCGGGCAAGACAGCGGTGGCGGCAATGGCAGCCGTGATGGCGGTGAATGCGGGCTATCAGGTAGCACTGTTGGCACCCACCGAGATTCTGGCCCGGCAACATGCGGATAGTATCAGCGAGCTGCTTAAGCCGCTTGGCCTGGATAAGGGAGTGGGTCTTTTGGTGGGCAGCCTGAAACAGGCGCAAAAAAAGCGTGCCCAGGAAGCGCTGGCCAACGGCAAGATCCGCTTTGTCATTGGTACGCACGCGCTGCTGCAGGGGCTGACTATGCAAAATCTTGGGCTGGTTATTGTTGATGAACAGCACCGTTTCGGGGTTGAACAGCGTAAGCAGCTGCTTAAATCAACCAAACTGATGCCGCATGTTTTATCCATGACAGCCACGCCAATCCCGCGCAGTCTGGCCCTGACGCTGTACGGCGAACTTGATATCAGTCTGCTGGATGCCATGCCGCCCGGCCGCCGCCCCATCACCACCCGGATTGTCTCGCCTAACAGCCGCCAGCCAATGGAGGACCATATCCGTGAGCAGGTGTCTGCCGGACATCAGGTGTATGTGGTTTGCCCGGTAATTACCGAGGACAACAAGCTGCAGGCTGTCAGTGCCGAGGCTACCTATAAACGGCTGCAAAGCACCTTTAAGGGGCTCAGTATCGGCCTGCTGCACGGCAAACTTAAGAATGAGGATAAAACTGCCGTCATGGAACAGTTTGTGGCCGGCCGGCTTGATATCCTGGTTGCGACCACGGTGATAGAGGTGGGGGTCAACGTGCCCAATGCCACCATAATGGTCATAGAGGGTGCCGAACGGTTTGGTCTGGCGCAGATGCACCAGCTGCGCGGACGGGTGGGCCGCAGCACGGCGCAGGGTTTTTGCTACATTGTGCCCAGCGGCAGCGAGGCGCCCAGCCGGCGTCTGCGGGCGCTCGAGCAATCGACTGACGGTTTTAAGCTGGCCGAGCTTGATCTGGAGCTGCGCGGTCCAGGGGCTATTTACGGCACGCTGCAGCACGGCGCGCTTGATCTGCGCTTTGCCAATCTGACTGATCATCGTCTGCTGGCTGCCGTCCGTCAGGCGGTAAGACACTTTATTGATAAGGGCGAACAGCTGTCTGATTATCCTGAGTTGGCCCGCCGGGTGCGTCTGGCGCAGGCCGTCATCACCCTAAACTAATAACTTGGATTATAATAAGAGAGATGTATTCAGGTTTTGCACTCACCAGATTCTCCGGCCGTGTTATGGGCGCCCACCAGCAGGTGGACCGCGTGGCGCGGCGTCATTTGAGCGAGCTGCTGCAGGCCGAGGACGCGGCTTTCCCATCCTTTAGCCAGATTGTCCGGTTTGAGGGCCGCAATGGCCCGGATGGTATTAAGGTAAAAAGCCCCGGCCGCAATGAACCCTGGCATTATCTCAATCCGCTGGATGTCGATAACAAGGTGTATCTGTCCATGATTCGCGATCATTACGACACGTTAGTGAAAAGTTTAAAAAAGCAGAACGAGGCCCGGGCGGCGTTTGAAGCGGCCTGGCTGGCGCACGCCATTGTCGACGGTATGACGCCGGCACACCATTATCCGTACGAGACCATGATAGAGGAGCTGCGCGGGGGTTTGGGCCTGGAAAGCCGTGACACCAAGCTTAAGAAAATCGTTTTTAAGGGCGAGACGGTGTCGCAGACCATCGGTAACATGTACCGGGTCTATGGACCGCGTGGTCTGTACACGGCGCATCATATCTTTGAGTTTGGCGTTATGCTGCTGCTGCGGCCGCTGAGGCTATCCGATGCGCGGCCAACCCGGCGGGATGTGCAAACAGTGCTTACAATCGGGCCCGAGCAGTACTTTTTACTTAATGCGCGCGAGGTTGCATCGCTGGATCTGTACGATGAATATTTAAAGAACGGCTGGACATCGCGGCTCAGCAACCGCATCCGTCATAAGCTGGCACCAACGGTGGTTAAGACAGTTACGCTCATCTGGTATGCGGCGGCACGCGAGGCGGCAAAATGAGGATCATCAGCGGCGACCTGGGCGGTCGGGTGTTCAATGACGTGCCCGGACACCGGACCCACCCTATGGCCGAGAAAATTCGCGGCGCTCTGTTTAACACACTAGGGGATATTACGGGCCTAAGCGTGCTCGACGCCTACGGCGGCACTGGCGCGCTGGCTTTTGAGGCATTAAGCCGCGGGGCGGCACACGCGACTATTCTTGAAGCCGACAAAAACGCCGCCCGCACCATAAAAGAGAACATTCAGGCGCTGGGTCTGGGTGACCGTACGACCGCCAGCCGCATGTATGCGCACGCCTGGAGCCGGCGTAATCCCGACGTGCAGTTTGATCTGGTGCTGCTTGATCCGCCGTATGATGCGGTCGAACCTAAGGATTTACTGCGGCTTGCCGCACACACCAGGCCGGGCGGCATGATTGTTCTGTCCTTGCCGCCGGACAGCGGGTTTCGGTATGCCGCCAGCCGGCAGGAGCTTTTACAGCACAAGAACTATGGCGACGCCGAACTATTCTTCTACCGCCAAAGCTAACCCCTAGCCACTAATCACTAGTCACTAAACACTGATCACTACCCCTTGTCAACTTCCCTATAACGCAGAGCAAAGGCCATCGTATAAAGCGTAGACAAAATCGTGCCCGCTACCTGTCCAAGCGGACCAAGCGAGGTTAGCAGGTTAAATAACACCACCACACCCAGCACGCCGTAGATGGGCCATTTGTATTGTTTTGATTTCTTAAACGAGGTCTTTAGCGCTTCGAATATGCCGAGGTTTTTATCCAGCAGAAAGTACGGTGCCAGCACAAAACCCCTCAGCAAAATAATACCGGGCAGGATAAACAGGGCCAGACCCGCAATCACGCTCAGCAGAATAGTCAACCACAGTGCCAGCAGACTCATGTAACGACGCGAGCCGCCGCTTATGGCCTGCTTGATCGTGACATGGCCCTTTTTGGCCGCCTGCAGTTGTGCGTAAGTCAAAAAAGGATAAAAAATCAGCGACATGACCGACCCTGCCACCATAAAAGGCGTAATGGCTGCCCGCGTTGCCTCTATCAGCTCACGCAGGCTGGGTTCCTCAGAGAGCTCAGGAGCCTGCCCGGTGACAGTACTCAGCAGCAGCGGCAGGACCAAAAACAACCCAAAAACCGGCAGATTATCACGCACCAGCTTGGCGCTGGGCAGAAGCAGGTCTATTGCCGGAACCGGTTTTTTGTTGGCCATTGGCTGTCATCATACCGTTTTTGCCGGTTTAGCGCGAGCAGATCTATACAATAACAGATGAGAATGCTAGAATAAGCTGATTGCACGGATGTTGCTCAATGCAACATTTATCCTGTAGTCAATTAGTTTGCCGGGGTGGCGAAATGGTAGACGCACTAGCCTTAGGAGCTAGCGAGGCAACTCATGGAGGTTCAAGTCCTCTCCCCGGCACCAAACTAGAGAATTTATTTATGAAAGTTACCGACATTCTGAGCCGGAAAACTGCGTCAGAAGCAGTCATCGGCTACTGGTTCACAAGATACTCACTCTTCTACTGATTATTTAACGTTTATCTCTTAGCAGGAACTGTTTTTGATTATTACCGGTCTGGAGGCTTTCAATGACTCCATGTGCCGTAAAGACAACCGCAAAAACAATAAATATAATCCCTAATACTTTCCAGTCTCTTGGCGGCAGGCGAAGAATACTTTCACGCATGGCTCTTTGCCTGAGGTATATATTTCCTGCAATAGGCAGAGTGGCAACAAGCGAAGCCAGTGGGATAGTATAAATTGCCGATGATTCGGCCGTAGAGCATGTCTGCTTAAAACAGGAGCTGAACGTGATAGCAAAACCTATCATTCCTCCGCATATAATCCCCGCCAGAATAGGCAGCAGTATGGCTATTTTTGGCAGCAATAAAGCATAAAACTTTTGAAGAGACTTAACAAAGGGCGTTGCCAAAAGGACAAAACCGATCATGGCTATCAGGAAGCCCAAACCAACAGTGTCCTCAATTGCGGCTGAAGTACGCTCGTCAATAAGACTGTACTCTTTTTGAAGAAGTGTCTGATATTCTCTGCACTGGCCGGTGGTCTGACAGATGTTTTCTGCCTCTCTCAGTGATATCACGTGCGACATATTTTATGTAGTAACACTTCATCTTAATAGCGAAGCACCCCGTAGTTAGTAGGCATGAAATAGCGAATAAAAAACCATAGCCACTCCCAAAGGGGTAAGTGTTCGATAAATCAGAGTATATGGTCGGGTTGGCGAATGTATAAACCCCTTGTGGTATAATTCGATGAAACAGGGGAAGAGGTAATGGCCAAAGACATACAGTTTATTGAGCACAGCAATGAGGGTGCCGGCAAACCGGGTAACCGTATTGTTGTCAATGAGCGCGAAGAGTTTTTTGCTGCGCTGGAGCGGGCTGAGGGCTTGGTAAAGGGCGAGAGCGCCCGCGCAAAAGTTCTGATTTATGTGGCGGCACTGGAGCGCAGCCTGCAAGAGGTTCTGCGCAATGTATTGGTGCCCAGCAACCAAAAAGAGGACACCCTGCTCACTAAGATTGCCAGCACCTTTGAGGCTCAAATTGACCTGGCTTTCCGTACCGGTGTGGTCAGCCATAATCTGTGGCGTGATCTGCATATCTTCCGCGAGCTGCGCGACGACTGCATGGGCCGGATAGAGAATTTCAGCTTTGAGCACGCGGCGATTAAATCCAGTGTGGCTATGCTGGAGCGTAACGTCGGCAAACAGGCCTTCAGCGGCCTGCCGGTGCTGCGTATGGATGCCGAGGACAAGTTTGCTTTTTTGGCGCGTATTTTTCTGGTTACTCTGGACAGCCTGAAGGAGCGCGTGCCGCGTATCAGCGAGGCCCGTCAGGAAAAGCTTTACAAGGACAGCTAACAGGGGTAATACTTGACAAAGTGCACGTAAGTGTGCTACAATAAAAAGATAGGCCCTTTGCGTGCCAGGCATCTCTTATCCAAAACCAGCCCAAAAGCCGTTCTGTTCATAACACCAAATCAGCGCCCCGGCTTTTTATTTATAAAGACCGGTAACGTATAATAAAGACCAATATATGAGCCTACCAATCCAACCCTACAAAGGCGCCCGTGATTTTTATCCGGAAGATAAACGGACGCTCGAGAAGATCTTTGCCAGCTGGCGCAGCGT
This sequence comes from uncultured Candidatus Saccharibacteria bacterium, assembly GCA_964490245.1. Lineage (GTDB taxonomy): Bacteria > Patescibacteriota > Saccharimonadia > Saccharimonadales > JACDBH01 > CAZBAF01. The sequence goes on from CAZBAF010000001.1 coordinate 61,022, forward strand.
GGCTAAAAGCTTTGGCTATGAAGAGTACGACGCGCCGATTATAGAACCGGCCGAATTGTTTGAGGCAAAATCCGGCGATGAGCTGGTCAACGAGCAGTCCTATGTGTTTACAGACCGCGGTGATCGCCGGGTCATGCTCAGGCCGGAGATGACGCCGAGCGTCTCGCGGCTGGTGGCCGGCAGGCGTCAGGAGCTGCCGCTGCCGATCCGCTGGTTTAGTATTCCTAATTGCTGGCGTTATGAGCGGCCGCAGAAGGGCCGTGGTCGCGAATTTTATCAGCTTAATATTGATCTGTTTGGCGCTGTAGGTTTGCCGGCCAATGTAGAAATGCTGCAGCTGGTCGATGCCTTGATGCGCGATTTTGCAGCCCGCCAGGACATGTATGAGATACGTGTTAATAACCGTGAGCTTATGAACCACATCTTAGGTAGCTACCTGGGGCTGGACGAAGTCGAGCAAAAAACCATTGCGCGCCTGATTGATCGCCGTGCCAAACTGCCGCCGGGCGAATTTAAGGCGCTGGTAGAGGCGTCCATTGCGCCGTCTTTGCGTGAACAGGGTGCCGCCGACAAGCTGTTCGCTCTGCTTGAGGCTGCCAGCCTCAGCGATCTGCCGGCCGAGCTGCAAGAGCACGAGGCGGCCAAAGAAATTGCCGAGCTGCTGCGCACCTGCCAGGACTTAAGCATAACGAACGTGATCTTTGACATTACCCTGATGCGCGGGCTGGATTACTACACCGGCTTTGTGTTTGAGGTGTTTGATACCCACCCCGACAACAACAACCGCAGTCTGTTCGGGGGCGGGCGGTACGACGGACTGGTCGGCCTGTTTGGCGTTGAGCCTATTCCGACGGTTGGCTTTGCAATCAGTGATGTGGTGCTGATGGAGTTTTTGAAGGTTCATGATCTGATGCCGCAGGCAGGTGTTGAGACCGAAATCTGTGTTATTCCGATTGGCGAGGTCTATGGTCAGGCGCTTAAAGTGTCCGGCGAGCTGCGCGAAATGGGCGTAAATGTCAGTCTGGATATTACGGCCCGCAAAACCGACAAAATGCTGAAAAGCGCCATCAAAGCGGGTGTGCCATACGTGCTGTTTGTGGGACAGCAGGAGGTTGAGACCGAGCTGTACAAGCTTAAAAACCTCGCCACCGGCAACGAAGAACCGCACTCCCTGCAGCGCATCGTAAGCATCATTAAAGACCACCGGGGAAGCAGCCTGTAGCGGCAACAATTTTAAAATAGGCTGGCTGTCTGTCAATCAAATAACCTCAGTTTGCTACTGTATTCAATGAAATTTAGAAATTGTAAATTGAAAATCACCACTGTATCTGTTACAGTGGCTTTCTATGCACATAACTCGCAACAATCTCGAACCAACCAAAGTCAAACTGGTCGTTAGCGCAGGCGCTGACGAGCTTAGTAAGGTAAAGGCGCAGGTGCTGAAAAAGCTGGCTCACGGCGTCAAGGTGCCGGGCTTTCGTGCCGGACATGTGCCGGCTGCAGTCGTAGAAAAGCATGTCGATCAGAACATGCTGCAGGCTGAGGTGATTGAAGAAACATTGAACCGCCTGTACGCTGCCGCGGTCCGCCAGGAGGATCTGCGTCCGGTGACCAACCCGGAAGTCTCAATTAAAAAGTTTGTGCCTTTCACCGAGCTGGAGGCAGAAATGGAACTGCCGGTGGTGGGTGCTATTAAACTGGCTGACTACAAAAAGATCAAACTTGCCAAAAAAGAAGTCAAGGTAGAGGACAAGGATATCGACGAAGTCATCGAATCGCTTAAGCAGCGCGCTGCCGCCCGGACAGAAGTGACGCGGGCTGCCAAATCCGGCGACCAGCTGACCATTGATTTTAAGGGCACAGATAGTAAGGGTCAGCCGGTGAACGGCGCAGATGGCAACGATTATCCGCTGGTTTTGGGCAGTAATACGTTTATTCCGGGTTTTGAAGACAATCTGATTGGCGCCAAGCCGGGCGACACCAGGACATTTACCGTCACATTCCCGAAAGATTATGGCGTTAAGGCACTGCAGAACAAGAAAGTCACCTTTGAAGTCAGCGTCAAGCAGGTTGCCGAGCTGGTCGCCCCAGAGGTGGACGATAATTTTGCGGCGGCCGTCGGGCCGTTCAAGTCGCTTGATGAGCTGAAGGCGGATATCAAAAAGCAGCTGGAGATGGAGCGCCAGCGCGAGACAGATCGCGCCTTCGAGAACGAGCTGCTTGAGAAAATCGCCGACAAATCTTCTGTCGAACTGCCGGATGTACTGATCGATCAGCAAATTGACCGCATCGAGCAAGAAGAAAAGCAGAATCTGGCCTACCGCGGCCAGACCTGGGAAGAGCACCTCAAAGAAGAGGGCGTTACCGCTGACGAGCACCGCGACCAAAAACGTGCCGCTGCCGAGCAGCGTGTCAAAGCAAGCATTCTGCTGACCGAAATTGCCGAAAAAGAAGGCGTACAGGTAAGCGAAGAAGAACTGCAGGCCCGGCTCGAGCTGCTGCGGCAGCAGTATCGTGATCCGGCTATGCAGACCGAACTGGATAAACCTGAAGTCAGGCGTGATATCGGTGGGCGTATCATGGCCGAGAAGACACTGGAAAAGTTAACTGCCTATGCAGGAGCCAAATAAGCATCCTCAACTAAGCCAAGAGGTAGGTGTGGTGTCCGCGGATGTGCAATCGCTAGGCGAAGCAGCCGGCTGTTTGTTGAGTGATTTTCCGGGTGTAGCTGACGAGGTCAAGTCTATTATTGAGTCTGATGCACCGACGGAGGTGAGTGCTTTTCAGCTGGAGGTGCTTCGCTGGGATCTTGAGCGCCGGCGTGACGAGATTTTTGCCGACGTCGAGCCAGAGGAGCTGTCACCCTGGACACCGGCGTTGCCACAGTCCGTATCCCAGTCCGAACTTATAGACCGCATAACACCGCGGCAGCTGGCTACGGGCGCCAGCTGCTTGTTCCTGGCCGGTGCTTCGATAGGGCTGGCCAGCGGCGAGTATGACCAGGCCGGCCGGGCCGGTATGATCGCAGCGTTTTTGTTGGGAATCAGCAGCTTTTTAAAGAAGAATTAGCACTCGGGCTTGACGACTGCTAACTCGCCGCGTACACTGGACTTATCATGTGTTCGGTTAAGGATTTTGGCTTCAGGCAGCCGGCGCATGCAGCGAATTTAGTGTTTAGAACCAGAAAGGAATAACTCTATGGGTAATCCGACCAGCATTCTTATCCCCACCGTTATCGAACAGGAGGGCCGTATTGAACGTGCCTATGACATTTACTCACGCCTGTTAAAAGACCGCATTATTTTTATGGGCGAGGATGTTAATCCCCATACTGCCAACCTGATTGTGGCACAGCTGCTGTTTCTGGATAACGAGTCAAAGGACAAGCCGATTCATCTGTACATCAACAGCCCCGGCGGCAGTGTGTACGATGCGCTGGCGATTTATGACACCATGCAGTTTGTCAAACCGGCTGTACATACCTATGGTATTGGCGTGCAGGCCAGCGCGGCTGCCTTTATACTTTCTTCCGGCGAAAAGGGTAAACGGTTTCTGTTGCCGCACGCTACGGTAATGATCCACCAGCCCAGCAGCGGCACGCGCGGTAAGGTGACTGATCAAGAGATTGATTTGCGCGAATCACTTCGTGTTAAAAAGCTGCTTGAGAAAATCATGGCTAAAAACACCGGTCAAAAGGTGGAGAAGATCCATGATGATATGGAGCGCGACAAATGGCTGACCGCCGCAGAGGCTAAAGAGTACGGTATTGTCGATGAGGTGATTACCGAGCTGTAGCTGCTCTCATGGCTCTTGACTCATGTCCCGTAACTCTGTAAACTATACAGTAGAAGTAGTGTAGGTAGCTGCTCGTGATATTTAACGCGTATGAATATCGCCAAAAAGTATGCTCCTAGTGATCCTTCGGCCGAAACAACTAAAGCGCTAAAACAGATACAAAAGCAGTACAATTTATCAACAGATTCGCAGCTTTTTGCGCTTGAGACAGATTCAGTGCGGTAACACGGAATGTATGTAAGCCGTACGTAAGTATCGACTGCATATACCGGTCGGAACCACGCCGAATATGACCAAGAGGCTGCCAGATGGCGGCGGCTTTGCCGGCGACATGTCAGCGGGCGCAAAAGTTTGCGACTTAAGTGGGAGTAATTTTGAATATGGCAAAAGCCAGTACAAAGACCTCTGGCGCGCAGGGTAAGCGCGTATACTTCACTAAAACGCAGGACATCCTAGATCTGCCAAACCTGGTCGAACACCAGAACCGCTCGTTCGACTGGTTTGTTAAAGACGGCCTGGGCGAGCTGTTGGCTGAAGTCAGCCCGATTGATGACTATACCGGCGGCAAGCTGAGCCTGCGCTTCAAGGACTACCACTTTGAAGAGCCCAAGATGACCGAGGCCGAAGCCCGCGAGAATAACGTTTCATTCGATGCGCCGCTGAAGGCAGTTGTCGAACTGACCAACAAGGTCACCGGCGAAGTCAAAGAGCAGGAAATCTATCTGGGTGATTACCCATGGATGACCAGCCGCGGCACGTTCATTATTAACGGTGCCGAGCGTGTCGTGGTCAGTCAGCTGATCCGTTCAGCCGGTGTATTCTTTACGGCTGATGCTCACGGCGGTGCGTTCCAGTATGGCGCAAAGGTTATCCCGGGCCGCGGTGCATGGCTCGAGTTTGAGACCGCCAACAACGGTGCGCTGTACGTCAAGATTGACCGCAAGCGCAAAATCCCGGTTACTACATTGCTGAAGGCACTTGGCATGACCGAAAGCCAAATCAAGGATGCTTTCAAGCATGTTGACCAGGGCAAAACCAGTCATATCGGCATCACGCTCGAGAAAGATCCCAGCAAGGGCTCGTCAGAAGCGCTGATCGAGGTATACCGCCGTTTGCGTCCCGGTGATCTGGCGACTGTTGATAACGCCCGCTCACTGCTGGAAAACATGTTCTATAACTACAAGCGCTTTGACTTCTCCCGCGTTGGTCGCTACAAGATCAACAAGCGTCTTAATCTGGATGTGCCTAACACTGCCGAAAACCGCATTATGCGGCTGGAGGACCTGATTGCCATCATTGCCGAAATTATTCGTCTTAACAATACGCAGGAGCCTGCCGATGACATTGACAGCCTTGCCAACCGCCGCGTTAAGCTGGTTGGCGAGCTGGTGCAGCGTCAGTTCCGCATTGGCCTGCTGCGCATGGAGCGCAACGCCAAAGACCGTATGTCCATGTCAGAAATCGAAACCGTTACCCCTGGCCAGCTGATCAACGCCCGTCCGGTGGTTGCCGCTGTTCGCGAGTTCTTTGCCAGCTCACAGCTGAGCCAGTTCATGGACCAGATCAACCCGCTTTCTGAGCTGGCCCACAAGCGTCGCCTCAGTTCGATGGGCCCCGGCGGCCTGTCGCGTGAGCGCGCCGGCTTTGAGGTTCGTGACGCCCACGCCACTCACTACGGGCGTATCTGTCCGGTAGAAACGCCTGAAGGCGCCAACATCGGCCTGGTATTGAACCTGGCTGCCTATGCCCGTATCAATGATTACGGCTTTATTGAGACGCCTTATCTTAAGGTTGTCAATGCGGTGACTGCCAAAGAGGCCGCCGGCCATATTGCCCGCGCTGATCTGGAGGATGAAAACGGCAAAGTCATCGTTAAGAAAGGTAAGACCATCAGCAAAGAAGACGCTGCCCGTCTTGCCAAAGTCAAAAACCAGGCCACCTGGCCGGTTAAGGCAAAGGTAACAGACGAGGTTGTCTATCTGGATGCTGCCGAAGAAGAAAAGACCATCATTGCCGGTTCTGACAGCGAATACGACGAAAACGGCTATTTTGTAAATGAGCGTGTCTCGGCCCGCCGCTATCTGCAATCCGGTGAGGTTGATGCCGATGATGTTGCCTACATCGATGCTGCCCGCCGTCAGGTTATCGGCAGCAGCGCCGGTCTGATTCCGTTTATTGAGAAGAACTTCGTGTACCGAAGCCTCATGGGCAGCAACCAGCAGCGCCAGGCGGTGCCGCTGATCAGCCCCTCAAGTCCGATTGTCGGTACCGGTATGGAGAGCGTGGCTGCGCGCAACACCGGACAGCTTATTGTGGCCGAGGCAGACGGTGAGGTTATTGCTAGTACTGGTGCCGAAGTCAAGGTCAAATACAAGGAAGGCACCGTTACCTACACGCCAAGTCACTTTATTCGTTCAAACGAAGGTACCAGCATCAACCAGAAGGTAGTGGTGAATACTGGTGACAAGGTTAAGAAGGGTGATGTCCTGATTGAAGGCATGTCCATCGAGGCCGGCGAGCTGGCTCTCGGAAAAGACCTGCTGGTGGCATTCATGCCCTGGAGCGGCTATAACTTTGAAGATGCGATTATTATTTCGCGCAAACTTGTCGAAGACGATACGCTGACCAGCATTAACATTGTTGACTACATGACAGAGGTTCGTGAGACCAAGCTGGGCCCCGAAATCGTGACCCGCGACATTCCTAACGTCTCTGAGGACGCACTACGTCATCTGGACGAAGAAGGTATTGTCCGCATCGGTGCCGAGGTGCACCCCGGCGATATCCTGGTTGGTAAAATCACACCAAAGGGCGAACAAGAACTCAGCTCTGAAGAGCGCCTGCTGCGTGCCATCTTCGGCGAAAAGGCCAAAGAAGTGCGCGATACATCACAGCGCATGAGCAACGGCAAGCACGGCAAAGTGGTCGGTGTGAAGATCTTCAGCCGCGCCAATGGCCATGAGCTCAAAGCCGGAGTCATCATGCAGATCCAGGTCTTTGTGGCCCAGATGCGCAAGATTCAGGTCGGCGACAAGCTGGGTGGCCGCCACGGAAACAAGGGTGTTATTGCCCGGATTCTTCCGGTCGAGGACATGCCGTTTACCGAAGACGGAACACCAATTGACATCATCCTCAACCCGCTTGGTATCCCGTCCCGTATGAACATCGGTCAGCTGTTTGAGGCTCACCTGGGTATGGCAGCCCGTGCACTTGGCTATAAAGTAGCCAGCCCGTCATTTAACGGTGTACCGATCGAAAAGATTCAGGACTTACTGGAAGAGGCCAACCTGCCGCGCGACGGCAAACAGCAACTGTATGACGGCCGTACCGGCGAAGGCTTCAAGGAGCGCACAACAGTCGGATCAATGTATATGATCAAGCTCAACCACATGGTGACAGACAAGATTCATGCCCGCTCGACCGGTCCGTACACCATGGTTACCCAACAGCCGCTGGGCGGTAAGGCACAGAACGGTGGCCAGCGCTTTGGCGAAATGGAAGTCTGGGCGCTTGAGGCATACGGCGCCAGCAACACTTTGCAGGAAATGCTGACAATCAAGTCTGATGACGTCTACGGCCGTTCAAAGGCGTATGAGTCGATCATTAAGGGCACCGAGATTGTCGGGCCTAAGGTTCCGGAAAGCTTTAACGTGCTTGTTAAAGAGCTGCAGGGCTTAGGTCTTAAGGTTGACCTGCTTGATACCACCGCTAACAAAACCGTTGATGCCGAAGAGATTCTGGCCAGCAATATCAAGCACGAGGCCGCCAACACTTCGGAAGTCGAGGTATTCGAGAATGATGTCGCAACTGTCGATGTCAGCGAAGAATCTATTGAAAACGAATTCATGACCGTCGGTGACGCAGATGATGAGTCGAGCGATGACGCGGTCATGGTGTCCACAGGCGATGATGAGGTTGTCGCCACCCAAGATGAAGAAGAGGAGGCAAACGTATGATTTGCATGAAGCTAAGGGAAAAGAGCAGCCAGAGCGGCGATTCATTCGACGCCCTGCGCGTTGAGAAAAACCGTAGGTTTGTCTCAAAAGGCGAAGCCGTCAAAATAGAGGAGGAAGCGTAATGAGAAAGTTCAATTACGGCACCGATATTGCCGATTTTGACGCAGTCCGCCTTGCTATCGCCAGCCCGGATGATATTTTGGAATGGAGTTACGGCGAGGTAACCAAGCCCGAAACCATCAACTATCGCACCCAAAAGCCCGAACGTGACGGCTTGTTCTGCGAGCGTATTTTTGGTCCGGTTAAGGATATTAACCCGCACGACGCCAAGTACAAGGGCCTTCGTTCACGCGAGGCTGCTGTCGACAAAAATGGCGAGCTGGTCACGCGTTCAATTGTGCGCCGCGAGCGCATGGGCCACATTCAGCTGGCGGCGCCGGTTGCGCACATCTGGTTCCTGCGCGGCACCCCCAGCGCCATTGGTCTGTTGCTGGGCATGACGGTAAAGAGCCTTGAGCGTATCGCTTACTTTGCCAGCTATGTCATTTTGTCTGTTGACGCTGCCAAGCGTGACCAGATGCTGACCGATAAAGAGGCAGAGTTTGCTGCCGCTCAAGAAGCCATCAAGGCCCGCTACGAAAAAGAAGCCGAAGCCGAGGACGCTAACGTCAAGGCACTGGCCGAGATGCAGACCAAAGAACTCGAAGAAGTCACCCGTGCCTTTGAAGAGCTCAAAGAGCAGCTCACCAGCCTCGAAAGACTGCACCTGCTGTCAGAGGCCGAGTACCGCGAGCTGCCTGAAGATCTGCGCGAGCTTATCACGGTCGGCATGGGCGGTTCCGCACTTAAGGAGCTGCTTGACTCAATCGATCTGGAAGTTCTCATTAACGACCTGCGCGAGGAGGCTGAAGGTGCGAAAGGTCAGCGCCTTAAGAAAATCCAAAAGCGCCTGCGTCTGCTTGAGAACATGCACCAGGCCGGCATCAAGCCGACTAGCATGTGTCTGTCTGTGCTGCCAGTTATTCCGCCGGATCTGCGCCCGATGGTACAGCTTACCGGCGGCCGCTTTGCGACCTCTGACATGAACGACCTTTACCGCCGTGTCATTAACCGTAACAATCGTCTGAAGAAGCTGATCGAGCTGAATGCTCCAGAGGTTATCCGCCGCAATGAACAGCGTATGCTGCAAGAGGCGGTAGACGCCCTGATCGATAATAACAATGCCCGTTCCGGCCGTGCCGTGGCTGCTACCGGCCAGCGCCGCCGCCTGAAGTCTTTGAGCGATCTGCTCAAGGGTAAGCAGGGCCGCTTCCGCCAGAACCTGCTCGGTAAGCGTGTTGACTACTCCGGCCGCTCGGTTATCGTGGCCGGCCCCGAGCTTAAGATCAACCAGTGCGGTCTGCCTAAGATGATGGCACTTGAACTGTTTAAGCCATTTGTCATCGGCCGTCTGATCGCCGAAGATCTGGCGCACAACATCCGTTCCGCCACCCGCATGATCGAAACCGGCGAGACCGAAGTCTGGGACGCCCTGGACGAGGTCATCAAAGGCAAGTACGTGCTGCTTAACCGCGCACCGTCACTGCACCGCCTGTCGATCCAGGCCTTCCAGCCAGTCCTGATTGAGGGTAAGGCTATCCAGCTGCACCCGCTCGTCTGTAAAGGCTTTAACGCTGACTTTGACGGTGACCAGATGGCTGTCCACCTGCCGCTGAGCGATGCCGCTCAGGCTGAGGCCCGCGAAATCATGGCCGCCAACAAGAATCTGCTGAAGCCGGCTGACGGTTCACCGATTCTGCACATCGAGCAGGACATCGTGCTGGGCTGTTACTACCTGACCTATCAGCGTCCAGGTACCGAGTCTGAGCAGCCTAAGCCGTTCTCAAGCCTTGATGAGGCCCTGATGGCATTCGATAACGACGCTATCAGCCTGCAGAGCATGGTCCGCCTGCCGTTCCGCGGTGAGGTTGTGACTACAACTCTCGGGCGTGTACTGTTTAACGAGATTTTCCCGGATGACTTTGCCTTCCAGGACGAAGTCATGACCAAGAAGAAGCTGTCTGGCGTGATGGCAAAAGTCCACGCCCAGTATGGCCAGGACGAGGCTGCCCGCATTGCCGACGACCTTAAAGACCTCGGTTTCGAGTACGCCACATTGTCCGGTCTCAGCATGGGTATGGATGATTTCTCAGAACTGAAAGCCATGCCGACTATCATCGAAGCAGCCGAAAAGCGTGCTGTTGAGATTAGCGATCAGTACGAACAGGGCTTCATCACCGATGAAGAACGCTACCGTCTGACCATTGAGAACTGGACCGACGCTGACGCCAAGGTTCAGGCCTCGCTAAGCGAGCAGTTTGCCGGTGAAGACAGCTCCATGTCTATCGCCGTTGTCTCCGGTGCCCGCGGTAATATCGGCCAGGTAAAAACTGCTGTCGGTATGCTGGGTGTGACCATGGATACAACCGGTAAGGCTATCGAGCTGCCGATTAAATCCGGCTATAAAGTCGGTTTGACGCCGCTTGAGTACTTTACCTCTACCCGCGGTACCCGCAAGACCATGATTGACACCGCACTTAAGACTGCCGACTCGGGCTATCTGACACGGCGTCTGGTTGACGTGGCACAGGATGTCTTTACCATCACTGAAGATGTCGAGGATCCGGGCTTTGCCATTTACCGCAGCGATGCTGAAGAGATCGGCATACCATATGCCTCACGTCTTGAGGGCCGCTTTGCAGCCCAGGATGTTAAGGGGCACATTAAAGCCGGCGAGCTCATCACTAAAGAGATTGCCGAGGCTATCGAAGCCGACGAGAACGTTGACGGCATACGCATCATGAGCGTTCTGTCTGTAGCGACTGCCCGCGGTATTCCGCAGAAGTGTTACGGCGTTGACCCCGCAACCGGCAACCTGGTTGCAGATGCACACCCGATTGGCGTGATTGCCGCCCAGAGTATCGGTGAGCCGGGCACCCAGCTGACACTGCGTTCATACCACGGTGGTGGTTCGGCGACCGCCGAGGACATCACCCAGGGTCTGCCCCGTGTCGAGGAAATCTTTGAAGTCCGCACACCAAAGGGTCAGGCATACCTCAGCGACGTCACTGGTTTGGCCAGTGTCTGGGAGGAAGGCGACAACTTCATTGTTCAGATTACTTCTGAACAGATCGATACGCTTAAACTGCCTCTGGACGGCCGCAAGCCGCGTGTCCAGAACGGGTCTGACATTGCCATCGGTGATGTTATTGCCGAGGGCGAAGACGGCAGCAGTCCGCTGACTGCTCCGATGGCCGGCAAGGTTGAGTTCAGTGCCAAAGAGGCTGTCATCAGCCCAGCCAAGCAGGCGGTTGTCCGTTACGAAATCCCTGGCTTCAAGCAGATCGTCGTAAAAGACGGTGATCATGTTGAAGCAGGCGAGCGCCTGACCAACGGTTCTATCAACCTGCACGAGCTGATGCGCCTGCAGGGTGTTGAGGCAACACAGCGTTACATCATGAACGAAATCCTCAAGATCTTTGCATCGCAGGGTCAGAACATCTCTGACAAGCACCTCGAAATCATCGTGCGCCAAATGTTTGGCCGCGTACAGATAGAAGAGGCGGGCGATAGCGAATTTGTCACCGGCGATGTTGTCAGCAAACAGGCTGTTGTCGAGGCTAACGAGCAACTGGTCAAGGACGGCAAGCAGCCGATCCAGTACAACCAGCTGCTGCTTGGAATCACCAAGGCCAGCCTGAGCACTGACTCCTTCCTGTCTGCAGCGAGCTTCCAGGACACCACTCGTGTGCTCATTAGCGCTGCTACCAGCGGCAAGGTCGACCACCTGTACGGTCTTAAGGAGAACGTCATTCTTGGCCGCCGCATCCCGGTTGGTACCGGCTCGCGCGAGCAGCTGGCCGCCGAGGCCGAGGCCATGCTGGACGAGGCCGATGTAACCCTAGAGGTTGCCTAAGGTCTCTATTAAACAAAAACCCTACGAAGAGGCGCCCTTACCGGGCGCTTTTTCTTTTACCCTCTAACAACAGGTTTCATTTTTTGTGTCCAAAAAACCAGCTTTTTCATGAGTTTGCAACCAGTGTGCTTCATCAGTTTTTACAAAACCGAGAGAAGGGCAGAAGCCCGCTAGGGGGGACGTTCTTCGCCGCCTGTTCCGACCACTATCTACTGCCTGCCAACTGCTTAGTCAACCCTCTCTCCGCACTTCTAGCTCTCAACCTCTACCACTTCCGACCGCTCAGATTCCTCTCATGCTTGCAATAAGTGATAAATTGACATAACGTTAACATAATTATGATACAAAGCTACCCTGTTAGCTATCGGTTGGATAATAGTAATGAAGTCCTTGAGGCCTTAAGCTACGACCCGATGACTGCCATTACCGAAATTCAGACTGAGCTCGCTTTGACTGACTGCGGTTTAGCGATTATTGCTGCAGCAGATTTGCTCACAACTGGCATTCAGGATCGAGCAGAGCTATACAAGCACAACGCTTTTACCACTGCAGGCATCATAGCCTGCGGTGCCTTTATGGAATCGGATGCCCCAGCTGAACTTCGTAACCACACGCTCTCTGCTTTATCTATGCGAAGCGCCCCCATTAACCTGCTCTCAGATAAGTCAGAGGAAACGCTAAGGGCTTTTGAGGAGCTGTCGGATAATGGCCACGCCGCACATCCGGAGTTTGGGCCACATACGAGGATTGTCGTGGAATACTATACAGAGGTCACGCAAAATACGGCAATCGGAAGATGCGCTTTCTTGGGCGCAGGATATACGCTCTATCAGCTTGACCGGGCTTGGGATAGGGCGCGGGATGTCGGCATTGATAAAATTGTCAAAGAAGAAACAGCCAAAGCCGACTGGGACAAGTTGCTGCAATAAAGCTGTGCGGCCCATGCCCATAAGCTTGGCGATCTAAATAAAGACAGAGTAGTATAACTCATGGAGGGTTGTGTATGGGCGATCTGGTAAAGCTACAGCAGAAGGTAGTGGCATTCAGAGATGCACGCGAATGGAAACAGTTCCGGATATAGCTCTGTCGCTCGTGCTGGGGCCGCGGAGGTACTGGAGCACTTCCAATGGAAATCACCGGATGAGATAGAAAGGTATCTGGAGTCAAATAGACAAGACTTCGCCGACAAGCTGATAGATGTGTTGTAGTGGGTACTTGTCATGGCTCATGACTTCGATATTGATATACACCGAGTTATAAACTATGCAAACAGCAGTCATTATCAAGCCAAACGCAAAGCATAAGGAAGAAGTGATTCAGGCTGATGACGGCAGTCTGGTTGTTTATACCAAAGCGCCGGCAATCGAGGGCAAGGCAAATCAGGCAGCAATTGAGCTGCTTGCCAAGCATTACGGCGTCAGCAAAAGCCAAATACAACTCCTCCGCGGCCACACGTCCAAAAGAAAAATTTTCAAGATAAATATGTAGCACTCACCGCGTCAGCCAAGAATGTGACTTATATAATTAATGCCAAAAGTGCTTGATTTTGGGTTTAAATGAGCGTATTATCCCATGTTCGCCTGTAAGCGAACCCAGAAAGAGGACTATGTCTTTATTAAATAAGTATCAAGAAATCAAAAACAATCCACGCGCTGGCGGTTACAGCGATATCCGCATGTGGCCCTGCTATGTGGCACTTTGTTTGAGTACCCTATTTTTCGCGCAGTGGTTGGGGTTGTTTTGGAGCTTTACCGTTATAGGTTTGCCAGTATTTGCTATTAGCTTACTGGCTGTAGGCATACATAAGCCAGAGAAAGCACCCATCAAATCCTGGAAGATGTACGAAGCTATCGAGCAAAAGAATAGGGAATTTGAACGCAGTAATTACCTATTACGCCGCAACATGAAGATTATCCAAGAAGACGAGCGGATCGTGCGCCAGCTCAAGAAGGCAGACCGCGTCCACCGAAACGCACGCAGCGCCTAGCGGATGGTATGTAAAGATAGTAGAATATGGCTAAAGATTAGGAGCAAATTGTGGACGGGTTCAGTGCCGATATTAAAGACGAGCAATACAAAAAACTTAAAGAATTATTCCCAGAAGTTTTTTCAGAAGGAAAGATAGACTGGGATAAGCTAAGGGCTACACTTGGCGAGCATATAGATTTTAGCGAACGCTACGGCCTAAGCTGGAAGGGTAAGTCCGGCGTCTTTGCCAAGATTCAGGAAAAAACCGTCAGCACCCTCCATCCGCAGCGCGAAGAATCGGTTGATTGGGACGCGACCGGGAACATGTTCATAGAGGGCGACAACTTAGAGACTCTCAAGGTGCTCCACAAAGCCTACTACGGCAAAGTCAAGATGATTTACATTGATCCGCCGTACAACACGGGCAATGACTTCATTTATAGCGATAGCTTCAAACAGTCCCGCCGCGATTACGAAGAAGAGGCCGGTCTGGTTGATGAAGAAGGTAACACCACACGCGACGATGGCATGCGCGTCAATTCCGGCGGCAACAAGCACAGCAATTGGCTGAATATGATATACCCACGTCTGTGGCTCGCAAAGAACCTTTTACGGCAAGATGGCGTGATCTTTATCAGTATTGACGGCAACGAAGTCCATAACCTCCATCTCATCATGAACGAGATTTTTGGGGAAGAGAATTTTGTTGGTATTTATGTCAAGCAATCAAAAGTTGGCGGTGGAAGCGATTCTCGTCACATTGTCCAGGAGCACGAATACTGTGTGGTATATGCGAAAAGTGTTAATGATCTTCCTGATATGTATATAGAGCACAGCCCTGATTACTTGAAGCGGTATAAAGAAAAGGATGAGAAGGGTAGGTATTTTTGGGATACGTTTGCACGACCGGGGCTAAAAAATCCAATTTACTATGACATAGCATTACCAGATGGAACGGCAGTGAATAAGGGCTGGATATGGAGTAAGGACAGATTTGAAAGAGGGATTAAATCTGGTGAGGTAGTGATACGTCAGACGACGAAAGGTAGTTGGGGTGTATATTTTAAGCAAAGGCTTAATGAGAGCGGGAAGAAGCCGCGTTCATTAACCATGGATTTTGGAGGTACGGCACAGGGTAAGATAGATACTGGCTCGCTTTTTGATAACGTATCTATGTTTGAGTATCCGAAGTCGGTTAAATACATCAAGGAGTTAATCCGCACGATAGGCGATAAGGAAGCTGTAATTCTAGACTTCTTCTCTGGCTCAGGCACGCTCGCTCACGCTGTGATGGAGCTCAATGCTGAAGACGACGGCAACCGCAAGTGGATTTGTGTGCAACTGCCAGAACTGACCGACAAAAAGAGTGAAGCATATAGGGCTGGCTATAAGACCATTGCCGAGATTGCTCGCGAACGCATCCGCCGCGCCGCCAAGAAAATAGCCGAGGGTTACAAAGACAAAATTGCTGAGCGCGAGACGCCACTTTATCTTGGTTTCCGCTCGTACGTCTTGGGTGATAGTAACTTCAAAAAGTGGAATGAGCTGGTACGCGACCCAGAAGAAATTCGCCAGCAGACTTTGGAGCAGATAGATCCAATTGAGCCAGGCGCTTCTGATGAAGATTTGCTAACCGAAATCCTGCTCAAGCACGGCATTTCACCACTTGCCAAACTGGAGCAGCATGACGGCTTTATCTACGTGCCGTCAGACAATCTGGCAATTTCACTGACGCACAACATGACAAAAGAGCTGTTCAAGTCCATGCTCGCCAAAAACCCAAGCCAAATCATCGTACTAGACATGGCGTTTAGCGATGATTTAAACCTAAAAACCAACCTATCTCTGCAAGCTGAACAGAGAAACATCATCCTGGAGGTGTTGTAACGTGCAGGTTGTGCGTGTTCAGGAATCAAAAAGAGGGAACAGCTACATTATTAAGACTCTTAAAGATAAAAAAACGATTGTATCTCGTGCTATTATTATGTTTTCGCCTGGCGGAAAATCATTGAAGCTTGGTCGTTATTATAAAGATAGCGGTAAGCTTGTGTCTAATTCTCCAAAAAGTGAACTAACCCTAGACGATGATGAGCTAAAAAATCTTGTTAAGCATCTTGCAGATAATTATCGTTTAGTATTGCGCAATCCGGGTTCATATATTAAGACTGACGATGCGTTGGATGAGGAGTTATTGCGCAAATTAAAATTCATCTTTACAAGCAAAAAACGAGATGATGTGATTAATTTTCTTTCAAATAATCCGTTTTTGCCTTCTGACATAGAGAATCTATTGGAGATCAAAAGAAGACAAAAGGCAGTAGAAGAATTTCGTGCCAAGCTAAATACTAACGAAACTGAATATGAGTGGCAGAAATGGTTCTCTGAAAACGACTGGGTACTAGGAAATGATTATGCGGAAATATTAGAAGAAAGGCAGATTAATACGCGAAACATTGCCGATTTTTTGGTGCGTGATTTCGATGGATTTGTTGACTTGATAGAGATTAAGCGGCCAGAAGGTGGCTTATCATTCTGGGCTAGTCAACGTGATCACGGCAATCTAGTTCCCCATAGCGACTTAATAAAGGCAATCACTCAGGTACAAGTATATCTATACGAATTAGAAAAAGAGCTGGATAGCATTACGACGCAACAGCGCTTGTCAGGTGCGTCCATAATCAAGCCTCGTGCTACTTTGATATTTGGCCGCTCATATGATTGGAGTGATGACGAAAGAAATGCGTATCGCATTCTGAACGCCAGCTATTCCAATATATCCATACTGACTTATGATCACGTATCAAGAAGGGCACAGAAATTAATTATGAAGAAAGAAAAACAATGAAACTCCAATTTGAACCGAACCAGCAGTATCAGCTAGATGCCATCAAAACAGTTGTTGATGTGTTTGAAGGCCAGCCGAAGGATAAGGGCGGGATTGTGTTCGGCGGTCAAGGCGAGCTGGATTTACCTGGCAAACAGTTAAGCCTTGAAGACGCCAGTGCGAGCGGCAATACACTAGTGTTAAGCAATGAGCAGCTTATTAAAAATGTTCATGCTGTGCAAGGCCAGCTTGATCTTCCGCTGGCTGAAGTGATCGACGAGGACGATGTGCTTACAACCGAATCAGGTGAGCCAAATGTAACCGAAGATGGCGATCCGCTGGAAGCTTCTTTGGGTTCAAGTTTAATGCATGGCCTTAACTTCTCCATTGAAATGGAAACCGGCACAGGCAAAACCTATGTGTACTTACGCACAATCCATGAGCTATACCAAAAGTACGGCTGGAAGAAGTTTATTATCGTTGTACCGAGCGTGGCGATCCGCGAAGGCGTGCTGAAAAACTTAGATATCACGCGTGAGCATTTTGCTGAGCTGTACAACAAGCCCGAGATGAATTATTACGTTTGGGATAGCAAAAAGACCGGCCAGGCGCGTGAATTTGCCGTCAACGATACACTGCAAATCATGGTCGTCAACATTGACAGTTTCTCTAAAGCTGAAAACATCATGAACAAAGACAGCGATTACGGACGGCCGCTTGATTTTATCCGCGCTACCCATCCGATCGTTATTATTGACGAGCCGCAGAATATGGAAACCGAGGTGCGCCGCAAGGCTATAAACAGCCTGAACCCGCTTTTTACTTTGCGCTACAGTGCTACTCACAAGCATGTCTATAATTTGCTGTATCGTTTAACACCGGTAGATGCGTATAACCTGGGGCTGGTTAAAAAGATTGAAATCCATAGTGTGGTGAGTGAGGACAGCTATAACGGTCCGTATATCAGCGTGCTTTCGCTAGAGCGGACAAGCAAGCGGAGTTCATACACCAAGATTGAAGTTGATGCAAGTGACAAGCGTGGCTTGCAGCGCAAAGTTGTTAAAGCTGGCCCGGGCGTAGATTTAGCACAACTGACGGGGCGCTCTGTGTATGAAGGCTTTTACATTGAAGCTATAAATCACACCGAAAACTGCGTGGAGTTTAGCAACGGCAAAAAGGTATATGTCGGTCAGAAAGATGAAGCATTGCGCGAAGAAATCCTGAAACGGCAGATTGAGTTGACCATAGAGGATCATTTTGAAAAGCAGCAGAAGCTGGCCAGTCAGAACATAAAGGTGCTAAGCCTGTTCTTCATAGACAAGGTGGCGAATTACCGCGAGTACACCGAGGCTGGTTGGACAAAAGGTAAGTTCGCGCGCTGGTTTGAAGAGCTGTATGAGAAGGTGGCCGCCAAATATCCCGGCGTCATAGATGACCTGACGGCCGAACAAGTACATAACGGCTACTTTGCCGCCGATAAGAGCGGCTATTGGAAGGATAGTAAAGACACTAAGGGTGAAGGCGCCAAGACGAAGGACGATGACACGGCATACCAACTGATTATGAAAGACAAAGAGCGGCTATTGGATATCAACGAACCGTTAAGGTTCATCTTTAGCCACTCTGCGCTGCGTGAGGGCTGGGATAACCCGAACGTCTTTAACATCTGTACGCTCAATGAGACATCAAGCGAGATGAAAAAGCGACAAGAGATCGGCCGCGGCCTACGCTTGCCGGTCAATGCCAATGGCGAGCGAATTTATGACGAGAACATCAATGTGCTTACGGTGATCGCAAACGAAAGTTATGAAGAATTTAGCCGCAAGCTGCAGACCGAGATTACTGAAGAAACGGGCGTTGAATTTAGTAAGGGCAACATCAAGAACCGTGCTGACAGGCAGAAAATCAGCTTCCGCAAATCTGTAATGCTAGATCCGAACTTTAAAGAGCTCTGGGAACGTATCAAACACAAGACGACGTATCACATAAACATTGGTCCGGATAAGCTAGTTGATGAGGTCGTACGGCGACTTGAAGATATGGCAATCGTGCCGCCGCAGATTTCTGATACGCGAACGCTGATTAGTCACATGGGTGAGACGTTTGAAAGGAAGAAGCAGGAAGGCTTGGATCGTGCAAGCCGTTCGGGCGTGCAGCACGTGCCCAATATCCTTGAAGAAATTCAAAAACGCACGCACCTGACGCGCAAGCTAATCTTTGAAATCCTTGACCGCGCAGATATATTCTCGTACCTGGCGCTCAATCCGCAGCAGGCTGTTGACGGAGTAAGCGAGGCGGTTATACAAATCAAGCAGCAGCTTGCAGTTGACGGCATTAAGTATGAGCGCACCGGCGACGTGTACGATGTAAGGCTGTTTGAGAATGAAGAGCTTGAAAGTTACTTGTACAACGCTATGAGCAAGAATGGTGCAGTCAAAGCGGAGCAAGAGGACAAGACAACCTATGACTACGTCGTGGTGGATTCTGATGTAGAGTATCAACTCATGAATGTTTTGGAGAACACGGACAGTGTGAAGTTTTATACCAAGCTCCCAGGCTGGTTCAAAATTGATACGCCGCTTGGTACATACAATCCTGACTGGGCGATCGTGTTTGAGGACGACAAAAAGATTTACTTCGTCGCCGAAACGAAAGGAACGGATAATCTGTATGACGAGTCGTTACGCGAACACGAGCGCGGCAAGATCAAGGCAGGCCGGAAGCATTTTGAGGAAATCGGCATGCCTTATGCTGCGCCGGTTTCATCGCTCCAAAGTGCACTGCGTAAGCTGATATAGAATAAGATTCTAGACAATCAACGAAATATTAGGGAAAATATGCGGTCGCTGAGGTTTTGGTGGTAGGTTCTGCCATAATAGTTTTTAGTCTTCAGGGATTTGGGTTTTGAAAGTTGGGCAATGGGTATTTTGCCAGGCAAGGGCGCGCTACACTTGCGGATCACATTTGGGCTGATGATTTTATACCAATTCTTTCCTTCGGTTGTGAAAAGATAGATATACTTAGTATGGTAATGGCGCGCTGTAATGCACATGCGCTTTGCAATGCCTTTAGTCAAGTCTTTGCGGTATTGCTTGACTTCAATAATTGCACGGGCTGTGCGGCCAAAGTCGTCAACAGCCAGTTCAAAGTCTGGTGTGTATGTTTTTCCAACATGTTTGATGCCAAGCTGTGGCCTTAGCCACTGGCCGCTGAAATTATACTTGGTGATAAATTGCTCGAGAGCCTTGAACTCAGTTTTTGAATCAAGCCATACAGTCTGGCCATCAATAGTGACCTGGTGCCTGTGTCCTCTCCTATAAGCCATGCCCGGATTATCTCTATAAATAGCTTGTTTTGCAATATCCTAAGTTTAGGAGGGTAAAGGAGCGAGAAAGGTCAACTAAGCAAAGATACGAAAGCTACAGAAGACCGCGAGACCAGGGTGAGTCATGCAATATTCTCTAAAACTACTAATAAGTGTTACGGGGGTAACAGTTATTTATAATTTATGGGGACACGCTTTTGCGCTGGAGTTGCTGTGAGGAAATGTCAAACTGTGGTAGAGGGTTCTAGATCGTGTCCGGCACGTCAAACACTTGTGGACAGTGAAATGCCACGTTAAAAAACTGCGCTTATGCTTGCAGAGGAGAGACTGGATCTTAACAAGCAATAATTTCGTAAAAACAGGTCAGTTTTCTTTGGACCTGTTGATCTCGACACCTTGCCGCACAAGATCGGACAGTGCATCTTCGTCCACACGCGTACCTTCTTTAAACTCGATGGCGCGGTCGGTGCTGCTTTTAAGCCGGGCATTAAAGAGTTCTGACGGGTCTTTCATGAAAGCACCTTTGACAAAAACCAGCTTGATATTATCCTTAAAGGTCTCTGCCAAGCAGACATTGCCGTTAGACGTCCAAACGGGCAGTCCTTCGGGCCGGGTGGGCATCTTCCATTTGATCTCTTCAGTAATTTCCGTCGAGGCGGTCGTTATCACACGGCGCAGCCACGACAGAGTCTCACCCTTCCAGCCGCCGTATAGTTTGATAATGTCATCGATCTGTTCTGATGCCGGTTTGTCTGCCATGTCATGTCCTTTTTAAGTATGCTTTTTTATTCTACACCCAATGGAGAGTGTTCGAAGTGCTGACAAGACACATGCTTCCTAAGCGGCTGCATTCGGCGTGCATTTGTAGCATAATAGACACTATGAATGATGATCAGAATATGCAGATAGCCATTGACGAAGCCCGCACCGCGCTTATGGGAGGCGGCATACCGATTGCAGCCTGCCTGGCAGACAGTCAGGGAAAAGTCATTGCCGTTGGCCATAACGAGCGTGTGCAGAAGGGCGACCCGATTGCCCACGGCGAAATCGCCTGTCTGCGTAACGCTGGCCGGCAGAAAAGTTACGCCGGTTATACGCTCTACACCACGCTCAGTCCGTGTGCCATGTGCCGTGGTGCTATTGAACTGTTTAAAATCCCGCGCGTGGTCGTAGGCGAAAACGAGACTTTTGCCGGTGATTTGGACAAACTGCGTGCCACCGGCGCCGAGGTGGTGCTGCTGGATAGCGAAGACTGCAAACGAATGATGCGCGAGTTTCAGGCCAAGCATCCTGATATATGGAACGAAGATATCGGAATGGCGACTACCTAGTTCGGCTTACTTGATGCCGTTTATGTAAATGCGGGCCCTAACAGTCTGCTATGACTTGTTTGTGCGGTTGCTGCCAGCTTCTTGATCGACAGCATGTGGCCCGGCAGTCTCTGCCGATGCGCCCAGAGCCAGCCGGGCAATACGACTGTGCTTACGACCGGCCTTCAGTTGCGCCAGCATAAAATCAACGAACGGTGTGATGTTGCGCATCCGAACAGAACGCTGATTAAACGGACGTGCCAGCATGTTGCCGAACGACGCCCCGGCCGCTATTGCAAGCGCGGTTGTAAAAGCTGTTAAAAGCGTACCGACACCCTTAAAAAACAGCGGGTCGCCCGGCGGATAATTAACCAGCTGCATCAGGCCGTTATATAAGGCAAGACCGGGCACCAGCGGAATAATACCAGCGGCAATGCTGCCCGAGGCGGGGGTGTGCCAGATCCGTGACAGAGTCTTGGCCAGCACGCCGACAATCAGCGCCGCTATACCACTGGCCGGAACAACAGAGATACCAAAATCCCGAACAGTATAAAGCACCGTGACTGCCACGCTGCCCAGCAGTCCGGCCCATATCACTGCCCGCAGACGCGTATGCCCGACCAATGCAAAAGAAGCCGAGGCAATGCCGCCGCCGATAATTCTATACCGCAGCCCGGTCAGGCTCAGCGGCTCGGCAGAAACAGCAATGCCAATACCAAGCTTGCGTGCTACATACAGACCGATCAGCACACCCATCACAATGCCCGAGGTCAGCATCAAGACTTTCAATATCCGGGCGTTAGCTGTGACATAGTATTCATCAATTGCATCCTGGATCGCACCAACAATAGCCAGACCTGACAAGAGCATAATAATACCGCCAACAACGACCAAAGTCGGGTTTATACCCTCAAAAAAACTCACCCCGTTGTCGGCAAATGCGTTCACCACAGCCGCAGAAATTGTCACTACACACGCCGCGGCAGCCTGCCGAAAGAACGTGGTCAGTGCGTTTTTATAGAGAAAACTCATGAACTGCTCAACCAGGTACGCAATCACAAACGTCACCAGCAGTATCCGCCAGTTGGTTGTAAACATCAGGCCGACACCGGTGGCAATGCCGGCAGCCGCCAGCGGATGCAGCCAGGCCGGATAGGCTGCCGGCTTTTTGAGAATGTTTTCAAGCTCTTTTTCGGCCGCTGATAGCTCGAGCCGACCCGACCTGATCCGATAGACTAGATCCTGTATGGCCTGCACAGTCATATTATTAACCGGGCGTGCCACCGACGGCCTAATGAGTGTCAGCGGCTCTTTCTCCACACCCCTTAGCTGCGACAACATAATCAGGTTCGAGACAATATCAACGTGCACCGGCTGCCTGCAGTACGTTTCGGTAATATCAAGCGCCTTGGATACCACATTCGCGGCCGGAATATTCATAGAGAGCAACTGATCACTGACGGTCAGCGCCAAGCGCAAAGCGCGCAGATTGGGGCTCAGGGTCTCGCCGGCTTTTTCCGGTCTTAGCCCACCCAGCTGCGTTTCTGTATCTGTATGCTGTTTTAGTTTCAGCCAGTTTTGTAATCTCATGCGTATAGATCGTGTGCCGGTACCGGCTCTGCCTTCAGTATAGCCAGGGGCTATCACAAAAACCAGGGCGGAGATTTTTTATCAGTGTTAAGTTATTAGTGGTTAGTGTTTAGGGGTGCGGAGAAGAAAGCTAACAGTAGCTAGTCGTTAATAAGAGCGGCAGCAGCCATCGTTTCTGATAAAATACCAAACCATAAGTAAGCAGGGGCGAACTATGGACGAAAAACAGCAAATCACCGTATCGGCAACTATTCAGGCTCCAGCAGAGAGGGTCTGGGAATATTATGTAACACCCGAGCACCTGACAAGGTGGAATAACGCCTCAGATGACTGGCACACCACCAACGCTACCAGCGATCTGCGCGTTGGCGGCGAGTTCAAATATCGCATGGAGGCAAAAGACGGCTCTGAAGGTTTTGATTTTGGCGGCACCTACACAAAGGTCGAACCGCCGCGACTGCTTGCCTATACGCTCGGGGACGGACGCACGGTTAACATAACTTTATCACCGGAAGGGGATGCGACACAGGTAGCCGTCACTTTTGATACCGAAACATTCAACACACCCGAAGTACAGCGTCAAGGCTGGCAGGCAATCCTGGATAACTTCAAAAAGTACGTTGAGAAAAACTAACTAAGGCTAAGATCGTCATGACTAAAAGAGGGCAAGCAGCTCATCGTCCTGGACTGGAATTAGTACGATCCCAAATTTGATTGATCGTGTCTTTGCTTGCTATCTTGCGTGCATAAGGGAGGCGAGAGATGGCTGCAGAAGAACAATTTGCATGTTCTGATTCTACATTAAGGCTACCGATTGATGCGGGCGCTGAACCTATGGATTACATAAAACAGTGCAAAAATAGATATGAAAATCCTGGTGGTTCATGCCGCTTCGCCCAGGCAGCACTTCGTGATAGCGCGTCGCTGGAGCATATTGTTCAGGACTGCCCGGCGTTCATGAAAAAAATGCATGCTCAAGGCGCACCTACAGAGATAAAATGTGCCATCCAACTTATAGGGTTCGCTAGCGCAACAAACGACTAAGCTCACTTGATGCTGTAAGGTAATCAGTCAACTTATATAATTCATCGTTTAAGTTCGTCTGTTCACGGCCGCATTCATGAACTTACAGTTCGTGGGCATCGGCTTTTGGCTTGAGCAGATGTCAAGCAGACGCTTTTAGGCAAAGCTCAACCCGAGTCTCTTGACACACTTTCCTACGCCCCACTTGGCGGACCAGGAAAGTGTGTCGGCCAAAAGCCTAATAATCAGGACTTTACCGAAATATCCTAATAAAAAATAAAGCCCCTCACTTTTCATAAAGCCTATATCTTGCTTCAGATAACCATATCTGTTAAAATACCTACTGGCATTAACGAGTTTAATTCAGCAATCTAGGGGAGGCTGGCTGCTGCCAGATTAACTCTTCTCGACAACGATTTAAAGAAAGGAATCACATTGCCTACAATTAACCAACTCGTCCGTAAGCCGCGCAAGTCTGCCAGCTCCAAGAGCAAAAGCCCTGCGCTGCATAAAGTGACGAACAACCTCAAGACCAAGTCATACGAAAAACCATCGCCTTTTAAGCGCGGTGTTTGTATCAAGGTCACAACCAAAACACCAAAGAAGCCAAACTCAGCGCTTCGTAAAGTTGCCCGTGTCCGTCTGAATAACGGCCATGAAGTCTGGGCCTACATCGGTGGCGAAGGTCATAACCTGCAGGAACACGCAGTCGTTATGATCCGCGGTGGCCGCGTGCCGGATCTTCCCGGTGTGCGTTACCACATTGTCCGTGGCGCGCTCGACCTCCAGGGTGTTGCCAACCGTAAGCGTGGCCGCAGCAAGTACGGCACCAAGAAGGATGGTAAGTAGTCACTATGTATCATTTACCCTTTACCAATTGCCATTTACCAATTAATTTGCATTTGCCATTTATCAAAACCGCGACCCCGTCGCTGCCACAATTGAAAACTGAAAATTGTGAATTGAAAATTGCAAGTCCCAGAGGAGTTGCCTAATGCCTCGTAAAGTAACCAAAGCCCTCGTCCGCGAGGCCGCACCGGATCGTGTATATAACAGCCAGCAGGTAACTCGTGTTATTAACCGCGTCATGCGTGATGGTAAAAAGCAAGTTGCCGAACGCCTTGTGTACAAGGGCATAGAGAAAGCCGCCAAGAAGGTAAAAAGCGATAATCCGCTGGAAGTCTTTGAAAAGGCTATGAACAACATCAAGCCGCATCTTGAGACCCGCTCCCGTCGTGTCGGTGGCGCAAACTACCAGATTCCGTTTGAGGTCAAGGGCCAGCGCCAGCACCACCTGATGACCATGTGGTTTGTGCAGGCTGCACGCTCACGCAAGGGCATGAGCATGGAAGACCGCATCGCACAAGAAATCGTCGACGCCTTCAACAACACCGGCGCAGCCGTCAAGAAGCGTGAAGACGTCCACAAGATGGCCGAATCTAACCGTGCCTTCGCACACTTCGCGAGATAGACAATGCCTGATCTGTGCTCCGGCTGCCCGCTACCCCGTGTCATCGAAGAGATTAAGGACGCAGCCGAAACACAGGAACAAAAAATTGTTGTCGGATTCTTAGAGTTACTAAGAACAGTCTATGAAAATGGCGATCCGGACTCTTATACGGGGCCTAAGACAGAAGAGCACCTTGAGGAATTGGCATGTGTTAAAATCACCGAATGCTGTCAAGAAGAGGCGCAGCTGGACAACATAGACCCTTTCATCATTGCAATGGAAGGCCTTGTCACCACAAAAAGGCTGACCGTAACAGGTTCCAGTAAAGATGGCGCCGCCCGGGAGAGAATAGCGTACGAGACCCTTGTAAGCGGTCAACTGGTAGAGACATATGAATATTTTGAAATCCCCGAGAAACAAGATGATGGCAACGATGGATAAAAAGGCAAGTGTAGCATGGGGGCATATTACCCTGATGCGCTTCAGTAACTAAGCAACTAAGAGGATAGAAATGGCACAAAAAAGAGCAGAGATGAAAAACATCCGCAACTTGGGTATCATCGCCCACATCGACGCGGGTAAGACAACCACGACCGAAGGTATTCTGTACCGCACGGGCATTAACCACAAAATCGGCACCACCCATGAGGGCGAATCCACAACTGACTGGATGGCTCAGGAGCGTGAGCGCGGTATTACCATCGTAGCCGCGTCGGTTACCTGTTTCTGGAAAGGCCACCAGATCAACATTATTGACACCCCTGGCCACATTGACTTTACCGTTGAGGTAGAGCGCTCGCTGCGTGTTCTGGACGGCGCCTGTGTTGTCTTTGACGGCAAGATGGGTGTAGAGTCCCAGTCAGAAACCGTCTGGCGCCAGGCCGACAAGTACGGTGTGCCGCGTATCTGTTTTATCAACAAGATTAACCAGACCGGTGGCGACTTCTACAAATCACTCGACAGCATTCACAACCGCTTGAGCAAGCGCGCTTTCCCGGTGCATCTGCCAATCGGGTTTGAGCAAAGCGTTAACGGCGTAGTCGATCTGGTCGAGATGAAGGCTTACACCTACACCGACTTCCACGATCACGAACTGGTCGAGGGCGAAATCCCCGCCGACATGATGGACCAGGTCAAGAAATACCGCAGCTTACTGATCGAGAACGCCGTCGCAGAAGACGAAGCCATGCTTGAGAAGTACTTTGAGGTTGGTGAAGAGGGCTTAAGCGTTGAGGAAATCAAGCAAGCTATTCGCAGCGCCGTGCTGACCGGCCGCTTCTTTGCGGTTACCGGCGGTGACGGTCGCGGTGTTATTGTTGAGAAAGTCCTGGACATGGTGACTGATTATCTGCCAAGTCCGCTGGATATCGGTTCCACCTGGGGCACACACCCCAAAACCGGCGAACAGATCGAACGCAAAGCCAGCGAGAGCGAGCCGTTCGCCAGCCTTGCCTTCAAGATCACAACCGACCCGTTTGTCGGTAAGCTGGCTTATTTCCGCGTCTATTCGGGCAAAATCACAGCCGGATCATACGTTCTTAACGCCTCAACCGGCGAAAAAGAGCGTGTCGGCCGTATTGTCCGCCTGCATGCAGACAAGCGCGATGAGGTCACTGAGGTGGGCGCTGGCGACATTGCCGCTATTGTCGGCCTTAAAGCCACTACAACCGGCCATACTCTGGCTGACCCCAACAACCCGATAGTGCTTGAAAGCATTTCATTCCCCGAGCCGCCGGTGTCGATTGCCATCGAGCCAAAGACCAAGTCAGACCAGGAAAAAATGTCCCTGGCCCTGCAGCGTCTGGCCGAAGAAGACCCGACTTTCCGCATTAAAGTAGACGACGAGACCGGCCAGACCGTTATTTCTGGAATGGGTGAGTTACACCTGGAGATTCTGGTCGACCGCATGAAGCGCGAGTTTAATGTCGAGGCCAACATCGGTGCACCGCAGGTTGCCTACCGTGAAACGATCAAGAAGTCCGATGTCGAAGCACAGGGCAAGTTTATCCGCCAGAGCGGTGGACGCGGCCAGTACGGTGACGCATGGGTGCGCATCAGCCCGAACGAGCAAGGCAAGGGCTTTGAGTTCATCAACAGCATCAAGGGCGGCGTTATCCCCGGCGAGTACATCAAGCCGGTAGAAGAAGGCGTCAAAGAAGCCATGACCACCGGTGTGGTTGCCGGCTATCCGGTTGTGGACGTCAAGGTAGAGCTGTATGACGGCAGTTACCACGATGTTGACTCCAGTGAAATGGCCTTTAAGATTGCCGGTTCGATGGCCTTTAACGAAGCCATGAAAAAGGCAGGACCGGTTCTGCTGGAGCCTGTCATGAAAGTTGTCGTGGTGACCCCCGAAGAGTTTATGGGTGACGTCATTGGCGACCTCAACAGCAAGCGCGGCCGGATTGAGTCCATGGAAGATCTGCAGGCAGGCATTAAAGAAATTACTGCCTACGTACCGCTGGGCGAGATGTTCGGTTACACCACCAGCCTGCGCAGCGCCACTAAGGGCCGTGCCAGCAGCAGTATGGAGCTGGACCACTATGCCGAGGTGCCGGGCAACGTTGCCGAAGCAATTGCCTCAAAGCGCACCTAGTCAGCCGCTTTGCACAGCACCCTAAAAAGGCCCGGCTCCCGGGCCTTTTGCATGTACCGTGCGCAAGCTTTTGCAATCTGTAAATAGACGTCCTATACTTAGCTGGAAGATGGCTGATTTTCCCGAACAGCAAAACCAGGATTCAAAACGCCTCAAAAGAGCATTCATACCGTCACCGCTTGAAATAGCCGTGCTTATGATAGGCAGTTTTTTGTTTTTGGTGGCAGTCAACAGCCTGCCGGCCTTTCGCAGCGTCGACGGCGCTAATTATGAGCTGGTCATTGGCTACATTCAGGACGTGGCCGAAAAACTGCTTGCCCCTGTTAATAACCAACAGGGCTCTACGGTGCTGACAGTACTCTTCTGGATGGTCATCGGCATGGCAGTGTACTTTAGCTTATGGATCATTAACGGCCTGATCACTTCATACCGCAGTGATGTCACCCGCACAAAGGGCATGATTGTGCCGCGCGGCTACTCAGATAAAAAAGTCTTCCACGAAACAGTCCTAAGATTAACCGTCAGAGTGTTTTCTACGGGGCTTTTCCTGTACTGGATCTATCTTTTGTTTGCCGGGATTTTGCCTTATGCCTCATCAACCTTTCTCAATAGCATCACCGACTTTTCTCTTAAATCCATCGGCATGGTTGTGGCCTCAACCGCTATTCTGGCCGGCTCAATATTTGTAGCTATCGTATTTACACGTTGTATTGTCTTGCGCGACCGCGTGTTTGGAAGCTAAACATATCAGCCAGCTCCAGCCTGATTGTACTTTTCGGCTGGCATGTTTTTGTACTGGCTCTATATGTTATTGGCTGGTATTCTGCCGTATGCCTCGATCACTTTTTTGGAGAGCATTACGCATTTCTCATTAAAGCCTGTTAGTATGGTGGCCATGTCCACAGGCATACTGGCGGGCTCTCTCTTTGTGGCTATGGTGTTTGCCCGCTGCATTGTGTTACGGGTGCGGGTTTTCGGCGGTTGACCTTTCCGGCTTGCTGACGGTCAGACCATGCCCTATACTGTCTGTCAATGCAAATGGAGGAAGTATGGCGGAAACAATACGACAGGTGAACACACAGGATATAGCATCCCTGGCAATAGAGATGCTAAGAGGCAATGAGGCGGCGCAGACAGCCCTGGCTCTGCGCGAGACTGCACTGGCGTTGGGTCATGAGGAGGACGTTGTCGATGATTTTCTACGGGAAGCCAACCCCTATAGAAGCCTTGCCCTGATGACAATTTCGGCACCGCAACCATTACAAACCAGATTTGACATCCTTCAGCGTACATCTCAGACAATCGACCAGGACATAACTGTACGCCACACAGGTAGAAAACTGATTCTCCGTACAATAGCAGATGAGCAAAAAATGGTCTGGAGATTTGATCCGGCCGGTGTCGCCGGCGCCAGATATCTTGACCAGCTTTACGAACTGGAGGTGGCATGCCGCAGATACCTGCAGCGTCCGACTGACAGTATGTGGATAGAAAAGAAGGCATTTGTGCTCAGGTCGTTCGTCGGCCACGACTTCATAAGAAATATCTACGAAATAGAACGTGCGGTAGGTTCGGAGCAACACGCCCGTAACACTTTGCAAACTTCTTAGGATTCTGCTACCATGTACTGGTAACTCGCGTGAGGGCTTTGCTGTTGGTGTACCTTTGGTCATACAAGAGCAATATGGATCGCGAAACAATTATAGAACTATCAACTAACAAAACAGGAGAAATCCATTTATGGCTGACTTCGACAGAAGTAAACCTCACGTAAACGTTGGTACAATGGGTCACGTTGACCACGGTAAGACCACGTTAACTGCTGCAATCACCGCAGTGCTCGCCAAAAAGCTTCCAAGCGATGTAAACAAAGCTGTCAATTACGACGAAATCGACAAAGCCCCGGAAGAAAAGGCCCGCGGTATTACCATCGCGACCTCGCACCAGGAGTACGAGAGCGAAAAGCGCCACTACGCGCACGTTGACATGCCAGGACATGCCGACTACGTCAAGAACATGATTACCGGTGCTGCACAGGTTGACGGTGCCATCCTGGTAGTATCTGCTGCTGACGGCCCGATGCCTCAGACCCGCGAGCACGTGCTGCTTGCCAAGCAGGTGGGCGTGCCAAAGATCCTCGTCTTCATGAACAAGATGGACCTGGCCGACCCAGAACTGGTTGAACTGGTCGAAATGGACATCCGTGAACTGCTGGCCAAGAACGACTTTGACGAGAACGCGCCAATTATTAAGGGCTCAGCTGTCAAGGCTCTCGAGGGCGACGCCGCCAACGAAGATGCCATTATGGAGCTGGTCAAGGCTATGGACGAGTACATCCCCGAGCCGCAGCGCGATCTGGACAAGCCATTTATGATGGCTATCGAAGACGTATTCTCAATCAAGGGCCGCGGTACTGTTGCTACCGGCCGTATTGACCAGGGTATCGTCAAGGTAAACGAAGAAGTCGAAATCGTCGGTGTCCGCGACACCCAGAAGTCAGTTGTGACTGGTGTAGAAATGTTTAAGAAGAACCTCGATCAGGGCCAGGCCGGCGACAACGTCGGTATCCTGCTGCGCGGTATTGAGCGCGACGACATTGAGCGCGGCCAGGTTATCTGTAAGCCAGGCTCGATCACTCCGCACACCGAGTTTGAGTCAGAAGTTTACGTACTGACCAAAGAAGAAGGTGGCCGTCACACGCCGTTCTTCAAGGGCTACAAGCCTCAGTTCTATTTCCGCACCACGGACGTAACCGGTGAAGTTGAACTGCCAGCCGACAAAGAAATGGTCATGCCTGGCGACACCGTCACCTTTAAGGTTAAGCTGCTTGCTCCAATTGCTATGGAGCAGGGTCTGCGCTTCGCTATCCGCGAAGGCGGCCGCACTGTTGGCGCTGGTGTTGTCACCAAGATCAACAAGTAAGCCCTAAAAAACTTTATATAAAGAGCCTCGCCTATGGGGCTCTTTTATATTTTTATGTTCAAACTTGAGCGTACTATACAGCGGAGTTTCATTTTGCGGGTGCAGAGCTTAAAATAGAACTATGAGCCTCACTAATGATGATATAAAGCAGATACGCACCATTGTGCGCGAAGAAGCGCGTACTATCGTGCGCGAAGAGCTGGATTCGGCGATCAGCACCAGAATAGAACCACGCTTTGATACGATTGAGGGCAGACTGGAAACGCTCGAGAACGATATCAAAGATATCTATGAAATGATTTCAGAGTTACAGAAGCTCACACGCCGTGTGGCTCACTTTGAGAAGTATGATTTAGAGCAAAAAATACTAACAGCCTATAAAAACATCTTGGCAATCGCCGACGACGCCGGCATCAAACTGCCGTAAACAAACAAGGAACAACTTCGTTATGAGTTACGATATCTATATCAACAGAGGTGAATGGGGCAGCAAGATAACTATTGAGCCCCCTATTTCGGACAGTCATGCCGAGCTGCTGGCAGGCAGCCCCGAAAATCCCGTCCATCTGAGCGACGAAGAGCGGAGTGGCCGCCGATACACAGCAACAGACCGCAGCCGGCAGGGGCTTGACCAACTTCATAGCCAAGCCGAAAGGAGGGCCCGATCTATAGAAGCCATCCTTCGTTATGCAGGCGTGCCCGTCACCGTTCACGAAAACCACGCATACAAACAAGCGCTTTTAGAGCGGGCGCGTGCTAACGCCTGGCCGCTACGGCTGCCGCGCACGGCAGGGGCGGCCTCAGGTCCGCTTGCCGGTACAGCCGAGACCCGCCTCAGGCCCGCCACCTCGTAAAGCAACGTCTGCGCCCTAATAGGCCCGCTGAACGAATACCCCTTTAATCAACCCGGCGCCCGGGTAAAAGATTGCAACAATCAGTGCTTTGTTGTACAATGAACGGGTCAAATTAATCGTTCTGAGAACTTGGCGGTCACTCATAACCCCGTGCAAGGTTACAGAGCAAAGTTTTATAGATAATAGGTAATAGATGATAGGTAACTTTATCTATAGTCTATCTAATATCACCTAGTGCGACTGAAAGGAGCACCAAAATGGCTGAAGCAAAAAAAGCAACCGCCGCTGCCGCACCTGCCGGCAAGCAGCGTATCCGTATCCGCCTGAAGGCATACGACCACAAAGTAATCGATCAAAGCGCCAAGCAGATCGTTGATACTGCACTGCGCACCGGCGCGACCATTGCCGGGCCAATCCCTCTGCCAACCCGTAAGAGCACCTTTACGGTCGTTAAGAGCCCGCACGTCTACAAGAAAGGCCGCGAACAGTTTGAAATGCGCGTACACAAGCGCCTGATCGACGTCTTTGAGCCAACACCCAAGACCATCGACAGCCTCATGAACCTGTCGCTTCCAGCCGGCTGCGACGCCGAAATCAAGATGTAGCAAACCAAAGAACCGCCGAAAAATTGGCGGTTCTTTTGAAGAGCAATATGGCAGAAATTAAGCAGTAATCCTGGATTTTGACGACACGCTATGCCTTACCGAAGAGGCGTGCTTCAATCTGGAGAACGAAGTGCTTGCACGCATAGGCCGCGAACCCATGCCCCGCGAAATCCATAAATCAACGTGGGGCATGCCGCTGTATGACGCCATTCAACTGCGCTCGCCAGGCGTGGATGCCGATACCTTCTGGCAGGCAATGCCCGCTGTTCACGAAGAATTTATCAAAGCTGGCCAAGTTGATATTGTCCCGGAAGCGAACCTTAAAACGCTTGATACACTTGCAAAACTTGGCAAACAGCTCATGATCCTTACGAGCCGCTCTGAGGTAGAAATGACGCACCTGCTTGATCCTCAGCATCACTTAGCGGGCAGGATTAGCTCGTTCTATCACAAAGGGAATATGCGATATCATAAACCGGATCACCGGGCCTTTGAAGTTATTGAAAGGGACCACAACCTGCGCCCGGACGAGTGCGTTTATGTGGGCGATTCGCCTAGCGATGCAAGCGCATCAAACGGCGCAGGCATACCCTTTATTGCAAGTCTGGAAAGTACCCTCCGCACCAGAGAGGACTTCGCGGACTATAGAGTGGACGTCTTTATTGACCATTTTACAGAGCTCCCGGACGCTGTGGCTTATCTCGAAAGCAAGCTATAGTTTGCTATACTAAGGCAAATGACCGTTGCAGACGAAAAAACCGACCTCAAGCGTGGCGTTGACTATATCGGCGTTACAATTAATTTTTTGGTTCATGACGGTAAAGGCAATATTCTGCTGCAAAAACGCAGCCAGAACTGCCGGGACGAGCAGGGCAGGTGGGATATCGGCGGCGGCGCGCTGGAGTTTGGCGAGCGCCTGTTGGATGCCGTAAAGCGCGAAATAAAAGAAGAGTTGTTGACCGATCCGCTTTCTGTCGAGTTTCTGAAGAGCTATGAGGCGCTGCGTGATAATAACGGTACCCCGACGCACTGGATGGCCTTTATGTTCGCCGTCCTGGTTAATCCAAAAACAATCAAGATAGGCGAACCGCATAAGATAGATGAAATCGGCTGGTTTAACAGCAAGAACCTGCCCGATCCCCTGCACAGTATGTTTCCTCATGCGCTGGAAGCAGCGCAGAAGCATAATTTGATCAGTTAGTATTTATTTTGACCCTATCTTTTTATTATAGCACACTTGTGTCATACTTGTCAAGTACTACCTCTGTTATACTGTACATATGACCCGTTTTGGAGCCAGTTTTTCCGCCCCGTACGCCCAATATCTCGGGCTTAACCCTAAAGAGTGCCTGAAAGCAGCGTTATCAGACCTGGGAGTGCGAAGAGTCAGGCTGATGAGTTATTGGAACCGGCTGGAACCGATCAAGGGCAAATATAATTTCCGCGAGCTGGACTGGCAGCTTGCTCTGGCCGACAAGTATGGCGCCGAGGTGACGCTCTGCCTGGGCTTGCGCCAGCCGCGCTGGCCCGAAAACCACTGGCCGCAGTGGGCCCGGACCCTGCCGGAAGAAGCGTGGCAAAAAGCGCTGGCCGAATTCATAACCGCGGTAATAGAACGATACAAGGACAGGCCATGCATTGTCAGTTATCAGCTCGAGAACGAAGCGCTGCTGAGAACCTTTGGTGAGCATGGCAATTTCGACAGGCAGCGCCTGCGGCGTGAGCTAAAGCTCGTCAAACAGCTGGATCCGTCGCGGCCGGTGATTATGACAGCCAGCGACTCATGGGGTCTGCCGCTATTGGGTCCGCTGCCGGATATGTTCGGGTTTTCGGTGTATCGGTATTTTTATGACCGCGGACGATATCGCCGGTCGCGGCGGCCGCCGGGGCTGTACCGTACGCGGGCACGCCTTATCCAAATACTTACCCATAGACCGGTCTTTATCCATGAACTGCAGGCCGAGCCCTGGGGCCCAAAGGCCATACCCGACATGCCGCTGGCCGAACAATTCAAAAGTATAAACCTCGACCGCGTACACGAGATGGTCCGGTTTGCCGTCCAAACAGGCCTGCACCCGATTGATCTATGGGGCCTGGAGTGGTGGTACTGGCTTAAAGTCCGCCATCAGCAGCCAAAGCTGTGGGACGAGCTGCGCAAGCTCTATACAGATGAGGCTGGCTAAGCAGTGACGCTTGTGCTTTAATAGATGGAAATGGCAAAAACAAAAAAGACGGTTCAAACGCGCAGGCAAACGCGCTCAACAGCGCGGGTAGCATCAGGTGATACAGATAGCATCTACGTGCTAAAGCTGGTTCTGTACCTGATCATCGGTGCCCAGTGGATACGTATCACACGCGGCAGCATGACCATACCGCTGCCGGTAGGACTGCTGGTAGGCGTGCTTTTTGCTCGCACAGAACGCTTCTCGCTGGACCGCAAAATCGGCTATGCCATTCTGCTGATGAGCATGTTTATCGGTTTTTGGCTGCCGATTGGTATTGAGATTCTGTTGTAGGACGAGGACCTTTTTTGCTTTTCTTTGCCCAACGGCGCAGTACTTCGAAACCGCCGGCCTGGGCCGCGTTTAGCGCTGCATATGAAGAGATAAGAACATTCGGACCGGGAATAGCCAGCGCCACCGCACCGGCACCGAGCGCAACCACGGTATTAAAGTTGCGGCCAAACCGGGCGGCACTCTCGCCAAATGACTCTTTACTGTTTGCCATGGCCTTATTGTATACAGCGGTCCTGTGCGTAAGCTGTAATCAATTTTATTAAACCGCCGCTGCATACTCCTTCCAGTCGCAGGAATATTAAATATGGGTAGCTGCAGTCAACATCCCCATGTCTTTCCCATTTTTCATATTTCTTATTTCATTATGTAGTCTCCCTCTAACAGCAGCTGATACCTGCAGCATCTTGCAGTCTCGGCGCAGCCAGACATAGGAACGATCATGTGAAGCGTAGTAGAATAGTCAACATATTGACAGGGGTTAGCGTTTCATGCTAATCTGTATTGGTATTTCAATAAATTGACGTGTCTTAGAGCTTGGTGAATTAGCAGGTCTACAGAGGTAGAAACCGCTAGACACCAAGATTTTTGCTGACGTGTCTCTAATAACAAGAAGGTGTACACCATACTATGAAAGCCCTCATTACGAGGAAACTAGGCATGACAAGCATCGTCGCCGAAGACGGCGGCGTGACGGCTGTTACCCTGCTTTCCGCTAGTCCCTGCGTCGTGACGCAGGTGAAGACCGCTGATACCGACGGGTATCAGGCGATTCAAATTGGCGCAGAAATCGCCAAGCACGCAAACAAAGCACAGGCCGGACAGGCCGACAAGAACAAGCTGGCCCCCAGCAAGATTGTCCGCGAAGTCCGCGTCAGCGAACTGCCCGAGGACATTACGGTCGGCACCGAGCTAAAGGCCGATATCTTTGCTATTGGTGACGCTGTACAGGTCACCGGCACTAGTAAGGGTAAAGGTTTTGCCGGTACCATTAAGCGCCACAACTTTGGCCGCGGCCGCAAGACACACGGTGGTCGCAGCTACCGCCGCCCCGGCTCAATCGGTTCTATGTATCCGCAGCGAATCTTTAAGGGCAAGCGCATGGCTGGCCAAATGGGCGCAGATCAGGTGACTGTCAAAGGTCTTAAGATTGCCCACGTTGACGCCGACAACAACATTATTGCCGTGACTGGTGCCGTTCCTGGCCCACGTCGCGGTATTGTTATTTTGAAAGGAGTTAAATAATGGCGACTCCAACCTACACTAAGACCGGCAACAAAGCTACTACGGCCGCCAAGCTACCAAAAGAGATTTTTGGCATCGAGACCATTAACCATGATCTTTTGAAACAGGCCTACACCGCCTATCTGGCAAATGGCCGCACCAGCAATGCCAAAACAAAGACGCGCGGTGATGTCTCCGGCGGCGGTAAGAAACCCTGGCGGCAAAAGGGTACCGGCCGCGCCCGGTTCGGTAGCTCGCGTGTGCCAATCTGGCGTGGTGGTGGTATCACCTTTGGCCCGACCGGACAAGAGAACTACACCCACAAACTGCCAACCGGACTCAAGCGCACCGCCATCAGACAGGCCCTGAGCACTAAAGGCAAGCAGATTTCTGTCATCGAAGCCTTTGACATTGCCTCCGGCAAAACTGCCGATGCAGTCAAGCTGCTTGACAAGCTGGGTGCCAACCGGCGCACACTGGTCGTTGTCGAAGACAAGACTGCCGAGCTCCTGCAGGCAACCCGCAACATCAGCGACCTGAAAGTTGTCCAGACCCGCTACCTCAACGTTTTTGACATCTTAAACGCCGACACCATCATCATAAGCAGCAAGTCTGTAGACAGTATCAGCGAGTGGCTGGGCAGCACTGCAGTCGCACCGAAAGCTAACGCTAAGGAGGCCAAGTAATGAAAGAGCTTACCCTGAAGCCGCGCATCAGCGAAAAGGCTTACGGCCTGAGCCAGTCACCCGAGGCTAAGACTTATGTCTTTGTTGTTCCGCTAAGCGCCAACAAGCACAGCATCGCCCGCGCCATCAGTGCACAGTACGAGGTAACAGTTACCGACGTCCGTACGACCATCAGTAAGGGCAAGGCAAAAATGACCTATCGCAAGGGCAGCCGGCCGCAAGCCGGTCAGCGCTCGGACATCAAGAAGGCTTACGTAACCCTGAAAGCCGGCGACACCCTGCCGCTGTTCATTGAAGAAGCAGCCGAAGAGGCAAAGGCCGCCAAAGAGGCAGAAAAGGCAGTAAAGAAATCTGCTAAGGAGAAGAAGTAATATGGCTATTAAAGCATACAAGCCGACCACCCCGGGACGGCGCGGCATGACCAGCCAGGATTTTGACGGCATTACAGCCAAAAAACCTGTCCGGTCACTGGTTACCATCCGCAAGCAGAATTCCGGCCGTAACAACCAGGGCCGCATTACGACCCGTCACAAAGGCGGCGGTGCCCGGCGTTTTATCCGGTTGATTAACTTCAACCTGGCACCCGGCACCCAAGCCGTTGTTGAGCACATCGAATATGATCCAGGCCGCAGTGCCCGTATTGCCCGCATCAAAGAGGCAGACGGCACCTATCATTATGTGCTGGCCGGCTCTAATATCACTATTGGCCGCACCATCCAGAGCGGTGAGGATGCACCTGTTGAGGCCGGCAACCGCCTGCCGCTTGCAAATATTCCAGTTGGTAGCACCATTTACGCTATTGAGCTGCAGCCAGGCCGCGGCGCCCAGATTGTCCGCTCAGCCGGCGGCAGTGCTCAGCTGATGGCAAAAGAAGGCGACTACGCCTCGGTTAAGCTGCCAAGCGGCGAAATCCGCAAAGTACCCGTTGCCTGCATGGCCGTTATCGGCACAATCGGTAACGAGCAGCACCAGAACGTCAAGCTTGGTAAGGCCGGCCGCTCACGGCGTAAGGGCATCCGTCCTTCTGTCCGCGGTGTGGTTATGAATGCTGTCGATCACCCGCACGGTGGTGGTGACGGTGGTCGTCACGGTGTCGGTGGTGGTAAGAACCACGGTGCCGCACCACGCACACCATGGGGCGTTAAGACGTTGGGCTACAAAACTCGCCGCCGCAAAGCGACGAATAAGTTAATCGTTAAAAGCCGTCACGCGGCCAAGAGGAAATAAACCATGAGTAGATCACTTAAGAAAGGTCCATTCATTGATCCGAAGCTCGCTAAGAAGGTAGCGGCTTTAGGCAACGATGACCGCACCATCATCAAAACCTGGGCGCGTGCAAGCGTTATCAGCCCTGATTTTGTCGGCCGCACCATTGCCGTTCATAACGGCCGTGTTCATGTACCGGTTTTTGTGACCGAGAACATGGTTGGCCATAAGCTGGGCGAATTTGCACCAACCCGCAAGTTCCGCTCGCACGGCGGAAAGTTGGCGAAAGGCTAAACCATGTCAGTACAAGCAATTGCAAAATCAGTCCGCATCAGCCCGCGTAAAGTCAGCGTAGTAGCTGCTTTGGTACGCGGCCGCAGCGTCGAAGACGCCCTGGTCATACTTGAACACACACCGCGCCGTGCCGCCGTACCGGTTGCAAAGGTCATCAAGAGCGCCAGCGCCAATGCCGATCACAACCACGGCTACAAGCCAGGCACGCTTCAGATCGTTGAAATCAGCGTTACCCCCGGCGTTCGCTACAAGCGATTCCGACCGGTATCCCGCGGCATGGCTCATCCTTACCAGAAGCGCACCAGCCATATCAAGGTAGTGGTTGACGGACAGAAGCGTGAGACAAAGAAACCAGCCACCAAGAAAGAGGCAAAATCATGAAATATGAAATAAGCAACATGAAAAATGGGAAAGACATGGGGATGTTGACTGCAGCTACCCATATTTCCTATGCCCTATTGCATATTTCTGCGACTGGAAGGAGCGTGTAGTATGGGACAGAAAGTAAACCCGATCAGCATGCGTCTGCAAGTCAACAAAGACTGGCGCAGCAAGTGGTTCGCATCCAAGAAAGAGTATGCAAACTACCTGACCAAGGATCTTCAGGTCCGCCGCATGATACAGAATAAGCTCGGCCAGCGCGCCTCTATCAACAAGGTTGACATTGAGCGCTCGCCCAACCTGGTAACGGTTACCGTCGTCACCGCCAAAGCCGGTGTAGTTATCGGACGCGGCGGCTCCGGAGCCCAGGAACTCAAGACCGCTATCGAAAAGATCTATAAGGTACCGGTACGCGTTAACATTGAGGAAATCAAAAAGCCTGAACTTTACGCCAAACTGGTAGCCGAGAACATTGCCTACCAGCTGGAGCGCCGTATTGCTTTCCGCCGCGCCATCAAGTCGGCCTCAGCCGCCACCATGCGTGCCGGTGCCAAAGGCATACGTATCGAGATTGCCGGCCGGTTGAACGGCGCTGAAATGTCCCGCCGCGAAAAGTCTGTCGAAGGCTCCGTGCCGCTGCACACACTGCGCGCCGACATCGACTACGCACAGGCCAACGCACAAACTGCCGCTGGTATCATCGGTATCAAGGTGTGGATCTATAAGGGAGAGGCAGCATGAGTAAATTGCTAAAGCAATTTAGGAGTGCGGAGTTCGAAGTGCGGGGTGAGGCTGCCCTGAATGCCTATCTCCTCTCTTCACACTCCCCACTGCTGTCTGCGCGACTGAAAGGAGCTGAATCATGTTAATTCCAAACCGCACCAAGTACCGCAAGGTACGCAAAGGCAAAATCCGCGGCGCTGCTACCCGCGGCAACACCATTGCTCACGGCACTTACGCGCTGCAGTCACTGGACAATGCCCGTATTACCTCACGCCAGATCGAGGCGGCCCGTCAGGCCATGACCCGCTACATTAAGCGTGGCGGTCAGATCTGGATCCGTATCTTCCCGCATACTCCTGTCACTAAAAAACCGCAGGACGTTAAGATGGGTAGCGGCAAAGGCAGCCCCGAGTACTTTGCAGCCAAAGTCCACATGGGCAGTGTTATGTTCGAGATGGAAGGCGTATCAGAAGAGGTTGCCCGCGAGGCCATGCGCCTGGCTGGCCACAAGCTGCCTGTCCGGACAAAATTTGTTGTCAAGGAGGTCAAATAATGAAGATCGCTGACATCCGCAAACAGTCAACCGCTGAACTAACGACTAGCGCGACCAGCCTGCGCGAAGAAATCGCCGAGCTGCGCCGTCGTCTGGCCAGCGGCGAGGTACAGAACATCCGGATCCTGCGTGAAAAGCGCAAGGACCTGGCCCGTACCCTCACCGTGCTTGGCGAACAACTGGCAAAGGAGGCCAAATAATGGTTTCTGTCTGCGAAAAGAGCAGCCAGAGCGGCGATTCATTCGGCGCCCTGCGCGATGAGAAAAACTGCAAGTTTGTCTCATTAAATTCTAAGGAGGCCAAGTAATATGGCACGCACAATCACTGGTGTCGTATCAAGCGACAAGGCCGACAAGACTATCGTCATCACGGTCCAGACCCGCAAGACACACCCAATCTATAAGAAGCAATATACAGTAAGCACCAAGTTTATCGCTCACGACGAAAAGAACGAAGCCAACGTCGGCGACAGAGTGGTCATCATCGAGACCCGTCCCATCAGCCGCCGCAAACGTTTTACGCTCAAAGAAATCGTCGAACGGGCGCGCATCACTCATAAAGAAGCTGACGCGTCAGAACTTATTGCCGAGGCAAAAGCAGACAGCAAGGATGCTGCCGAGGAGGAAAAGTAATGATCCAGCAAGAATCCAGGCTCGCTGTGGCCGACAACTCGGGCGCAAAGGAGATCCTTTGCATCAGAGTCCTGGGCGGCACACGTCGCCGCTATGCGAATGTTGGTGACATTATTGTTGCCAGCGTCAAGCAGGCCAATCCCGCCGGCACCGTTAAGAAGAAGACTATTGTCAAAGCTGTCGTGGTACGCACACGTAATTCTATCCGCCGGGCTGATGGTTCAACCATCAAGTTCGACGATAACGCTGCTGTGATCATTGGCGACGACAAAAACCCTAAGGGCACCCGTATCTTTGGGCCGATCCCGCGCGAGCTGCGCGATCTGGGCTACAACAAGATCATCAGCCTGGCGCCGGAGGTACTGTAAAAATGAGAGTCAAAAGTCAAGAACCACAAGTCACCAAGATTAAGCTCAAGAAGGGCGATACTGTTATTGTCCGGACCGGCAAATATAAGGGTCAGACTGGCAAAATCACTGCTGTCCACCCGACATTGAACGCCGTGGATGTTGAGGGTATCAATGTGTTTAAGAAGCACATAAAACCCAACCGTCTGCATCCGCAGGGCGACATTACAGAAGTAACCAAGCCAATAGCTGTCAGCAAAGTTGCCATCTATGATGCAGCGACTAAAAAAGCCGGCAAAATCGGCATGAAAGTGGATGCAAAGGGCAACAAAACCCGCATCAACAAGAAGTCAGGAAAGGAGATCAAGTAATGGCTGAAGCCAAAACCACAGCCCCCGCCAAAAAAGCTGCCAAGCCAGCTGCTGTTCGGGCGCGCCTGAAGACTCTGTACCTGAACGACTATGTTCCCGAGCTTATGAAAGAGCTTGACATTAAAAACGTCAATGACGCACCAAAGCTCGAGAAAATCACTCTCAACGTCGGTCTTGGCCGCGCCAAAGACGACAAAAAGCTGCTTGAGGTAGCGACCAATACACTCAAGAAGATTACCGGCCAGCAGCCTGTCGAAACTGTCGCCAAAGTGTCCATCGCCAGCTTTAAGCTGCGCGAAGGCAACAAGATCGGCCTCAAGGTCACCCTGCGCGGCGAGCGCATGTACGAGTTCTTGGACCGCCTGGTCAACATCGTACTGCCGCGGCTGCGCGACTTCCACGGCGTCAAAAACAGCGCCTTTGACAAGCAGGGCAACTACTCTATCGGACTGACCGAACAGTCAGTCTTCCCAGAGCTGACCTTTGAAGAAACCACTACACCGCATGGCATACAGGCGGTACTGACTATCAAAGCTAAAGAACCGGCACATGCACGCGCATTGCTCGTAAAGTTCGGCATGCCGTTCGAAAAGGAAGGTAAATAATATGGCTAAGAAAGCTATCGTACTACGCGATCAGAAGCGCCAGAAGCTGCACGACAAGTACGCTGCCAAGCGTGCCGAGCTGAAGCGTCTGGGCGACTACGAGGGGCTGGCCAAATTGCCACGCAATTCCAGTCCGACACGACTCAAAAACCGCTGCGCCGAGACAGGCCGCCCGCGCGGCTACATGCGCCAGTTCGGTTTGAGCCGTATAAGTTTCCGTGAACACGCTGTTAAGGGCGAGATTCCGGGTGTAACAAAGGCAAGTTGGTAAGCATCATGAGCAGAACTTCAACCGATCCAATCGCAGACATGCTGACCCGTATCCGCAATGCTGTTGCCGTGCGTAAGCATGAAGTATCGCTGCCGCACTCCAATATCAAAGAGTCTGTGGCGCGCATCCTCAAAGAGAACAACTTTATTGACGATCTTAAAGTCGACGGCGACAAGGCCGGCTTCAAAACACTTAAAGTTGTTATCAACGCCGAGGGCAGCAACGCCCGCATTACCGAGATTGCCCGCGTCAGCACCCCGGGCCGCCGCATTTACAGCACAGCCAAAGAAATCCCGACTGTTAAGCGCGGCCGCGGTATCGTCATCGTCTCAACATCCAAAGGTGTTATGGACGGTGACAGCGCCCGGTCAAAGCAGCTTGGCGGCGAGTTAATTTGTAAGGTTTATTAGTTCATGACTGGAGAACTTGTGCCAAAAAACCTACTCGATGATCTGCCGACCGTAGTTTCCAGCTACCATGAGCAGAACCCTCTTACCGGCGAGTACGTCCTGGTAGAAGTTCTTTCAGATGACAGTGTAAAAGTCGGCGATAATGAGCCGAAGAACAGCAATTATTAAAGGAGTAATCAGATGAGTCGAATAGGAAAACTACCTATCCAAATCCCATCCGGTGTGACAATCACTGTCGACCCTGAGCTTATTACGGTTGCAGGTGCCAAAGGCACTTTGACCCAGCCGCAGCTCGAGGGTGTGACCGTAAAAGTCGAAGACGGAGTCGTAACAGTAACCCGCGTAAATGATGAGCCGGGCAACCGCGCCAAGCATGGCCTTATGCGAACCCTCATAAACAACATGGTTATCGGGGTAAGCCAGGGCTTTTCAAAGCAGCTTGAAGTCAACGGTGTCGGTTACCGTGTTGCGCTGGCCGGCAACGGCCTTAAGCTGTCGCTCGGCTTCTCGCACGAGGTGAACTTTCCGATGCCGCAGGGCATCAGCGCTACGGTCGAACAGAATATCATCACCATCAGCGGTCATGACAAGCAGCTGGTCGGCCAGGTAGCGGCAGATATCCGTAAACTCAGAAAGCCTGAGCCGTATAAGGGCAAGGGTATTAAGTACGTTGGCGAGCGTATCCTGCGCAAGTCAGGTAAGTCAGGCAAGGAGAAGTAGTATGAATAGCCTAAAGAAAAAGCTTCAAAACCTGCGCCTACGCAAAGGCCGCATTCGCTCCCGCGTTAGCGGCACAGCCGAGCGCCCGCGCCTGACCGTCAAGGTATCAAACCGGCACATCAGCGCCCAGATTATTGACGACAGCGCCCACAAGACACTTGTCGGCCTGACAACCGTCGGACAGAAAGCTGCCGCCGGCACGCTGACTGCCAAGGCCGAATGGATCGGCGCAGAGATCGCCAAGCAGGCAAAGAGCAAGAAGATAAAGCACGTGGTGTTCGACCGTAACGGCCGCAAATATCACGGTCGCGTTAAGGCGTTGGCAGATGCTGCCCGCGCAGGAGGATTGGAATTCTAACTATGGCTGACGTTACTACAAGCCCCCGTCCCGCTCGCACAGGCCGCCGTGATGATCGTCGCGGACGCCGCCCAGAGCAAGCCCCAGAAGAAAAGCAATTTGACGAGCGTGTCATTCACGTAAATCGTGTAGCCCGCGTGGTCAAAGGCGGCCGCCGCTTCCGGTTCCAGGCATTGGTAGCCGTTGGCGACCGCAAAAACCGGGTTGGTATCGGTGTCAGCAAGGGCGCCGATGTTACCACCGCCATCACTAAAGCAACCGATGTTGCCAAGAAAAACATGGTTACTATCAGCCTCTACAAGGGTACACTGCCGCACGAGGCCGAGGCAAAAGTCGGCGGTGCACATATTTTGATCAAGCCGGCAGCGCCCGGTACCGGCCTTATCGCAGGCGGCGTTGTCCGCATCGTACTGGAAGTCGCCGGTGTCAATAACGTACTGAGCAAGTCGCTCGGCTCAACCAACAAGATCAACACCGCCTATGCAACCCTGGCCGCTCTTGAGGACCTCGTTCCTAAAAAACAGTGGATAACCGCCAAGTCAGGCCCAAAAGCAGCGGCTAAAGAACAGACCAAAGAACCAGCTGCCAAGAAAGCGCCTGCCAAAAAGGAGGCAAAATAATGAAGTCTCATGAACTGAAAACTTCGGCCAACCGTACGGCTCGCCGTGTCGGACGCGGCATAGCCGCCGGCCGTGGCAAGACCGCCGGTCGCGGCACCAAGGGCTACGGCTCGCGTGCCGGCTCCACCCGCAAACCGGGCTTTGAAGGCGGTCAGAACCCGCTGATGCAGCGTCTGCCAAAGTTGCGCGGTTTTCGCAGCTTCAAGACCAAATCAGAGAACGTCTATACCGGCCAAATCAATGACATTAAAGGTGCAGTTACCAACCACAGCCTGTTTGAAGCAGGCCTGGTCAGCAGCCCCTACACAAAGGTAAAACTCATCCTAAAAGGTGACGTTACCAAAAAACTGTCAGTCAAACTGCAGGCGGCCAGCCAGCCTGCCGTTGAGGCGGTCAAAAAAGCCGGCGGCAGCTTTGAGGCCGTCGAGCAGGTTGCCCGCACAGCCAAAAAATCAGACGAAAAGTAACCTCTGCTTTGATTCGCAAAAGGCGCTCCTGTAACGGGGCGCTTTTTTGTTAACAGCTTTTTTGTTTAATGCTTTTGTATCTGTTAATTTATGCTTTTATCTTATCCCTCTTGACAAAAGCATAAGAAGTATGCTACTATAAAAAGATAGGGTACTTTGCTGTTTACTGCCATCAAGGCGGTTTT
Source organism: uncultured Candidatus Saccharibacteria bacterium (assembly GCA_964490245.1). Classification (GTDB taxonomy): domain Bacteria; phylum Patescibacteriota; class Saccharimonadia; order Saccharimonadales; family JACDBH01; genus CAZBAF01. Next base: position 105,761 of record CAZBAF010000001.1, read on the forward strand.
TTTATTTAAGATTGGTTTTTAGTAAAACACTAAGGGGCATTAACCCCCACCTCTTTTCATTAGAACAATTTCGATAAAGCCCTTATAGGGCTTTTACCGACATTCTTTTCTGTGTCGACAGAAAAGAATGCAAAAGAGCTCGGCCGGCCCATCTGCCGTGACTCGGCTTGTTGTCAAAAGACACAATGCTCGGCGAACTCCCTTTGGTCGGGTCATGAAGTTTCATAGTAGAGTTCATGACCACACACCTCGCTGATTATTGTGCTTTTGAGCAACACCCGAATCAGGGCAGATGTGCATGGCCAGGAAGAACAGAAGCCCTAACGGGCACTGTTTTAATAGGCGGCTAACGCCGCCCATACCAACTACTATCTACTAACTACCATCTACTAATAAATTACTCTCAGCTGCTGGCTTCGGCGGATTCGAGTCGAGTGATTCTTTGTTCGTGGTTGGCCAATTGTTCTTCGGCCGGCTCAACGCGGGTATCAAGTATTTCCGCCATGTCTGCAAAACCTTTATTCATTTCAGTCTTTAGACTTTCAATATCAGTCACGATTTCTTTTTTCACGCCAGCAAGCTGCTGCGATACCGTCGCGTTGATAAACTGTTTCAAATCCTGCAGCTGGTCGCCATTCATAAACTCATTCTACATCAATCAGGCTATTTACGCGCCATACCTTAACTTGTATACTTGGAGAAGATTTCAAAAAGGGAAGACCAAACCACGCAGTCGCAAGAATTATTCTTGGGACGATATGGATCAAACTGAGTTATACTGTATTACTGAAATGAGAGGAAATTTCTAACCGATGAACTGGAAGACTATTGCCGCGTCGTTTAAAAATGCTGATATGCGCAGTCGTATCTTTGCGGTGCTGGGTATGCTGCTGGTATTCCGCGTACTTGCACACATACCGATTCCGCTCAGCGACCCGGCCACCCTGAAGGACGTACTCGAAAACGCCTACAACGCCTCGCAATCCTCGCAACTTATCAGCTTTCTTAACGTCCTGAGCGGCGGCGCGCTGGCCAACTTCTCGATCATGCTGGTCGGTATGGGTCCGTACATTAACGCCAGCATTATCATGCAGCTGCTGACCCGGGCCATTCCCAAGCTGGAGGCTTTAAACAAAGAGGGCGAGTACGGCCGCAAGAAAATCAACCAGTACACCCGTATTCTGACCTTCCCGCTGGCTATCATCCAGTCAATCGGTATGCTCATCCTGGTGCGCCAGGTTGCCAGCAGTTTCTCGGGCCTGGGTGACATCACTGCCGGCAGCAGCCTTATCCAGTGGATTCTGATGGTTTCATCGTTGACCGTCGGCTCAATGGTCCTGATGTGGCTTGGTGAGCTTATCACCGAGAAGGGCGTCGGCAACGGTATCAGCCTTATTATTACGATTGGTATTGTCAGCAGCCTGCCCGCCACCATCGCTGATATTTTCCGTTCTGTATATGATGCCGACAGTCCGTGGCGAGTGCTTGGTCTGCAGCTGCCCTTTAACCGCACAGCCTTCTTCTACGCAGCCGGCATTGCCCTTATCGTGCTGATTACGACGCTGCTGGTTGTTAAGATCAACGAGGCCCAGCGCCGCATCACAGTCAACTACGCAAAACGCGTGCAGGGCAGCCGTGCCTATGGCGGCGTTACGACCACACTGCCTATCAAGCTTATTACTGCCGGTGTGATTCCGATTATCTTCGCCGTTGCCTTCCTCAGCATCCCCAGCTTTGCCGGGCAGCTTATGAGCTCGTCCGACAGCCTGCGGCTGCAGGAGTGGGGCCTAAAACTAACCGCCTGGTTCCAAAACCCCAGCGCCGAGACCTTTGCGGTCGGCGGCATAGAGCCGTACATTTATCCGGCCGTATACTTTGCCCTGGTAGTAATCTTTACCTACTTCTATACCGGTATTACGTTTAACAGCAAGGAGATCGCTGAAAACCTGCAGAAACAGGGCGGCTTTATTGCCGGCGTACGGGCCGGGGCTCAGACCGAAAAATACCTCAACAAGGTCGTGAACCGCCTGACGCTGTTCGGTTCGCTGGCTTTAGGTCTGCTGGCGCTTACCCCGATTGCCGGCCAGGCCTTCCTGCGCACCAACATAGCCATCGGCGGTACAAGCGTGCTGATTCTTGTCTCTGTCGCACTTGAGACCCTGCGGGCAGTGGAATCGCGCGCCCTGATGGTAACGTATGACCAGTATTCAGAGCCGACGTTCTTTGGCGGTGACGACGAAGAAGACAAGCCGGCAGGCAAAAAACGTCGCTTCCGTTTAGGGCGCCGCAGGCGCGCAAAAGCTACAGATAAGATGAATTCCGAAAACACTTTACAAACTGTTGTTAGTCCTGCTATAATACAGCACTGATATTTATGGCCAAGAACAAGGAAGTCATCGAGCTGTCTGGGACAATCATTGAGACCTTGCCCGGAACACAATTTCGGGTTGAACTTGAAAATGGCCATCAAATAATCGCCCATGTGGCCGGCAAAATGCGCAAGCACTTTATCCGGATCGTACCTGGGGACAGCGTTACGGTAGAGCTGACACCGTACGACCTCACCAAAGGCCGTATAACCTACCGCAAGTCATAGACCCCGTACCTTGTACATTTCAGATGCAGCCGTACGCTACAATCTGAAATGCACCAGAGTACGGCGCCTATGAGCGCCCGCATCCGCCTTACAAAAGGCCTTTACAAGAGGGTACATAGAGCATCCGCCAGCCGGCGGATAGAGATGTGTCATCTTGCAAAGCGCCTCTAAGTAAGGCGAATACATCAACCATTAAGCAGTGAGTCCTTTTTGGCTAAGCTATGAAGGATCCGCATGAAGCCCGTGCATCCATATTGTGCGGGATACCCAACTCTCATGAAAGGAGAACAAACGGGATGAAAGTGCGTGCAAGTGTCAAGAAGATCAGCCCAGACGACAAGATCGTACGTCGTAAGGGCCGATTGTACGTTATTAACAAATTGAAGCCTAAGCATAAGCAGAGGCAGGGCTAAACTATGGTAGATAGTAGATTGAAGATAGTAGTTAGAATGGACACATCTGGCATTTTCCAACTGCCAGCTACAAACTACCAACTACAAAGACCGGAGGTCGTGTAATGGCGAGAATCGCAGGTGTAACTATCCCTAACGAGAAGCAAATCCAGATTGCGCTGACTTATATCTATGGTATCGGACCCAAGTTTGCAGCCGACATCCTGGCAGAGGCAAAGGTTGAGCCGACTGTTCGCGTCAAAAACCTGACCGATGATGAAGTCACCCGTATCAGTGATGTCATTGCCGCCAAGCACACGGTTGAAGGCGAGCTCCAGCGCGTTGTGACCGCAAATATCAAGCGTCTGAAAGACATCAAGTCATACCGCGGCACCCGCCACAATGCAAATTTGCCAACCCGCGGCCAGCGTACGCGCACCAATGCGCGCACCCGCCGGGGCAAGAAAGTAACTGTCGGTGGCACGGCTAAGAAAGTCGCATCTAAGACCTAGGAATAATCATGGCAGAAGATAAAGTAACCACAACTCCAGAAACCACCGCAGCTGCCGAGGCGACACCAGCCGCAAAGCCAGCTGCCAAGCGCAAGAAAGTAAAGCGCAGCGTACCATACGGCCACGTGCATATTCTTGCAACCTTTAATAACACCATTGTTACCGTCACCGACCCTAAGGGCAACACGCTGACATATTCAAGCGCAGGCGCATCGGGCTTCCGCGGCTCCAAAAAAGGTACCGCCTATGCTGCTCAGGTGGCAGCCGAGAAGGCCCTGAACGATGCCCGTCAGAACTACGGCATGTCCAAAGCTGATGTCTATGTAAAAGGTATTGGTATGGGCCGTGACGCCGCTATCCGTTCGGTTCAGGCCGCAGGCATTGCGCTCGAAACAATCTATGAAGCGACCAGCATCCCGCATGGCGGCGTACGTCCGCGGAAGGCACGGAGGAACTAGTCTATGAGCAAAGTATCTATTGTTAAGCAGTCGCGCCGTGAAGGCTATGCGCTGCACCCCAAAGCCCACAAGGCTTTGGTCAAGCGCAGTTCGCTCCCTGGCAAGCAGCCGGGTGACCGCGGCCGCAACAAGCCAAGCCAGTACGCACTGCAGTTGCGTGAAAAACAGAAGGTCAAGCGCCTGTACGGCCTGCTCGAGCGCCAGTTTGCAAAACTGATCGCAGAAGCCGACCGCAGCGGCGGCCAATCCGGCCAGGTCTTGCTGCGCTTCTTAGAGCAGCGTCTTGACAATGCCGTTTACCGCGCCGGTTTCGCACCCAGCCGTCCGGCTGCCCGCCAGCTTGTTACGCATGGGCACTTTATGCTGAACGGCCGCCGTGTCGATATTCCATCCATCCGCGTTAAAGAGGGCGATGTCATCACCCTGCGCGACCACAGCACCGGCAATGGCTATTTCAAGAACCTGGACGAACTCAGCCCGGCCGGCAGCGCCAGCTACTCGTGGCTGAAAGTTGACCGCAAAAAGCGCGCCATCACCGTAACCGGCGAACCGACCAGGGATGAGGCAGAACCTGACATCAATGAGCAATTAATCGTAGAATACTACTCGCGGTAGAGAAGGATTAAAAGGTAAACATATGACCAAGCAAATTCATACACCAACACTCAGCACCGTAGACGACCACTCAGCAACCGCCAGCACCTTTGTTGTCGAACCTCTCCACACCGGCTACGGCATGACCTTAGGCAACTCTATCCGCCGCGTACTGCTTTCGAGCATTGCCGGTGCCGCCATCACCGCGTTCAAGGTTGAAGGCGCTACCCACGAGTTCACGACTGTTCCCGGCGTTAAAGAAGACGTTGTAGACATCATGCTCAACCTAAAGGGCGTACGTTTCCGCGTGTACAGCCAGGAGCCGCAGCGTCTGCGCATCGTCAAAAAAGGCAAAGGCGCCGTTACCGCTAAAGACATCGAGACCAATGCTGATGTCGAGATCGTTAACCCAAGCCACGTGATTGCCACCGTTGACGACGACAAGACATCGTTTGTCATGGATCTCATCGTCGAAACCGGCCGCGGCTACCGCACCGTCGACGAAAGCTCTGCTGCCAAGCCAAGCGATATGATTGCGCTTGACGCTATCTTCAGCCCGGTCCTGCGTGTCCGCTACAAGGTAGAGAGCACCCGCGTCGGCCAAATGACCAACCTCGACAAGCTGGTTATTACCGTCGAAACCGACGGCTCAATCACCCCGCGTGACGCCTTTGAAGAAGCCAACGCCATCCTGGTCAACCAGTACACTGCACTGGCCGGCCAGACCCGTGTTGAAGCCCCGGCGCCGCTGATTGAAGCCGGCAGCAAAGAAGAGGTCGAAAACGGTGAAGAAACACCGGCACTCATGACCCCGATTGAAGAGCTTAACCTCAGTGCCCGTACCACCAACGCCTTGACCAACAACGACATCCACACCCTGAAAGACCTGTTCTCACTCAGCGATGCGGAACTTCGTGACCTGAAAGGTTTTGGCAGCAAGGCCCTGGATGAAGTCAAAGAAAAAATGGCGGAACTGGAGCTATAGTCATGCATCGCCACGGATATAAAGGCCGCAAATTCGGCCGTGAAACAGATCAGCGCGAGGCCCTCATGAAGAGTCTGGCCGAAGCCCTGATCGAACGCGAGAGTATTGAGACAACATTGCCAAAGGCAAAAGAGCTCGTTCCTTACGTAGAAAAACTCATTACCAAAGCCAAAAAGGGCGATCTCCACAACCGCCGCCAGATTGTCAGCAGTCTGAGCACGATTGCCAACGCCCATAAACTAGTTGACGAAATCGCACCCAAGCTTAAGGGCCGCACCAGCGGACACCTGCGCATCGAGCGCACAACCGTTCGCCGCGGCGACAACGCTCAGCTGGCCCGCGTCAGCTTTGTAGACGACCTTAAGGAAGCTCCGGTTGCAAAGGCAGCAGCAAAGGTTGAAAAGCCGGCTGCAAAACCTGCCGCCAAGAAAGCATCGACAGCCAAGCCCGCCAAGAAGGAGGCCTCCGCCGCCGCTAAAGCCAAGGGGGACAAGAAATAATGAAGAAGACCTATTCCGCCAAGCCATCTGACGTCACCCGCAAGTGGTACGTCCTTGACGCCTCAGAGGCTCCTCTGGGCCGTGTTGCCACCAAAGCCGCAACGCTTTTGACCGGCAAAGAAAAACCAATGTTTACGCACCACATCGACACCGGTGACTTTGTGGTTATCGTGAACGCCGCCCAGACAGTCGTTACCGGCAAGAAGGCAACTGACAAGAAGTACTACAGGCACTCGGGCTTTCCGGGCGGCCTGACCGAACTCAACTTTGAAGAAGTCATGGCTAAAGATCCAACCCGCGCCCTGTTCATGGCAATACGGGGCATGCTGCCCGTCAACAAGCTGCGCGACGGCCGCCTGAAGCGCCTTAAGATCTACGCCGGCGCCGAACACGAGCACGCCGCACAGAAGCCTGAAACAATCAGCATTAAGAAAGAAGGTAAGAAATAATGGCTAAAGACACATATTTCTATGCCCTGGGTCGCCGTAAAAGCGCCACAGCCCGTGTCCGCCTGCAATCCGCCAAAAGCGGAAGCAAGGGCAATATTGTCATCAACGGCAAGCCGGCAGCCGAGTATCTGGCTGGCAGCGAGTTCCTGTTAAACGAACTCAAAAAGCCGTTTGCCGTCATCGAAAAAGACGCCTTTGACGTATCTGCAGTCGTATCGGGCGGCGGCGCTGCCGGACAGGTTGACGCCGTACGTCTTGGTATCGCCAAAGCACTGGCTGCAATGAACGAAGACCTCAAGGGTACGCTCAAGCGCGCAGAGCTGTTGAGCCGCGACCCGCGTGAACGCGAGCGCAAGAAGTTCGGCCTTAAGAAGGCCCGCAAGCAACGCCAGTTTACAAAAAGATAGAAATATCACTGAACCAAAAAACCATCAGCCAAAATCAATTCGGTTGATGGTTTTTTCTTATTCCAGCCACCCCAATACTTGCATAGTTATTATTATATGGTATTATTTCTATCAATATGTCAAATTTAGAAATGCCAAAAGACCCTGTGGAGCTCGCGAGAGAGCGCGCACAGGATGCATCATACGGGTTCGAAATGACGAGTGCCGACCTGCATGCCTTAGCGGAGCTTGAGGCGGGAGCGGAGATGCTTGGCTTTCTGCATCAGCGCTACTTTGTTGAGGCCAATAGGGGTATGATTTTTCCGCAAACTCTAGAGCGCGAAGCTCAAGTCTCTTACACGAGCCTTCCTGACGGAGTTACATTTGAAGGAACGTTGTTCACCTACTCAAAGGTCCACATCGGCCAGATTATAGGCAGGGGCGCAGTACGTGCACTGTGCCTTACTTTTGAGGACGTCATACTTTTACCGTACTTTGACAAGATCGACGACGATAAACTCCTACACGTACCGGTGCTTGCGGTAAATACCGCCTCCCAAACCTCATAATCGCCATATGCCTAATGGTTACAGGTCTGGGCTTTTTTGATATAGTAGCAGCTAAGATGTTTAAGCTTTTTCGGTACCGGGTTGAAGATTATTGGCTGCTGGCTGTCAGCTTTGTAGCCATCTTCTTTATGGGGGTTTTCTTTTATGCTGGTGCCTTGCAGCTGCGGCTGCTTGGGGCACTTTTTGGCTTGAGCGGGCTGCTTTTTACCACTTATGTGGTACGTCGCGGCTATTCACGCACGAAGTCATATATACATTTTGGCAGCTGCATCGTCATCAGTGCGCTTCTGGCCTTTGGTTTTCATCTATTGACAAACTAGCAATAAGGCGTATTATTGCCACTGTGAACAAATTAAACCAGTTTTTCTACTTTTGGTTTACCACGCCCCAGCTGGCGGTTTGTTCTGTGCGCATAAAATAACCAATCATAAGAACACTACCAACCGCCAGCACTGGCGGTTTTTTAATTTAAAGGAGAGAACAAAGTATGGGTGAACTGATAGCAATACAAGGACTTGAGGGCTCGTACACCTCATGGGCAGCAGAAGAAATGTATCCGGATGCCCAGCTTGTGTATTGCGAAACTTTTCGGGAAGTCTTTGAGAGCGTAAGGTCAGACAGGGCATCGCGCGGGGTAGTGGCATTTTACAATACGCGCCTTGACGCAATCCACGAGCCCTATGCAGAATTTACCGACCACGATAAGATACATGACTACTGGATTGCCGGTGGCATAACATTGCCCGTAGAGCATTGTATTGCCATGAACCCCGGTGGCAGCATGGAAACCCTGCGCTCTATTCACACCCAGGAAGAAGCCCGGCAGCAGTGCGACCAGCTGATGTATGAGCTAAATGGCAGGGTTGAGTTCAAGCCAGAGAAAGACACCGCACTTAGCGCCCAACTTGTTGCAGAATCCGGCCGCACAGACATGGGGGCAATCTGCAGCGAAAGGGCCGCAAAAAAACACCAGCTTAAAATTGTCCGCCGCTCAGTACAGGACGACGATATTAACCAAACGCGTTTTGTCAGTTTTGTCCGCCGCGACCAGGCCCGCACACCTCTGGATGCCGACAACACCATTTGCGCCCTCACGCTGCCGCAGCAGGTCGGTTCGCTCGCCATAGCCCTGGGCATTCTGAGAGATTACGGGGTAGACCTGCGCACCATAAAGTCACGGAATATCCCAAATACACCAATGCGGGTCGATATCATTACAGAAATGCGTATCGGGCTGCATGACGAGCGCATTCTGCCCATAACCAGGGAACTGCTTAAAAGCAACATTATCCCTACGGTCATAGGAAGCTATAAAGAAACAACTTCGTCATCCATGCCCGAAACAACACCGACAGATATCCCAAAAATTAACATAGAAGCCGAACTGGCAAAAATGAAAGCACTTCAAGAAAGGACAAGAATATAATGAAATCATTCATAAACCCGGACGCATTTGAAAAACTTAAATCAGGCAATGCCGATGCCGGTTTTGGCGAGCATCACAACCCGCTTGCCAAAGCGCCAATCTGGGCAGCAGGTTCGCTTGCGGTACAGCACGCCCGGCAGGATACACACCCCGGGGCAGAAACGTCCGAAACCCCAGATGAAACGTCCCCATCAGAGCAATAATGTTCAAAGTGGCAAAATAAGCTATACTAAAACCAATGAGCAAAGAGGTGATTCTAACCGGCATCCGCGCCAATAACGACCTGACGATTGGCAATTATTTTGGCGCCATCATGCCAATGATCGACATGGCCACCACCCGGTCCAGCCAGTATCAGATCAATCTGTTTGTGCCTGATCTGCACAGCTTTACCACGCCGATTGACCACTCCACCCTGCAGGCAGCCATCTGGAACAACCTCCGCATTTTTGTTGCCGCCGGCTTGCCGCTGGACAACCCGGACATCCATATTTATCGCCAAAGTTACATTCCGGCGCATAGCGAGCTGACGTGGATACTGGATTGCTTCACAGGATTTGGCGAAATGTCCCGCATGACACAGTTTAAAGACAAATCTGCTGCATACAGGGCTAAAGAACGGGATTTCCAAAAATTCTTCACGGATATGATTTCCCAATTTGACAGCCTTAACGTCGTAGCCGAGCCAAAATCAGGCAACCAGTCTCCGGATTTAATGGTAAAGGACGCAAGCGGACAAACTTTTTTTGTGGAGTTTAAATCCACAAAAGATGATGGGCCGACAGTTGGCTTATTTAATTACCCTGTACTTATGGCAGCTGACATTCTGTTGTATAACGCTACATATGTGCCGGTGGGCGAGGACCAAACACAACATCTGGAGTTTACCCGCGACATTGCCGAGCGCCTAAACAGCCGCTTTTCCGCTGATGGCGAAGAGCTGTTCACTATTCCCAAGCCCGTCAAAGAGCAACATGCATTCTTTGGCAAAGATCAAGGCCTGCGCATTAAGGATCTGCAGGATCCAACCAAAAAAATGAGCAAAAGCGACGACACCGGCAAAGGCGTTATCTTCTTAAACGACAATCCGGAAACAGCTGCCAAAAAGATTATGAGTGCCGCAACAGATTCCGTCGGCGTCATCCATTTTGACCCTAAAAACCAGCCAGGCATAACCAATCTGCTGCAAATCCTGGCGCTGCTTACGCACCGCGATCAGGCCGAGGTCAACCAGGAATGGGAAGGCAAATCCAGCTACGGCGACCTCAAAAAAGCCGTAGCCGAAGCCGCCAAAGAGTTCTTAGGAGCCCTGCAGGCCAAGCTAACCAATGTAACCGATGATACCATCCGCGCCAAGCTGGAGACTTCAGAGGCCGCCATGCGCGACCACGCCAACCAGACCCTGCATAAAGTCCAAAAAGCGGTGGGCCTGCGCTAAAAGATGTACGTCTTACATGTCACAGAAGAACTTGTCGGCAAGCGAACCGATAAGCTGCTGGCAGAGGAGCTGCCGCAGTTTCCGCGCGCTGCCCTACAGAAGCTTTTTGATAAAGAGCTGGTCTGGCTTAATGACAAGATCACCAAACCCGGCATAAAGGTGCGGGCAGGGGACAGGCTTAAAGCCGACCTCTCGCCGCTGGATATCAAAATTGCCGATATCGATCTGCCCATCATCTACGAGGATGACAACGTGCTGGTCATAGACAAGCCCTCCGGCGTGATCAGCCACGCCCGCGGCAAATTCTTCGACGAGCCGTCGGTAGCCAGCTTTGTCCGCCAAAGAACAGGTCAAAAAGGCGAGCGCAGCGGCATTGTGCACCGGCTGGACCGCGCCACCAGCGGCGTTATGATTACCGCCAAAAACCAGGAGACCCTAAGTTTTCTGCAAAAACAGTTCGGCGTCCGCAAGGTTAAAAAGACATACATGGCAGTCATTGTCGGCAGCATGCCGTCAGAGGAAGGCATTATCGACATGCCGATTGCCCGCAACCCCAAAGTGCCCAAGCAATTCCGTGTCGCACCCGATGGCAAGCCTGCCCAAACCCGCTACCGCACCCGGCAACAGCATGGCCGCTACACCTTATTGGAGCTAACCCCCGAGACCGGCCGCACCCACCAGCTGCGCGTGCACCTGCACCAGCTCAACCACCCGATTGTCGGCGACGAGCTGTACGGCGGCGAGCCGGCCGAGCGCCTGCTGCTGCATGCCGCCTCGCTCGAAATCACTCTGCCCGGCGGTGAACGTACTGTCTTTACCGCGCCGTTGCCGGCCGTTTTTGAGGAGACGATGCATGCCGGATAAGCTTCTCCTGCACCCTCAGACAGAGCAAAGGCTGACACGACTGCTAGCCTCGCAGCCGCACGGCATTCTTATCAGTGGACCAGCCGGCAGCGGCAAGGAAACATTCTCCCGCACAGTGGCCGCCAGCCTGCTGGATATCCCTTCTGCAAAGCTGGCCAGCTATCCATATATGCGCATCATCGACCCGGCGGATAAGACCATCAGCATCGAGGCCATTCGCGAACTGCAGCCGTTTCTAAAGCTCAAAATACCCGTGCCGGCCGCCATCAACCGTCTCGTCATTATTGCCCGCGCTGAACGCATGGGGCAAGAGGCCCAGAACGCGCTGCTTAAGACCCTTGAGGAGCCGCCGGCCGGTACCGTCATTATCCTGACCGCCGAAAGCACGCTGGCGCTGCTGCCCACCATTCTTTCACGCGTGGTCGAGCTGCCGCTGCTGCCCGTCAGCCAGGCTCAAGCCGAGGCGTTTTATAAAGACACTCATAAAGACGCTGATATCAAACGCCATTACGCGCTGTCGCAGGGCCAAGCCGGTCTGCTGGCAGCGCTGCTGGCAGACGAGGACCACCCGCTTATCCAGGCAGTGGCCGAGGCCAAGCAGCTGCTGGGCCTGCCGGCCGCTGAACGCCTGCTAATGACAGACGAGCTCGCTAAAGATAAGGACCGGCAAAACCTGCTACTCAACGCTCTGCAGCGCATCACCCACGCGGCACTGGTCCATGCCAGCCAGGCCGACCGTACCGCCGCTGTCAGGCAGTGGCATCAGCGTCAAACCGCCGTGGTATCGGCTATTGGTCTGACCAGACATAACCCCAACGCCAAACTGCTACTGGACACGCTGTTTTTAAGTTTATAACAGATACCTAACAGGGGTCAGGCCTTGACAACTCTTGACACGTCTGCTATAATGTTATAGTAAGAAGAATTTACCTAAAATTGTACGCTTTTTAGCGCCGCCAACGTGCTATACTAATAAAACCTATGCTTTCTTTGTTGTTTGTGACGGGATTCGGGCTGCTCGCATTCAGAAGCGCGAAAATTCGCGACTCCGAGCTGTCACAGGTTTCGCAGCGTATCAGCGACCGCCTCAGCAAACTGTGGGATATCGCCCATCAGGGCATGCGCGAAAACCGCTTTTTAAGAGCCGAAAAGGCGCTTTTAACCATTCTTAAAATCGACCAAAAAAACGCCGCTGCCTACAACCGGCTGGGCATTCTGTACGCCAAGCAAAAAGAATACAAAGACGCGATTGATTGCTTTGAAATCGCCAGCTCCATTGACCCCAGTGCCTCCAGTCTCCACAACCTGGGCCTGATTTATTACGAAACAGAAAACTACCAAAAAGCCGCCGTGGCGTTCGAGCAGGCGCTTAAGATGGAGGACACGCTGGCCGCCCGGCACATTGCCTACGCCAAAGTGCAGGAAAAACTCGGCAACGACAAGCTGATGCTGATCGAGCTCGAAAAGGCCACCGCGCTTGAGCCAAACCCGGAGACATTCAATCTGCTCATTCGGGCCTACGAAACCCGCGGCCTGCAGGCCGAAGCCGATATCATGAAGGCAAAACTGGGCAAACTTATCATGCCGGCCGGCAAACCCCGTCGAGTGCTGCGCCCCCGCAAAGTGGCTATATAAACCTCATAAGGTTGTTTTAAAGGTGTTAATTTGTTAAAATACACCGGTATTTCACGCCACCTTAGCTCAGCTGGTTAGAGCATCGGTTTTGTAAACCGAGGGTCGTCGGTTCGAATCCGACAGGTGGCTCCACATTAACAACAGCACTATACTCTGCTATAATCAGCCCATGCTCTCGAAAGCAAAGGGCGACTTAGCAGTTGTAAACGCCATACATCACTATACTTGTGAGGGCTACGAGGTTTGCCTCCCTATCGGAGACAAGCGTTCATACGACCTTATAATAGAACGAGATGGTGATGTAAAAAGAGTCCAAGTCAAATACGCGGGTTTCTATACAAAAATCCAAAAACATAAGGTTGCACTTCGTATAACCGGCGGTAACCAGTCTTGGAGCACAATAAAAAAATACTCCGAGAAGGACTTCGATGAACTTTTTGTTTACACTGCAAATGGTAGAAAATTTTCAATACCGTGGGCCGATATCACGGCTCGTAACGAACTGAGTATTGAGCACCCAAAGTATAGTGCCTACGAAATAGTAGACATGCAGGGTTAGTGAAGTGGTCAAACACGATTGACTGTAAATCAATTGGCATTCGCCTTCGTAGGTTCGAATCCTACACCCTGCACCAAACTTAAAACTTGAGGCTTCGAACCTCAGCACTTAACAATTTGCAAGGTCAAGGAGTTTAAGCAGCGCTACAATATGTATTTGCACATTTAGCGTGAACTCAGAAGTCCCCCGGACTTCTTCGGGTTCGAATCCTACACCCTGCACCATGCCGCCTTAGCTCAGTGGTAGAGCACTTACCTTGTAAGGTTCTACGCTGACTCGGGCATAATAAGTCGTTAACAATTTAGATGCCGCGATAGCTCAGTTGGTAGAGCGTTGCCATGGTAAGGCAAAGGTCTCGGGTTCGATCCCCGATCGTGGCTCCAGTAAGTAAAATTCATTGTAGATCAGCAGAAATGCTGATCTTTTTTATTTCCTCGGTACCAGTGCATTGCCCAACGCAAGACAAGGCCGTTAACGTGCAAGCGGTAGAAGGCTGGCGGTGAAAATCCGCTCCTAGCTGCAGCTAGTAGAGTCTCAAGCGGGGCAGCGCACTGGTACGGATAAAAGACCGGCATTTCGTCGGTCTTTTTTCGTTCGCTCGATGAGGCTGTCACTCCGGAAGATTGACACCTCATGCAGGCGGTCTAAGAAAGACCGTGAGCTAATCGGCCGAAGGGGGCTTTTGAGCACCACAGAATCGGTGACCAGATGGCTCAAGGCAAGTATCAGGTGGACATCCACTGGTTCGATCAACCGCACCTGCAGCGGTACGCCGATCGGGCTTAATCGGAGACGAGTTATTCGTAAACGATTACTGCTTTACACGATTGTTGCGGCTCTAGCGGTCGTGTTCATACAGACACCGCACCACGCGATGTCGCAAATAGAGCCGAACCAACACCTTAACAATGCTGAGACGCAGGAACCGAAATCAATAGCAAAAGCTGATGAGCTCAAAGTTCCAGAACCTGATCCAACAGAGGATCAGGTTGCAGTCGAAGCGCCGGAGCCACAACCGCAAGCCAAAGCGGCTGTGGCAACAACAGTGAGCACACCAGTGGCAGCAGCCAAGACGTGCGAAGAAGGCATACGTCGAGTGTGGCCAGCACACCTTCAGGACGGCGCGATTCTCGTTTCAAAGTACGAAAACCGCCGACAAGACCCTGAGGCTGTGGGCGCAGTCAATCCAGATGCCGTCGGATCACGCGACTATGGATGCTTCCAGATCAACAACTACTGGCACCCGAAGTACTTCACGGACGGAGACTGGCGAGATCCTGAATGGGCAGCTGAATATGCGCTGCGGATCTATCGCGAAAGAGAAGCTCGTGATGGTAACGGTTGGCGTGCTTGGTACGCGGTACAAGGCGTGCTCTGGTAATCAAGCTCAACAGCTCCACTAGGCACCGGATCTGGGTTTGCACCAGCTAAGGAGCCTCGCACCTTAAAGGGTAATCACCCACCAAACATAACTCCACACTACACGCCAGCTTTCGAGCTGGAGTTTCTCAAGGTAAGTCCACCCTCGCGGTGGTGCGGCCAAAACAAATAGTGGATGGAAAACAAAAGTGGCTGGCAAAGCACCTTGCCTGTCTTGTGGAGCTGTTGAGCGCAATACACGAATTGGAGGGTATTCGGTGAGCAAAAAATCATCAACTAAAAAAGAAGCACCTTCGACTACTGCCACTAAAAAGAAAGTTAGTGTTGGTAGTCGTCAATCAGAAAACAAAAAGGAGGAAACAAAAATGAATCAATTAAAGCAAGCAATGTTTGGCGTAATCTTCCTGACTCTAAAGGTCAGTTTCATCATCGCAGGGGTTGCCCTGTGGAAGATGCCGCAGGTACACGTGATCGTAGATATACCACTCTACCAGATCGTTGGCAGCATCATTTTGATGTTCCTGATCTATCTTGAGCTGTACGCCTACTTCACTCGGCCTATCGACAGCAAGAAAGCTGCGAAGCAAAAGACTTTGTCCAAGCCTAGTGCTCTAGACGCTTTCAAGCTGCGCTTCGAAGAAACGCCAAGCAAGTAAGTAAAGGAGTTTTGATGGCCAATAGCAATGCATTAGCCGTACGGGCATTCATTAACAACGAGGCTACGCAGGCGCGGATCGTGAAGATGCTGGACAAGAAAGCTCAGCAATTCACGACCAGCTTGTTGTCTGCTGTTAATGCAAACGAGAAGCTGGCGGAATGCGAGCCAGCAACGATCCTTAATGCTGCCATGACAGCAGCAAGCTTGGATCTACCAATTAACCAGAATTTGGGTGTAGCGTACTTAGTCCCCTACGAAAACCGAAAAGCAGGACGCAAAGAGTGTCAGTTCCAGATGGGTTACAAGGGCTTTATTCAGCTGGCGCAGCGTTCAGGTCTCTATAAAACCATCAACGCCGATGTCGTATACGAGGGCGAGCTGGTCGGCTTCGATAAGCTGAGTGGCGAAGTTGATCTAACGGGCGAAAGAGTTAGCGACAAAGTCATTGGCTATTTTGCCTACTTCAAGCTTCTAAATGGCTTCGAGAAAATTTTCTACATGTCAAAGGAGCGGGCTGAGGCGCATGCCAGCAAGTACTCGCAGAGTTACAAATCGCCCAAGCAGTGGATCAAAGAACAGAGTCTTTGGTTTACCGATTTCGACATGATGGCAATCAAGACAGTCATCAAATTGCTGATTTCTAAATATGGCCCGATGAGCACCGAGCTACAGAAGGCGGTTGTCAGTGATCAGGCAATCATTACTGGCGATGGTGAAGTCCACTACGTCGATAATGACAATTCAAAACCCGAACTATCTGACGAGGAAAAGCAACAAATTAAGGCTGAGGTTGGAAGCATCGCTGACGAGCTGGAAGCTGAAGCCGGAAAGGAACAAGATGGCGGAAGTAAATAATTCATCGATTGCTACTATCGGGCACGATCCCGAAGAACAAGGCAATGCAATCGTTGTGAAGTTGGACACTGCTGCATTAGTAGAGGCAACTGAAAAGGCTGGGCAACTGGTGTTTAATCCATCAGCCGAAGATGCAATTGTTAAGGTTTTGCAAATCCAGCAGCAAGTCAACGAAGCGGTAGAGGCTATCAAAGCTGAGATTGAACGACAGGGGTTGGCGGTTAACCCGAATTTCGCCAGCGTTGTCAGCGACAAGCTTAAGGTCAATTACTCGGCATCTGGCGCCGAGTTTGGCTACGACGCAACGAAGCGCAAGCGCTTCCCGGCACCACTTTTTACCAAGAAAGTCACCTACTCACCTAACTCGAAAGAGATTAAGAAGTACCGAGAAAAGACTGGTAAATGGCCAGCACACGTATTCGTTAATGAGCGAAAGAAAACAATACGAATCAGTCTGAAGGAGCAATAGCTATGGCAGACGATAAGTATCCACCTATCCGCGTGAGCTACAGCATTCTATCAGCTTGGGCGCGTGGCGATATCGATCGTGCAATCGCGCCGTTTCTCGGTCAAGAGGTGCCGCCGACACAGGCAATGATAGACGGTAAAAAGTGGCACGAGCGGTGGGAAAAAGAAACCAACCGCACAGGCAGACGTCCGTTGATATTCGGGGGTGAAAAAATCCCCGGGGTCAAGACGGAAGTTAAGCTGGTGCGCCAGCTGAACGACTGGTGTGTCTTGAGTGGCGTGATTGATTTACAATCACCCGATCAGAACGAGGATCACAAGACCGGACGTTCGACGGCTACCGATTACGCAAACAGCTTCCAGCACAAGGTTTACCACGTGCTCGATCCAAGCAAGAAGCGTTTTCGCTACAACTGCTTTAACCAATACCTACCGAAGAATCACCCCGATCGCGTAACTGTATCGATCGTGCACCTTACAAGAAAAACCTTAGAAGAAGGTATCGAATACGTTTTGACGCACGCTGCAGAGCTGCGTGAGTACCTCATACAAGCTGGCTATGGTGACCGCTTATCGAGGGAGGAGCAGTAAATGTCAGATGCAGAAAAACAGAAATCGATTACCCAATTCATAGCAGACCACATTGTAGGTGAGCACACTTCGTGGGAGTTGCAAGAGATAATCGATCGACTCCCCGAAGGTGACGAGGAGGCGGCAAGCGAATTCTGCGATGCTTTTGACTTAGGTGATTGGTTTTACGAAGCTATGATCATTAACGACATCGACATCAATGAGGTCTTAATTGATCTGGCAGAGCAGCGCCGGATCGAGGAAGAGGAAGCAGCAAGAGACCGCGCCGAAATCGATCGTGATTATCGGCAAATGCAGGGCTACCCGTACTGAGAGGCATCTGTCTCTCGTACGGGTAGGTGGGCAAACCGCGTTTTAGGCCGGGAAACAAAAAGCACCTAGTACCTTCGGTACCCCGACCCCATCTCATCGGGATGGTTATTGTTTTCCGCCTACCCTTCCGAGAGACAGATCGTTATTAACTAAGAAAGGAGAACCTGAGATGAAATATCTTTACAAGGTTCAAGACATTTTTACTAGGCTTCACCTAGCCTATCTACGTCGCAAGGTCTTGAGCCAAAAACTAAACGCGTTGACAGATCCGACATTTTTGGATCGGGCACTAGCTGGGGAGGAAAAAGCATCGTGAGCACAGGATTTTTGATTATCAACGCAATATTCTTCGGAGTGATTGCATTGATCTATACGTACAAATGGCTTTTTGCAGAGCGTGGCATCAAACAGATTGAAGTTCTGATTTGGCTGCCGAGCTTTGTTTGGGCAGCCTACTGCTTCACAAAGGTGGTCGGCATATGAGCTTACCAATGTCGCTACGCACTGCAGCTGGCGAGCGAGCATATCAAGAAGCTAGGTTAAACGGTGGTACTAGACCGCTAGAACTTGAGCCATCAATTAAGAAGTGGCAGTATTGGCGACTCATTGAAAACAGGTTTCCTTACAGCGTCGCATTCAAAACACATCACATGTTGGTGCCCTATCGTGCGAATGTATCGGAGCGTTGGGATCTGAACGACGAAGAGAAGCGCGAGTTCGAGCGAATCTTGAGGGAATTCGTATACCCGACGTACGATTTGTGGTTTGAAAACTGTCCGAAGAGACGTAGTGTAGCAAGGTTTTATCACGTGCATCTTGCGAGCTATGTCGATTCACGCGAACAAATGAGTTTATAGGCATAAAGGGGGTAATAAATATGCAACTCAAAGATCCAAAGCAGAAAGTAATGGAGATTATGGCGATTATATTTTGGTTAATCATTCTGTGTGTGATTGCTGCTATAGCTTTTAGGTTAATTCGTTTCATTATCGGCTTCTAGCAAATGAGGCATGGAGGGTATAAGAGTTATGGTTGCAACGCTAGATGATGAATATGTAGTTTGCGAAGAGACGCTGCTATGTGCATTCCGCTATGCGATTGGTCGCCAGTCGTATGTTGTAGGTAACGTTATTCGCGATCTATTAGAAAACGCTGAGCTATTAAGTTCAAACACTCGTCAGATGATGATTCAAGAAATCAATCGGCGGTGGAAAATTAACGAGCTTGGCCACGAGCAAGATCGTCGCCAATGGGTAAATCTACTCAAACGATTTGAAGAGGTTGAGGAGAATGCAGTGCTATGACTCAGGCAACTATCTTTGATCAGGCCGAGCGTAGAAAGCAAGAAGGTATCGAGCTTGTATACAGGCACGCAGACACCGAATGGAAGCGCGCAGCAGCTGAGAGGCTCAGGTTCGTTGCCGAAACGCGTGAATACTTTACATCTGATGATGTGCTGATCTACTTGGAAAAGAAAGGCATAACGACTGGCGACAATCGTGCTATCGCTGCAATCTTGCAGGCGTTTAATCGTGCCGGACTGATTACAAGCACCGACAAGTTCGTGCGTTGCCGCAGGCCGCAACGACATGGCGCTCCGATTATGGTTTGGCGCAGCAATATGGTTAAGAAACAAAAGGAGGCTGCGTAATGAGCTTAGCCTACGCAACAAAAGATCAAATGAAGGTATGGAAGTGCACCAGTAAGCCGGGTAAAGATTATCCTGAGCGTGCTACTGATCGTGTGACACTTCACATACGTGCAGATAAGGAAAACGGCGGCTACATTGCGCAGTTACTTGCTACTGACGGCTATCAGGCAGTCGTACGCAATATACAGGCTGAAGCTGGCGCAGAGGAAATAAAGACTTCCATACCGCGTGAAGCTGTCGAGAAAGCAGAAAAGGTCATGAAGTCGGGCGATCGTGCCTACTTCAGTGAAAACAAAATCACCGTCATAGAAGTCAGTGATGACGACAATACTGGCATCGAAAATTTGCGAACGATTGCACAAATTCCCTATGTAGAGCAGATGGACATGTTTATTGATCTGGACACTGCCCTTCAGAAAGCAATCAAGAGCGATATCGACGAAAAGAAAGTAATTGTTGATGCAGCTGTCCTAAAGAAGGCTGTCGAGCAACTTAAACATGGCGATGAACACGTTTATGTGACGCTATCATTTCGGGGTAATCCGAATGATATGCAGCCACTGGTAATGACGGCGTTTGAAGCTATGGAGACATATGAAATAACAGCCGCTGTTATGCCAGTTAGGAGTTAGGGTTATGCGCAAGTATTTGGTACGAGTTCACAGCTGCCGCAAGGATACGAAGGTTGTGATGCAGCTCAATCATGTGGAGGCTAATGCAATCAAGCGGTTGGCTCTTAAGACACAGAGGGCTTCACAGTCTGAGTGCGAGCCTACGGTATTTATATACCCTCTCACTACAGTGAAGCCTAGCCGACCTGTGGTGGATGTCGTTAAAAGACACCAACAGACTAAGGTGAGGTCTGTTAGGTAGGTGTTTCGCTGGTGCCCACGGCGTTCGTTGTTGGTGTGAACCCTCAGCTGCGATCTTGCCACGGTAAATTGCGCGGTTAAATGGCAGGATGCTTGGCAATACTCCTGCAGCAGCCAGCACTTAACAGGTCGTGCCCTATGCGAGGGGGCGCGACGCAACAATAAGATTGGAGGGAAATCATGGGAAGAATTGTTATCGAGCTGCACGATCAGGAAGCTGACTTGGAGTTTCCTGATACGTACACAACGGCTGTTATAGCCGAGAAGATACGCCTTGCGCTGCAAGCTGTCGATGTCGACGTAGACGCAGTGGCAAAGGAGTTGGCGGAAAATGAGTAAGCGCATTATAGAGTGGATCCTGCGGCGAATATCGGACAACGACCTGAAGCAAGAATTGCGACGCCGTGGCTACGCCACCGACATATCAATAATATTTGAGTCCGAAGGTAAGCAGCGTGAGCTTGTAGGCGTTGGGAAGCTCGGAGTATTTGGGGGAAATAATGACACGACGAATTAAGAAGTTTGATAGCGAAGAGAATCTGCACCAACAGATCGTCGATTACATCAAGCTGCGATACCCGGGCGTTTTGTTTCGTACTGATTTTGCCGCAGGCATTAAGATGACACAGGGACAAGCTGTCAAGCACAAGAAGCTGCAGGCGTGCCGCGCATGGCCTGATTTGTTTATCGCTGCGCCCATGTACAAGAATAAGCACGTAGATTTTTACGGTGCGTTCCTAGAAATCAAGAAGGAAGGCACTAAGCTCAAGCGTGACAAAGACTGTAAGAAGCCGTTAAAGGGTGAAAACTTTATTCGCAAGAAGGGCGATTGGTGGGATCAGCACATTGAAGAGCAAGCGAATGTACTGCAAATGCTTGGCATGAATGGCTACTGCGTATCGTTTGTTGTTGGCTTCGAGGATGCCAAGAATTTCGTCGATCGTTATCTGAAAGACTATAAGCTTAGCGCGGAATACGAAATCGACGAAAATGAAGCAGAAAATGTCGACAAAGTCTTGAACAACAGTGGTGAGTAAGCTTAAATCAACAACAATTTAAGGAGTGAACTATGGCAAAGACGTCAATCATCTACGCAAACCAACAAGAAAAAGCCCTGCTAGAGGTGACGGATAAGCTATATGCACTCTGCGATACGTACGGCATGGATGAGGAGAATGTGCGCGAGATTCGCGGCCACATCGATGACGTGATACGTGAGCAGACCGGCATGTGTCCGGACTGCCACTATCACGTTACTCGCTGTAAATGTCAGGAGTAATTATGTTTGATAATCGTAGGCCGATGGATCCACGCTACCTGATGGCACCACCACCGCGGACCGCGTACAATCCGAACGGCAGGAACTGCATCGCCCAGGTTGGTGACTATATTGTGAACCGCGATGGGGAGATCATGATTGCCACGACATCGAATGCCGGATGCGCAACTGAGTTCGATAAGATGGTAAACGAGCCCTGCATCAGGGCGAAGTATATCGGCAACACCGATGACTGTATGGAGTGCGCCAACCAGATGCGGCTGGCTACTCCTGCAGAAATTAAACGAGCCCGGGCGTATGTACAGCAGGCTACGCTGGCTCTTGATATAATGGAGGTATTATGAAGGACCTACTAACGATCAGCCAAGCCGAGCTTGAAGAAATGCCCCGCTTTGGCTTTGAAAACCTAGCGCGGTACAGAGCGAAGCAAATCGACGACATTGTCATGCCGCTACTGAAGCCATGGCAGCGCAAACTTGTGCTTAGTGGCAAGGCTGGTAAGTGGTATATGCGACCATTGGTGCGCTTGGCAAAACGAACAGCCGGAATTACTATCGAGCATCACAACAGCAGCTTCAGTGTCATAGACAATTCTGTCAGGATGGAAAGCAAGATTGTAGTCAAGCAGCACGGAAAGGTCGTGTCATGAAACCACTCTGCAAAATCTGCATGAAGCGCCACGCGAAAAGCGAGGGTTGTCAATGAAAGACTGGCGGCTGTTCCGGGTGATTGTGGTCGCGCTCCTGCTGGCGATCATTGCTCTGCTATACATGATCTATCAGAAGGACTTCGTACAAATAAAAGATAGCAATGCCACAGAGGTGCAGCTACAGCAAATATAAATAAGGTATAATAAGGACAACAAACGCGGTTAGTATTCCTAGCCGCGTTTTTTATTGCCACAAGAAAGGAGCAAAGCACCACATGAAGTTAAAAGATATTCAGCGAGTCAGGGTGGACAGCTTGCGCGAATGGGATCGTAACCCGCGCAAGATAGATCCGCGAAAATTCGAGGATCTGAAGCAGCGCATTTTGGAGCGTGGGTTTAATGACGTGCTTAAAGTTGCCGCAGACGGCGTGACAGTCATCGGCGGCAATCACCGATTGCGAGCATTGCGAGAGCTCGGAATTGAAGAAGTCGACATTTTACTTACTGGCGATGCAACTCACGAGGATATGTTCAAGACCGCATTGAGCGACAACCAAGAGTTTGCAGAATATGATGTTTCCGCACTTAGGTTGCAGTTAGAGGAGCTTGGTGATCTAGACCTTACTACATACGAAATCAATCTTGGTGGGGGTCGTCCCCTTTTGGATGTTATCGGTGTCACTGAAGAAGATGATGTCGAGGATGATTTCGATCTTGAGGAAGCGCTGGCGGAAGAAGAGGCGCCAGTCAGCAAGCGTGGCGAAGTCTATCAGCTTGGCAACCATCGCGTGATGTGTGGCGATAGCACGAGCGATGATGACCTGACTACCCTACTGGATGGCGAGCTGGCAAATCTTGTTTTTACGGATCCGCCATATATGGTTGATTACCACAGCGCCAGCGGTCGTACATATAGCAGTAAGGACTTTGGCGGTGATGGCAGCAATATCTTTAACGATAATCTGAGCGACGAGGATGCGCTCAAGTTCTATTGCGATGTACTGACCAATATCTACAACCACACCCACGATAATACCCCTATTTATTGGTGGTTCGCCGCAATTAAGCAGACGTTAAACTCTGAAGCGTTCAGATTAACTGGTTGGTATCACTCACAGAACATCATCTGGGTGAAAGATCATTTCGTATTCAGTACTGGTCAGGATTTCCACCGTATGCATGAGCCTTGTATGTTTGGCTGGAAGAAGGGCAAGAAGCACTTCAAAGCACGCAAACTTAATAATATTACTGATACGTTTGTACTTGGTCGTCATGAATTTCAGGACTTACCGGATGTATGGCTGGAGAGCCGCGACAAGCAAAAGGATTACGTGCACCCAACGCAGAAGCCTGTAGGGCTAGGCGTGAGGGCGATGCGTTGCAGTAGTTTGCCGGGCGATATTGTGCTTGACATGTTTGGAGGCTCAGGGTCGACTCTCATGGCAGCAGAGCGCATGGGTCGAAAGGCGCGTCTCATGGAGCTTGACCCTAAGTTTGTTGATGCGATAAGGAAGCGGTGGGCAAGGTTTATGTATGGAGCAGACTGTAATTGGGAAGCCTATACGCCTGTCGTGGTGGGAGACGGAGCAGATGGCAGCTAGAACGAAGAAATCACCAGCAAACACGACACCTGATCCGAAGAAATTCAGGTGTGAAGAAGATGGCTGTGACTATGTTGGTGGCTCTAAATCCGTTGTTACTCGGCATTGGAACAAGGTGCATCGTAAGCCGCATGCACAGAAACGTGGAACCAGAAAGCGGAATCAAGATCAAGGTAGACCGTCTATTTTGACGCCCAAAGTGGTCGCCGATCTGGTTGCTGCTTTTCAGAATGGTCTCACAAAGAAGCAAGCCTTTCGTTACGCTGGTATCTCCAAGGATGTGTATTACGACGCGATCAAACGTGACGAAGAGTTTGCCGACAAAATGAGAGCTGCGCAGGAGCACCTGAACTTTAAGTCGCGTGAGGTTATTGCCAAGGCGATCGAGAATGGTAGCGATTTGAACGCGCGTTGGTGGCTGGAGCGCAAGAACAAAGACGAATTCAGTCCACGGCGTGAAGTGACTGGCAACAAGGGCGGCCCAGTCAAAACAGTTTCAACAACTTTGACGATTGAGGTAAGTGATGCAGAACTTGAAGAAGCGATCTTTGGCGGACGTTAGCCGACAGGACATTCTGGATCTGTGCGAGCGCTACAAGGATAATAAGCCGCGCTTGAGGCAGCTACTAGTTGCATTGTTTGCCAAGCGCGAGAATATTCACCTGTTCGGCTGGTTCGTAAACCAAGCTTATGTGCGGCTCGAAACGCCTAATTTTCACAAAGAAATCTATAGTCTTGTTTCTGACAAATCTATACCGTACATTGGCATTGGCGCGCCACGTGGTCACGCTAAATCTACGACTGTAGACTTCACTTATCCGCTATGGAGTGCCTGCTACCGACAGCATCACTTTGCGATCATTATCTCTGATACCTACACGCAGTCTGTCGAGTTCGTCAACGCACTGAAAGACCAGTTTGAGAATAACCTGCTGGTTAAGTGGCTCTATGGCGATCTTATGAGCGATACGTGGCGTGATGGTGAGTTCGTGCTTTCGACAGGCATCAAGTTTCTGGCTATGGGCGCAGGCATGAAGATTCGTGGTTTGCGCTTCCGAGAGTACCGCCCCGATCTATTGATAGTTGACGATTTGGAAAACGACGAACAGGTCAACAGTGCTGAGCAGCGCAAGAAGCTTAAGAACTGGTTCATTAAGGCTGCGTTGCCTGCACTCAGCAAGGACGGTCGCTGTATTGTAATCGGTACTATTCTGCACCACGACAGCTTGCTTTCGAACATCCTCAACCGCAAGGAAATGTTTGCATCGTGGACGACACGGCTCTACACAGCGATGTGGACAGATGAGAATGGGCGCGAGCATGCTTTGTGGCCGGAGCATATGGATTTGGATTACTTAACTGCTATTCGCGACGATCCAAAGCATCCGAAGTACATCGGCTCTATTGCTTTTGCGCAGGAATACCAGCAAAAACCTTTCGACGAAGAAGATGCAATCATACAGCCTAGCTGGATTCAATGGGCGGATAAGGCACCGGATGAGCTGCACACCGTTGCCTCTGTACTTGCGATAGACCCTGCTGCAAGCGAGAAGCAAACGGCCGACCCTACCGCTAAGCTTGTTGTTAAGCTCGGACTTGATGGCAACGTGTATGTGTGCGCTATAAGCAACAAGAAACAATCACCAACCAAGAGCGCCAAGGAAACACACGATATGTACACAGTTTTCGAGCCAAATGCCGTTGCGATTGAGGAAGGTATCTTGAATCTGGTGTTCAAGGATCTGTTGGCTGGCCTGCCTGTTATCGGCGTGAAACCTGATAAAGACAAGGTACGACGCTTACTGGCTGTTGCACGCTTTTTTGAGGCTGGTCGCGTTTATATCGTTAAGGGCATCAAGAATGCGCAAGCCCTGTATGATCAGCTGATCGAGTTCCCGAGCGGTAGCCACGACGATATGGTTGATGCGCTTGTGTATGCAATTCGCTTGCTACTAGTCGATGGTATGGTCAGCGACGATGACATTGAGGTCGCTGGCAACTACCCTACTGGTGACGATGACGACGGTGAGGATGATGACGATGATGATGAATCTGATAACAACTGGTAGCCAAAAAGTCAATACTTGCGTTATAATATAAGCATTAACGCGGTTACGTCACACGTAGCCGCTTTTTAATTGGATATCCACGCATGAAAATACAAGTACCACTTCTCAATAGGACAATCGAACTCGCAGAAAAACCAAAGCCTGCCAAGGGCGGCAAGATGACTGATGAGGTCGGTGTTGCTGGTGACGTTGTCTTTAATGGCTTCAAAGACGAAGAAGCTCGCAGCGATAAAATCACCATTAAGCAGTACCGCGAAATGCTAGACAAAGACCCTACTGTCGAGTCACTTTTCAACATCTTTACGCTGCCGATCATTGCTGCAACCTATCGTATTGATGCAGACAAGAATGACACTGGCGAGGTACAGGCGGAATTCGTGCGTCGTAACTTGCTAGAACCACCACACAAGGGCGGTATGGAAACGCCAATGAGCTTGTTCTTGGATCAGCTATTGATGTCGGTTGTTGATGGTTTTCAATTATGGGAAAAGGTATATCGGATTGATGAAGCTGGTCGCTTGGCACTTAAGAAGCTTGCGCATCGTGATAGCATTGGCATTACGCTCAAGCGCGATAAGTACGGTGGTTACGGCGGCGCCGTGCAGCGCGTCAACTATATGGGCGAATGGAAAGAAATCGAGTTACTTGCATATAAAACATTCTTATTCACACACAACAAGGCGCGCGACTTTCTCTATGGACGCAGTTCGTTCCGCTCACTGTATCCGAAGTACGACAAGAAGCGTAGACTAGAGTATCTAGACAGTATTGCACTGCAGAATGACGCGATAAAGCCCAAGGTGTTACTGCGCAAAGAGTCCGGCGCGCTTGGTAAGGAAGAAAAGACTGCACGCAACAAGGCTTTAGCAATGCTTGCGAAGCTCGGAGAGCGAAAACCAGTTGCTTCGTTGCCGTATGGCTATGATATCAAGGAGCTGAACAGTCAGGGTCGCGATCCACATACATCTATTGAGCGCCAGAATTCCGAAATGGCTCGTGCTTTTCTTGCTACATTCGCGTTGCTCGGTTCACAGGGTAAAGAAAGCAATGTTGGATCATACGCGCTGAGCGACAATCTTGCTGATATGCTGATGATCTCACTTAAGGCATATATGACCAAGGTTGAGGAGCACATCAACCAGTATCTGATTGCTGATTTAATCGATCTGAACTTTGCCGAGAAGCATTACCCTGAATTCCATTTTGACGATATTACCAGCGACGTGGTTGAGGTTATGACCGATGCCTTCCAGAAGCTGCTTGAGAAAGACCGCATCAGTGATGAGATGGTTGAGGGTATCGAGCGTGCTACTGCTAACCGTCTTGAGATTGATCTTGAGAAAATCAAGAAAGACCGCAAGAAGCGCGCTGAAGAGGAAGCCAAGGAAGCTGCCAAATCAGCCAACAATGAGTCTGGCAATGATGACGAAGGGAGTTCTGCCGGAAATTCCGGCGGCAAATTTCTGAGTGATGGGCAGCGCTGGTGGCGCCCGCTTACTCCGGCTGAGCAGACTGTAAGGCTTGCTGACATCGAAAAGCGAATGGACAATATGGAAGATGAGTTTATCGGTCGTGTTGAACCTGTTCTTAAGAGCTACTTAGAGTCACTTACTAATAGCGAGGTCGAATCTGGCAACGTAGGCGTTGAGCTGCCCAAGGATTATATTGCGGCAGTATCTGGCACTATTCGTACTGCCTACAATTACGCAAAAACTGGTGCAGCTGATGAGCTGAAAGTCGCTGCACCCGCTACCAGCAAAGAAGCCATTGAGAGCATGAAACAGTTTACTGATTTTGTCATCAACAAGCAGCAGGATGATTTGAAGAACATTCTGATTGCTGAAAAATTGAAGCATCAGAGACTTACACGCTCGCTTGCTGAGGGCGAAGAAGAGGAAGATCCAAACACTATATTTAAGACATCGCTGCAGGCGGCGTTCACTGCTTGGCTGGCTCGTATTTTGCGTGCCACAGCAAGTTCAATTGTTGCAACTTCCGTTGCCAACGGCCGAGGTGACGTGTTTGATGACGTTGCAGGTAAAGATGATCTATTCCAGCTGTCAGGCATTCTTGACGAGAAGATTTGCCCTATGTGTGAAGAGCTTGATGGTAGCGTAGTGACGCGCGATGAGTATCGTCGCACGCGCTGGAAGCCGCCATTCCACTTCAACTGTCGATGCTTGTGGATCTTAGTGCGCAAGGTATCGCCTGATTACAAGATGCCGGAGGTCACAGGGTTGCCTTTGATGGCTGGTGGTGAGCACGGCCCAAAGATTTGACAGATATATTGTTGTCATATAGATGCTTATGATATAATCAGCATAACGAACGCGGTTACAGCAGTAGCCGCGTTTTCTATTGTGGTGGCAAATGGCTGTAGCCTTTTAGTTCGAAGGAAAATTACAGCTATGAGCAAACAAAATCATTCACCACAGAGCTTTGTTTACGTCACCAAAGGTGGCGATGTTGAGCTTGCTGAACACGACGGCAAGTTTAAGCGTTTTCGCAAAATGATTGCCAAGTATGGCGAGTTTGTTGATCCGCGTGGCGGTAAGCAGCCAATGAAGCTTGATAAGGCTTGGGCTGAGAAAATCGTCGATAACTTTAAGTCAGGTGTACGCGGTTATGTTCCGGTTCCGCTCGGACATCCCAAAACTGACGCTGAATTAGCTGAGAAAAACAAGGGCGAATTGATCGATCTCGAAGCTGGCGAAGATGGCCTATATGGCACGCTTGAGATTCGCGACACCGAAACTATCGAAGCAATCGAATCTAAGCGCATCCCAGATACGAGCGTCGCCTTTGACGATGACTATCAAGACAAGAGCACTGGCAAGTGGGTTGGCCCCACCCTGAAGCACGTCGGTTTAGTTGTGAACCCATACCTTAAGGGTATGACACAGTTTGAGCCAGCGTTGTCTGAGGGTGCTAGTGCTGCAGTGCTGTTTAGCGATAGCGTCGAAGCCAACGGTGATAACAACAATAACGAAAAGGAGGAAATTACCATGGCTACAGTTAAAAACGAGCGCGATTTCCCGGTAGAGGTCACCTACACGGAAAACGACGAAGAGAAAAAGGTCACCATTGAGCCGGGTGCCGAAATCGAAGTACCTGAGGATCAGGTCGAGGCTGTGACTAAGCAAATTACCGATGCTCAGAAGCCTGAAGAAGAGCAAGAAGAAAGTGGCGACGGCGATGATGGCGGCGAACAGCTTTCAGAAGCTGAGAAGAAGGCAAAAGAACTAGCTGAGCGCGAAGCCGAGATTGCACGCAAGCAGGCTGAATTGGCGGAGCGTGAAGCTAATGCTGAATACGAACGATTGCTTAGCGAGGGCAAGATCGTTCCAGCTCAGAAAAATGCATATATTGCCCTTGCTGCGAAAGGCTCGGCTACGGTCGAACTTTCAGATGGAACTGAGAAAACTGTCAGCGTACTCCTATCGGAACTCTTTGAGGCAGCGCCTAAGGGCAAATATCTCAGCGAGGAAGGTGCTGGAGGCGATGATGGTGGTGACGGCGGTGACGACGATGTAGAGCTGTCTGAGGAGGAGAAGTCCTTGGCAGAAAGCTTCGGCAACACCCCAGAAGAATTAGCCGAATTCAAAAAGAACGGCGATGTAACTATTAAAAACGAGGAGTAAATCAAGATGGCAGATTTAACCGCACCAAAAGATGATCAGCGCCAGAATGGTGAACTTGTAGCTGTCAAGCTGGCAGCTGTTAAGGTCTACAAGGGCGCACTACTAACTTTTAACAGCGATGGCTATGCAGATGTCGGTGACGCTAATGAGCGCTTCGCTGGTGTCGCTGCAGAAACCGTCGACAACAGTGGTGGCGCTGCAGGTGACAAAGAAGTTCGCGTCTGGCGACGCGGCGTTGTATCTGTAGGATGTTCAGCTGCAACTCAGGCTGATGTTGGTAAGTTGGCGTATGTTTCAGATGACCAAACTGTTGCCTTCACGCCAAGCGCTGGATCTATTCCTATCGGTACAGTTGTTGGCTTCGTTTCAGCCACTGAAGTTCGTGTAGATATCAACGTAACTGCGCCTCAGTACGCAACCCCTGCATCTTAATACAGGCGAATAACAGAAAGGAATAGGACATGATTATCACAAAAGAAGTCTTACAAGGACTTGAAACTAACATCAACGTCACTTGGCAGAAGCGCTTCAAGGCAGCTAAATGGGCTGACCTATGGAAGAAAGTTGCAATGCCTGTTAACAGTAAAAACGCAAGCGAAAAGTATGCTTGGCTTGGATCTGTACCGGGCTTGCGTGAGTTCAAGGACGAGCGTATTCCGGGCACTCTGAGCGGTTACAGCTACGAGATTGACAACAAGAAATGGGAGTCAACTCTCGATGTTGATCGTGACCTGATCGAGGACGATCGTACAGGCGAGATCATGATGGCTGTTTCTCAGCTCGCAACCAAGGCTGCACAGCACTACACTCGTCTAATTTGTGCTACCTTTAAGGCTGGCTTTAGCACTCCTATTTACGACGGCCAGAACTTCTTTAGCGGAAGCCACCCACTTGGCAGCAACTACCTTGGTAGTAGCAAAGACTTAAACGGCACAAACCTTGATGCTGCAGAAGCTCTGCTTGCTGGACAAAAGGATGACAAAGGTGAGCCACTTGGTTACCGTGGTACTCACATCATCTGTGGCCCTGCTCTTGCACCAACCGCACGTGCTCTCATGAACAAAGAGTTATTGTCTGGTGGCGAAAGCAACGTTCACTACAAGAGGTACGAAGTGATTGAGCTTCCATACCTTGATGTTCAGAACGACAAGCAGTGGGCACTTGCTGACCTTTCAACTGGTCTGATGCCATTCATTCTGCAAATCCGCGTACCTATCAAGTTGGTCGCTAAGACTGACCTTACAAGTGATCGTGCCTTTGACAAGGACATCTTCACTTGGGGTACTCGCGCTCGTCACAACGCTGGTTTCGGTAATCACCAGCAAATCGTCGGCGCAGTAGCATCCTAGTAGTGGTCAGACGTAAGGGGCAAGCAATACGGCTTGCCCCGAGGCTTGATCATTAAAGCATCAAGGAAGGAGAAAAAGCACCATGTCGAAGCAATACAAACTTAAATTAAACCTACCACAGTCACTTAAAAACGCTGATCAGCGTGTACTTGAAGGTACCGAGATTGTCGTTACGCGCGACAGGGGCTATGTTGGCCCTCTGACTGATGCGGAGTTAAAGATTGCAGAGAATGACCCTTATGTGATCGTCGAGTCCGTTGCTCGCAAAGTAAGCTCAGCTGATGAATCTAACAGTGACGACGAATCAAAAGAACAGCAAAAACGCGGCAGCGGCAAACAAAAAGGCAGCAAGAAGAACGGTAAAAAGGACGAGGCAAAGACCGAGGAAGCTACCGACAGCGAAGTTGAAACTGCTGACAAGGAAGAAGCACCCGTTGATGGCGATGAAAAAGGCGCTCAGGGTGGCGACGAATCAAAAGAACAGTAATTTAAGGAGTTACATCAATGGCGCACTATGAGACGCTACAAGCTATTCTCAAAGAAGCCGGACTTAGTCACGCCGTTTATAGCGAGAGTCCGAGCGGTACCATTGATGGCTCCAATAAAGCATTCACTGTCGCTAACAAGCCGTTAACTGATGCAAACGGCGATGATAAGGTAGACACGGAAGATGTGCAGGCATACGTTGACGGCACCCCTGTTGTCGTAGAAGAGGTTGACGCTCGGTTTGGTACCATTACGCTCACTCAGGCACCAACCGAAAGTGCGGATATTACTATTGATTACTGGTACTCGAATTACGAGCTATCTGAAGTTGAGCGTATTCGTGAGGAAGCTGAGGCGTGGATCAATAACCGTATGAAGTCGGTAGATCCATGTGCTCCATACGGTACTGGCGATGATCCAGTGCCAGCAACAGTACGTAACTTGTGTCGGCGGTATGCTGCTGCTCTTTTGCTTATTCGTGAATATGGATACAACCAAGACACCGAAGATACTAGCAAGGATGGCTATAGACGGCTTGAGGCTGTCAAGGCTGATCTGGAAGCATATGCGCTAGCTGGCGGCGAATGTGGCGAAAGTAGTGATGGTGGCGATGATGGTGGTCTTGGTGACATCTCTGCTACTAGTGACGGAGATTTATTCGGTAGATTCGAAGATATTCAGCGTCCTAACAGCGACGGGCGGTGGTGATGGCTAGGGTTAGCGTATCATTCTCAGTAGAGGGTGATGTCGAGGTCGTATCGATGTTTGAGGCGGCTCGCGTTCGTGCGCGTGATTTGCGTACTCCGCTTCGACGCATCGGCGAAATGATGCTAAAAACCATCGACAAGAACTATGACACGCATGGTGGTGTTTGGGGTCGATGGAAGAGGCGCAAGAAAAGCTACCCTTGGCCAATGCTTGAACAAACTGGCCAGATGCGCAGAAGCTTTTACGACAAGGTTGGTAGTGATTACGTTGAGATTGGCAACAATGATCCGCGCGATATCTTTAAATACCACCAGAGCAAGGCGCCACGCACGAGCAATTTGCCGCGTCGTGTGATGATGGCTATCGCTGAAGATCAGCGTCGTGAATCTATGAGAATACTACAAGAGCACATCATGGGGAGGTAGATATGGCGCGCTATAAAGATCCAATACTAAATAGAATCAAGGAAATACTAGACCGAGATGGCCCGAAAGAGCTTAAGGGCAAATATGGCATTGGCGACCCCGGTGTAGTCAATAAGTCACAGCTACCAATGTGCTTTATATCCTATGAGGCTCAAAGTCTCATTGATAGTACGTCGGCAGAGTGGCAATCTACCCTGCCGATCATCGTGAATGTTGTATATGATATGTCTAGAGATTTTGGTCAGGGCTTAAACGCCACCAGCCACAGTAGCCTGATCGAGCTTGTATGCGGTCGAAATGATGACTTTACTATCAGAGATGATAGTATCTTGGGTGCTTTGCGTAAAAATCAAGATATGACGGCCGAGGGCGATACTTATCAGCTGTTCATTGATGTTGGCACGCCTACAGATATAGATTTTGACTACCAAAACCGCAATAAAGGGCTGGTTACAGCCGAAGCAGTAGTTCGTTTCAGGGTCATTACGAGTCAGCTACGAACTGAATTTCTATGATCAGCAACGAAAATCTTGAATTTTTTGTTGTTTGTTTCGAGCATAGTTGCGTATGATTGCGCCATCGATGACGCAGTACTTGAAATACCGCTGTCTTTGATGGCATTTTCGAGCACAATTTCACCGTCTTTGACTGTCAGCACGCTTACGATCTTGACATTCACCTTTGTTTGCTTCTTTTTAGCTGCAAGACCAAGCACGCCAAAGGCTGCGACACGGGTCAATGACGTTCTGGAGTCAGAAACGGTACTGTCTTGGGCTTCATAATCGAAACCGAGCACATTATCCCACGTGATAAACAGTAGCTCATCCTTCTTTTTCCTGACTGATATGCCATTTTCGGACGCTTCGAGCGTCAATACGTGATGACCACTAATCGATGGATGCGATCCGAAATACTCGCCTGAAATTTTGGCGGATTTCTTTTTACCAAATAATCCCATACACAAAACTCCCTTTTTGGCAATTATATCACGTGGTTCTAGCGTTGTCTTTTGTGTTTATGCTATAATGACCTTAACAAACGCGGTTAACAGCAGCCGCGTTTTTCTTTTTGCGTAAATTTGCGCTCGCGAAGCGTGGTCTGTCTGTGACCACGTTTTTTATTTGGCAAGGAATCGAGGCAAATATGAGCACATCAAAGTCAAAGCGCAACCAAATTGAAAAAACCGCACAAGCAACGGCTGAAGCACCAACGAGCAAGAAGCAGCCGATGCAGACTTTCTATTTTCCCGAAAAGAACTTGAAAGTGGAAGCGCCCACACTCAAGGAAGCCATAGCCAAAGCTAACAGTAAGAAGGAGGGTAAATAAATGGCAAGGTTTAGCGGTCGAAGGGTATCGGTCGGTATTGCTCTGGAGGATCCAGAGGCTAAAGGTACTGCCGTAGCACCTGAATATTGGTATCCGCATCTCGATGTAAGCGTCAAGGATACGCCAACAGCGCTTTTCAACGAGTCTGCGTACGGTCACATCATCAAAAATAACGAGAAAATCAACACCCTGATCGAGGGTGACGGTACGCTTTCGGGCAAGATGTATATTAAAGGCATTTATTATTGGCTTGCGCTTGTATTTGGTCAGCACGCTACCACCACAGAGGATGTTGGTAGTGACGTAGGCGCTAACGAGCATAAGTTTGCTCTGCTTAATAACAACGAGCATATCTCAGCAACTTTGGCGCTCAAGGAACCTAACCTAGATGTTCGTTTCCCATATGCAATGCCGGAATCATTCACTATTAACTGGGCACCTGATCAGTTCCCGACGATCGAGATTCCGTTCAAGTCAAGGAAATCAGAGTCGGTTTCGAACGAGGTTGCATATGTTGTAGATACTGAGTTCTTACCTAAGCATGCATCCCTGAAGATTGCTGACACTCTAGCTAACCTTGGATCCGCACAGGCACTTAAGACTATCAAGTCATTTAGCCTCACATTCACTAAGACGCTTTCGCCGCAGCAGACTATGGACAGCGGTGATACATACGGTGAGATATTAAATACCGACTTTGAGGTTACCGGAACGATTGAGAAGCTTTACACCGATACAACCTACCGCGGCTACGCGCTGAATGACACGATTCGAGCTATGAGCTTCTCGCTTGTGGACACAGCCAATAAAGCTGGCACATCTACGCCAACCAGCCTGACGTTCGACCTCTCACGTGTAGCTTTCGAGAGCCACGAGCCAGCTTACGGTTTGAGCGACATATCTACTGAAACCATCAATTTTGCAATGTTGCTTGACACCTCTGATCACAGCAAGAGTTTATCGGCGACATTGGTGAATAAGTACACCTACGTCGAATCAGAAAGTTAACAACAAGAAAGGAAAAAGCACCTATGGCACAAGCACCTATAACAATTCAACTTCCTAGCGGAGGCGAAGCAATCCTACGTTCTTTCGTAAAAAACAAGGATCGTAAAGCGATTCAACGCCTATCGCTTCAGGGTACCGAGCTGTCACCGGAAGATGTGCAGGATGACAAGGTTACCGTCAAGCTGCGTGGCGAAAACATGATCGCGGTCACAGAAGAACAGGTTCGCCGCCTACTCATTTCCTACAGAGGTATCACCGATAACCCTTATGACGCCTTGATGGATTCCGAAAGCGAAGAGGATTTGGAAATCATCGAAAAAAAGGCTCAAGAGATATTTGGTGAAGGAGGTGACGCGGAAGCGAACGCAAAAAAATCGAAGAACTCTGTCAGCAGTACGACCGATTCTTAAGAGGGATGCCGGGCGATTTGCCCGAAATCATTCAGATAGCTCTCATCTGCAAAGAATACGGCTGGACAGAGTACGACTATTACGAAGCATCTGAAGAATTCACCAGAGCGATCATAGCGCGGCGGCTCGTTGAAGCGAAACTCCGAAAGGAAGAACAAGACAAGTTGGAACAGGAGATCAACAGAAATGCCGCTAAACGCTAATAGAACAAAAATCAGCAAAACACAGACTGGTTGGCTTGATAGTGGCAAGTCATTCGGGAGGCATTGCACATGAATGACCGCGAAGTAACTATTGTCATACGAGCCAACGCATCGCAGTTTCAGGCCGCCCTAAATGCTCTCAAAGATGGCATGAAGGGCGCATCTGATACTGTCAAACGAGGCAGCTCCACTTTCAAAGATTATGCACGAGAAGCAAGCAGCGCCTTTGGTCAGGTTGCTGATGATATTGCACGCATGGCAAAGGTTGCTGCTGCTACTCTTTTGGGTGGTTCATTCGGTGCAAAGTACTTCATAGACCTTGCTGGCGGACTTCAGACTACACAACGGCAGATGGCCGTTTTGACTGGCAGTGTGGATGCGGCCAATAAGGTTTTTGGAGAACTGTATAATTACACGCTCGGTAAGCCTATTGCGTTCCCTGACGCGTCAAAAGCAGCTCAAACGCTGCTTGGGTACGGTCGTACAGCTCAAACAGTCATACGCGACATGGAAACGCTGAGCAAGTTGTCTATTGTTAATGGTTCCGATCTACAGGCATTGGCTGTTGTATTTGGTCAGGTCACATCACGCGGTGCTTTATTTGGTCAGGACGCTTTGCAGCTGATCAATAACAATATTCCGCTTACAACTATCCTTGCCAAGAAGTTCGGCATATCGATGCAAGAGGCGTCCGAGAAAATCAACGGCGGTAAGGTTAGCGCTGCTGAATTTGTTGATGCTATGCAGCAATACGCCGACAGTCTTGACATTACCTCGATGAGCGACACATTCAAGAACCGAATGATTAGCTTGCAAGGTACAATCCGAAGCGTCGGCTTGGCAATACTTGGCGTACGCGTTGACTCTGAGAAGGGCTTGATTGTTGATCAGAGCGGCTTATTTGCGAAGCTTACTGACAGTATTCAGAATTTTACTCTTTGGCTCAAGGACAACAAAGACACCATTATTGCTGTTGCTAATGTTCTGATCGATAACGCAGTACCTGCCCTGTCGGCATTGGCGGCTGCATTTGTGGTGGCAAAGACTGCTGCAATTGCGTTTGCTATAGCGGCGAATACCAACCCATTCATGCTTGTTGCTTATGCAATATCCGCGGTTGTTGCGGCACTGGTATTTTTACAGGTCAAATTCGACTGGATTGGCAAGATTGTTAAGGCGGTCAATACCGCTTTTGAGTGGCTCAAAGACACATTCGAGAGTGTTAAGCAGTCTGTATCATCATTCAGCTCAGCCACAATGGAGAGGTTTAGCGATGTGGTTGATGCTGTTGCAAGCGCCTTTAGAACGGCAAAGGACGCTGTAGTTGGGTTTGTTAAAGACGGCATTGAGTGGATGCAGGATAGGATCAATGATCTCACGAACTGGGTTAAGGAGCACGAGACTGCCATTCGTAACTGGGCAATTGTCATCGGCACCCTACTACTGCCAAAGATTATGCAGCTCGGATGGGAAGCCACGAAGGCAGCTTATAGCGCTGTTACAGCTTGGGCTAAGTCATTTGGCTCTATGGCGTCTGGCGCGATCAGGTCTGCTGTAACAATGACTATTGAAGCGGTAAAGTCTGGTGCTGCGTGGGCTAAGAATGCGGCTGTTGCGTCATACGCTTGGGTTACCAAGGAATTGCCAAAAATTATCACAGGTGCTGTTAAGGCTGCGATAGAATCAGCAAAGAACGCGGTTAAGGCTGGTGCCGCGTGGGTTGTTCAAGCATCAAAGACTGCACTTGCTTGGGCCAAAACATTTGCCGCATACATGCTTGGAGTCGCTAAGGCTTCACTAGAGACACTAAAGGCAGCTGGGAAAATGGCAGCGAGCTGGCTACTTGCTATGGGGCCACTCGGATTGATTGTTTCGGTCGTAATCGGTCTGGTCGCATTGATCATTGCTAACTGGGAAACGGTAAAGGGTTGGTTTACATCATTCTGGGAGTGGCTCAGCGGAGTTGCAAGCGCTGCATGGGAAGGTATTAAGTCTGGCCTTGAGGCTGTTGGCAACTTCTTTAGCGTCGTTTGGAACGGTATACAGAGTGTCATCAGCGGCGTTATTGATTGGATCAAGAACAACTGGCCACTCGTACTTGCCATCCTTACTGGCCCGATTGGAATTTTTGTACTGACAATCATACGTAACTGGGACACTATCAAGGCGGCATTTTCTGCGGCTTGGGAGTTCATTAAGAATGTTTGGAGTGGCGTAGTCAGCTTCTTTGGCGGTGTATGGAATGGTATTGTTTCGATATTCCAAAATGTGCACAACTGGTTTACAGACAGGTTCCGCGACGCTTGGAATGGCATAAAGTCGATATTCTCAGGTGTCGGATCATTCTTTAGCGGTGTTTGGAGCACCATTACCGGACTATTCAGTCGCATTGGTAACACCGTTGCGAGTGCGTTTAGCGGCGCTGTTAAGGGTGCGGTAAATGGTGTGCTTGGGTTTGCCGAAAACACCATCAATGGCTTCATTCGCGCGATCAATGGCGCTATTGGCATGATCAACAAAATACCGGGCGTAAATATTGGGAAGCTTTCGGAGCTTCGTATTCCGCGCCTTGCTACTGGTGGTATCGTGCCAGCAACGCCGGGCGGTAAGACGATTACCGTTGCTGAAGGCGGTCAGGACGAGTGGGTTGTGCCTGAGAGTAAGATGGCATCGCTTATT
Organism: uncultured Candidatus Saccharibacteria bacterium; assembly: GCA_964490245.1. Taxonomy (GTDB): domain Bacteria; phylum Patescibacteriota; class Saccharimonadia; order Saccharimonadales; family JACDBH01; genus CAZBAF01. The sequence continues at coordinate 143,744 of CAZBAF010000001.1, forward strand.
AGTCAGGTTGCTCAGCGTGCGCAGAGTAATAATAACGGCGGTGTCGTAATCCAAAGCGGCGGATCTCTGGTACAGGTTGTTGTACAGTCAAGCAACGGCGACATTACCGAGGCTCAAGCAGTCAACATTGCGCACAAGATTACTAGCGCGCTACGAGCGCAAGGACTAACAATTAACGAAATGGGGGCATTACGATGATCACATTCAATGATGTAGCACCGCCACAGCAGCCAAATAGAGTGAATGAAAACCCTGTAAGGGTAAAAACCGACCGATATGCTATCGACGGCACACCTTCACGTACTCAAATGGCAAGTAAAAATCAGTCCAAGCTTATCTTTATGGCGGCAACACCTGAGACTTTTCAGTTCTTCAAGGATCTATATGACTCAGCTACTTCGGTAACATACAAAAACACCGACAGCAATGTATCTGGGGGTGTGCTCGAATTTACAGGTATCATCGATTATAACGAGGATGAATTTATTCGTGGCGGCTCATTGCGAGTGCCGCTTGAAGTTACTGTGCTAGAGGGGTCTACGTACGAGGTATAGCGATGCTGACAGTTAGCTCACAATTTGAGGATGCAGTTAAGGCAGATGTGAAATCCCCACAGCCGGGCGTTCTTATTTCGTGGGCTAAAAATTACGATCCGGATGTGAAGTTTGCGAAAGTAGACCATTCGTATGTTGACGGCCCAGATAAAGTTAAGGGCGGTGGTGACACTGTCACCTTTTTCGGTAAGTACGATTACATAAACGAGACACGGCACCTTAGGAACTTCAGAATTACACGCAAAATCAGCAAGCGTCCGTGGGGCGTGATTATGGCTACTGCCGAAATTGAACTAAATAATACCAGCAAGCGGTTTACACCTGATTTTGACGAGGAAATCGGCGAGTATGTTGGGCTACCGGACAGACCTGTCAAGCTGGTTTTGGGCTTTAATGGCGAATATATCAAGCTCTTTACTGGCTACACTGAACGGCCAAAGATGGAGCTTCTTGATCGCGTTGTAAAACTACAGGCGTTTGATGCGATGACATACCTCAGCACACGCCAGAGTGATCTTGACGCTTTTGTCGACACGCCAATGCATGAGATTATTGCCGAGTTATTGATTGAGCAGGGTTTTTCACCTGACCAATTCGAACTGGAGCCGAGTTTACAGCAACCAATTGGCTATCTGATGCCAAAAGATCGTTACATTACCGACCTCTTTAATGAAATGTGCGAAGCAGAGGGCTACATTCTGTTTGCGGATGAAGATGGCATTATTCATGGCTGGAATCGCTTACATTTGATCGGCAATCAAACACCTGTATGGAAGTTCACATATTCCAATATGGAAGATCTGCGGTGGTCGTCGTCCACTGTCATTAACAGCGCTCAGGCAGTCGCTAAGCCATTCAAACCAGCTGCGTGGAACAAAATATTCGAGCTAGATGGTGCGAGCGAGCAAACTATGGTGCCGCCGGGTGGCAGTACAGATATTTTTGTTGAATTCAAAGACGATATTGGCCCATTCCCAGCAATTACAGTCGAAGATCCTGTGCATGTCTCGCTTGCTAGCGGTGGTTCGAGCTATGTAACGAATAAAGCAAGAGATGGGAGTAGCCCAGATACCGGAGCAGCCGACATTACGCTTGCTAGCACCTATAATTTCGGCAACAAATACCGAATGACATTCTCGAATAGTGGCGATTCACCTGTATACATAACCAAGATTACGCTATTCGGTCAGCCTGCCAAAGTAACCGCAGTTAAGGGCGTCATACAGTCAGACCAAGACAGTATTGATAAGTACGGGATTAACCCCGACAACAATCACGAAGTGTATGTGATTGAAAATGACTTGATTCAGGATACGGCTACAGCCAACACAATGGCTTGGTTACTGGTGCAAATACAAAAATCGGCACATGCAAACCTCAATATCGATAACTTCATAGTGCCTCATTTGCAGTTCGGTGATGCTGTAGAGGTCGAGATACGCGATACGGAAGAGACTAAATACTGCAATATCTTTGGCATAGAGCTGTTCTGTGGAGTTGACGCTAATATGTACCAGAAATTGTATGTTGAGGAGCGCGAAACCAAGCAATATGCGCGCGTTGATCAATCATATACTGATGGCCCAGATTTTATAGCGCTCTAGAAGTAAATATAGGTACTGAATTTTGATGCTGGGATGTTTTCCCAAACACCATATTGTCCGGTATTGCCCCAGTTGTACCAGCTGACAGTGATAGTATCGCCGTCAACAGCCTCTACGAACGCATTGAAATTACCAACAACGGCAACAGAGTGCAGTTTTGGTGTTGTACCACGTGGAATGTTTGCTGCATCGGCCTTAGCTGGCCACGCGCTTGCATCACCCCAGTATTTCGGCATATTTTTACCCGATTCGCTGACTTTCCATGCGGCATAGCTGGTGCTCTGACACTTATTCAGACCCCAAGTATCAAGCTGACCGCACTGGTTTTTCCATTCTGCAGGGTATGTGTCGGCATATACATATACAGGTGCGGTAGGCGTTTCAGGAGCTGCCGATTGCGTAGGCTGCGTTGGCTGAATGTTACTATTTTGGTTGTCCTGATGTGCTTGCGTATTCTCACTGGTTGACTCTGGCTGATCTTGAGCGGCCTCTTGCTTTTCCTGTATGTTTTCTACTTGGTCAGCACTTTCTGCTTGATTTTCAGTACTCACAACGCTATTTTGAGGCTTTTCAGGCTCACCGGTAAGCACCATAGCGGAAACAGCAGGAACGGATACGGCAAGTACCGTTACGGCACCAATTCCGACTTTCGCACCAAGAGATTTAGGACTTCGCAACCAAGAGGTGATTTTAGTGCGTGCTCCACTAATCATATTGAGACTATAGTAGCACTGATGTATAATAAAGGCAACAAACGCGGTTGCTGCAAAGCAGCCGTGTTTTTTATTTGCAGAGGAAATTATGGCCAAGAAGAATATCGAAAAAATCAAGCAAGACTCTGAAGAGCTGAATGCTATGGCGGATTATTACGCTAAGGAATTCTCGGAGGTTTATTTTGTGCGCGATCTTTTAGCGGATTGCATTATTGCCGTTGAAACAGCACCAGCGAAGCCACAATACCCTACAGTCGAACGCTCTACCGGCAATCGCAATATCTTCGGCTATCAGAATCTATTCCTTTCGACACGTGTCAGGATCGATAAAAACCAGTACGGCAAGCCCATGATCGGTTACCAAAGCGCGAGTGGCAACGATACCCGTCAAGGCAAGATTGAGAAAGGCATTGTCAGAGGCAATAAAACTCCAGTTTCGCCAATGCCGGGCAGCACTAACCGTTCGTTGAGTCCGTTTGAACGCGCTCAGCTTGACGCACAGGTCAGATTGCGACAGGCAAGCTCTAAAGAGAAGCCTGATTACGAAATGTACACAGACAAAGAGGGGCGTATGGTCGAACGCTTTGAGACATTTGAAGTAGTGAGGATGCGATAATGGCAGATACGTTTATTGATGATCTAGATTGGCTACCAGATGAGCTTATTACGTCCACCAAGCTCAACCAATGGTGGGCTAACATGCAGAATTTTCATAACGGTACGGCGTTAGGCGATGGAATTATCGTTACACGGCATCATGCCGACGCAAGTATTCCTATTAGCAAAATAGATCTTGCGAATTTTAAGAACATAAGTCGTGCATATGGCTATAGAACCTCAAATCAGACGACAACCTCAAATAGCCCGGGGGTTGTCCTAGCAACCAATTCGCCAAACGCAAACCTTGCAGTCACGCACACAACAAAAACTGGTCGTGTGAAGATAAGGCTGTCTTTGCCGATATACAATAACGCAAACAACAGTCAGGTGCGTATATATGATGGCACGAATTTCCACGAGGTCATTAACTTTGCAAGTACTAATAATTCCTATAAAAGTGGTGAGGTTATAGTCGAGGGACTGACGCCTGATACTTCTTACACGTTCACCGCCTACATGAACTCGCAGGGCGGTTCAACAACTACATTTGCAGCATTTTCAACGGCAACACTTATCGTTGAGGATTACTAATCCTACGCTCTAATAGGAATAATTAGAATCTTGCCGACTGATGAGTTCGCATTACCGCCAGAAGTACGTAGGAGTAAGCTGAACTGCTTCGTACCAGCTGTCACAGGTATAACGTCAATGAGTGCGTTTGTACCAGAATTGAATGTGTTTACAGAAGTGAATATGATTGTTTGACTATATGCAGTGCCGCCATCGTAGCGGAGTCGAGCGTATATATCTTTTTGTGAAGAATCTTGCCCTTGAAGCCTAACTGATCCCAAAACAAGAACGGCAGTACACCCTGTCGGAATATCGACATTTACGCTACCGACAGCTGTTTCTGTAGTACTGAAGTTCGAGCCAGACCATCCAGTTAATACGCCAATAGATGAAAGATCAAGTTTTTCCGGTATGATCGCACCAAGACCTACATGCCGTGTAACGATTATTCTGGCGAACGTGGTATAATAAGTTCAATAAACGCGGAAGCAGAAATGCAACCGCGTTTTTTTATTGGCAAATTCAGCAATATAGGGATGGGCATGCAGGACAACATGGAACACACAACACCCACAAAAGACGAACTTAAGTTGATCATCGACAACTCGCTCTTAGAGCAGGAGAAACGATTGACTAAGACTCTTGGGGAAGCACTGCAAAATCAGAACAAGATCTATATGGAAAACATCTTAAAGCTGAGCGATAGGGTGACGAGGATCGAGGCGAGACAGGATAGCTTCAAGTCATTAGTGGCAACCGCCTCAGCTGCATCCGGCGTATTTTCGGGTTTGATAGGATTCTTTATCGCACAACTAACTAAATAAGGAGTAAAGCGGCATGGCACAAATTACAGTAGCAGATATTAGTCGATGGCAAGGAGTAGTCGACTGGGATCAATTCAAGAACGCAATACAAGGCGTGGTTATCAAAGCTGGAGGTGCTGATGCTGGTATATACACCGACCCTCAACTAGCGCGCAACAAAAGCGAGGCTCGACGCGTAGGCTTGCCGATATGGTACTACTGGTACAAGGGCGCAAGTGGCACAGCAGCGCAGCAAGCAGATGCTTTTATTGCTGCAATCGGTGACTTGCGAGATGGCGAGGCACTTGTGCTCGACGATGAAAATGAAGCTGTTATCAATGTTTCATTTGTATGTGCATTTGCTGACCGCATCAAGGAGCGCACTGGTCGCAACATTGTGCTATACAGCAACCAAGCACGCTTTGTTGGCAATTTACAACCAATCAAAGATCGCAACATCGGCGCTTGGGTTGCTAAATACGGCGCAAACACTGGCACTGTAGCTGGCGCTGGCGCAGCTCCTTCAATCCCAACTCTCACAATCATTATGTGGCAGTACACAAGCCGTGCAGTGGTCGCTGGCGTCACCGCCAATACTGTAGATATGAACATTTTCTATGGTGACCAAAATGCTTTCCGAGCTTATGGAAACGGTAAACCAGTCGACGTTAAGCCATCACAACCGCAACTGCCAGCCCCTAACCCAATTAGCGGCACATACACGGTGGTCGCTGGAGACACTCTATCTGGAATTGCTGCTCGCTTTGGTACCACATACCAACACCTTGCTGAGATTAATGGCATCGCTAATCCTAACTTGATTAAAGTTGGTCAGGTACTAAAAGTACCTAGTGCTGGTGTGTCTCAAAATACAGGCTTAAATGTTCAAGAGTACACGGTCGTCAAGGGTGACACACTTTCAGGTATAGCCGCCAAGTTCGGCACAACCTATCAGGTTCTAGCTCAAGTAAATGGCATCGCTAATCCTAATCTGATCTATGTCGGCCAAGTCCTGACGATTCCATCGACAAAGACCTCTATACCAAGTGGCGGTACGGTGCATGTTGTTCAGAAAGGCGAAACACTCTCTGGTATTGCCGCTAAATACGGCACTACATATCAAATACTCGCCCAGCGTAATGGTATTAGTAATCCTAATCTGATCTATGTCGGCCAAAAAATAAGAATTAACTAGGGGGGTATATGGAACTCTTTGTGCAAATCGTACAGCAAATCATCACATACGGTAGCCTTGCTCTGGCTTCTGGTGTTGTAGCAAGCCTTTTGACTCAATTGCTAAAGTTTAAGTTTGTCCTCGCTCCAGCTAAGAGATGGCCGCGTACGGTCGCTGGTATAGTGTCCGCAATTGTGAGCGCTGCTGCAGTATCTACGTTGCCTCAGTTTGTGCTTGCGACATGGATTGACTGGGTGATTTTTGCAGGTGCTACGTTCGCTGTAGCAACACAAAGCTACAACCTAGTGCATGAGGCTATCAAAAATGCTAGGCAGGATCAGTAAGGCTATTGCAACCGTCTTTGCCGTAGGCTTCATACTATATGCGCTCCAATGGGTGCATTTGTTTGAGCGGATTATGTTGATTTGCGAACGTAACCCTAACTTTTTGGCGGACTGCAGGAGGCCATAGCGTGGAGAGGTACCCTTGTGATCCATCACGAGAGTGCCCAATACGAGAGACAATTGGATGTTTTGAAGATGTCCATCACAAAAAATGGCCACGTAGAGTTTATCGACGCATGGGTAAAATCGCTATGCAGTACCGCGAGCTTGAAGAAAACAAGGTCATAATGTGCCGACACCTACATAACGAATTACATGCTACTGAGCCGCCACCAGAAACGCCTTCACGCGCTGAAATGCTGGAAGCTATACAACGTGCTATGGCTGGATTTGCAATGCAGTCGGTAAAATGACTTAACATATCACAAAATCGTATTTAACATTGAATTATCGTTACACGGCATCTTGGGCCTAGTGGCAGCCTACAGCTGCCCTTTACAAACATAGCAAAAGCATCTATAGGCACCTCGAAGCGTCTGACGGCGTCAAATATATCAGGGGGTTCGAGCGGCGTAACGGCAATATCTACAACCTTTGATTTTTTAAGCGGTCAAACATACCTCATACACTTCAGCTCGCAGCAATCATCGTCAAGCGACGGCGGAGTGTGGTACTCCCAGTTGAATGTCGACGGATCTTCGAGGGCTACGAGCCGGTATTCAGGTGCAGGTGGCGTTCAGATGTCGGCAGCGATAACAGACGTCTACACGGCATCATCATCTTCAGCGCTAACGGTATCGATAACCCTGCATCGTGCAAGCGGCTCAGGTAATACAAATTGTGAGACACCGCGCTTGATGATTATTCCAGTTATAAATTAGCAGCAGCGCTCTAGCTATGGCAAAAATGCAACCCAGTTGAATGATCCGCTAATATCAACTCCCGCATTTGTACGACCCAATATTGAGAATGACGTGGCCGACACGGACAACAAGTGCACCGCTACAACGCTTGCATTATTGTCTCTCGGTGTAGCTATCACGATAGGTGTAGTGCTAAATGCCACGGGAAAGTTTACAGTAGTCGCACCCCCACCAGACCCTGTGGTTTTGAATATGACCGGGTTGTTACCAGCCTGTATGCGATTTTTCATTGAAGTTAACCAATCCAGCTTGTCGCTGGTCACGTTGGCATTCTTTAGATGCCGTGTAACGATAATTCAATTGATTACGGTATAATTAAAGTAATAACGCGGTGCGAATGACCGCGTTTTTTATTTGGAAAGCACCATGAATCAAGACAAATCAGCAAGACAATATGCAGTACCAGTTAGAGGCTCAATATGGGGTCTAAATTATAATGATCGCACCGAGCGTGACCTTCAGTATGTGTCTCCGCCCGGCAATTCTGCTGACACTGCCAAGTACTTCCCATATACATACGCATATGCGAACGTAACATTCCCACCTACAATTGGTGCGTCAAAAATATGTCCAATCCGCATACTCCAGCCACATTATGGCGAGATTATTGAGTGTTATGCTGACCTTCAGCTTACACCAGCAGCTGGAGATAGTGACCTCACGATGAAACTTGCGATTGGAATATTTGACGGCAGCTCATACAATCCTGTCACAAACTACACAGACGAGGAAATCAATGCATCGTGGCGCAGAATACGCGGCAGTGATACGCCGCTCAGCGTTAGTGGTGGTGTCATATCAGCAGATTTACTTGATCTTAAGAATGCGATACCTAAGTATGGCGACGACAACTACCGAGAGGATGCTTTTGTTCTGTTGATTGTATTCAATAAAGTGCCTGTCATATCTGGCGCATTCCACTTTAATTATTTGAATATTCATACTAGCGTTACGGGGGCACTCTAATGAATCAAGGTAGGCGCAACTTGGGATTTCCTAGCAACCAAACAAAGGGTGATGATTGGGGTTATTTTGCTGGATGTGGTGGTGCTGGTGGTGGCGGGTGTGTTGATCCTGCAAATTTCAGCTACATCTACTGGGGCATAAAAGTCAATCCTTTCTCGATGCACAACAGCAAGCTTGTGCTACTTAATGAGTCATTTAAGCCTTACACCGATTCATCAGCTGGATTTTGTGATCACAACGCCGATCAGCCGCGTGGGTTCGATGTATTACTACTGTATAAGGCTCCAATTAGTGGGCTAGACCGCAGCAAAGCTACCAGCATAGTGACAATACCTGCTAACATAACGCTGCCTTATGAGATTGAATTTGATTCGCAAGACATACCACAGCCAGATCATCCAGATTATGAGCGTCGAATCTGGGTTGCTCTAGATATGTACACTAGCGGTCTTATGATCGAGGGTATCGCACAAAATACAGAGGTTATGAAAACCCTAAAGCTAAATTGGGAGGGTCGGCCATGACTTTATCGACGCGTAACCAAGAATATAAATACCAGTACAAGATTGTGTCTGTTGGTGGTGAGATTACTTTTTGCGGCAATGGGCCGACACTTATGGTGTCAGTACCAGAAAACCTACTCGACATAAAAGCAATGTTCATGCATGCCGTGCTGCAGTTTGACAATACAGTTCCAAGCGGTAACCGTAAAATACACTGGGCTGGCGGCGACTATCCTATGACTCTCAACGGCATACCAAAACCAACCGAAGGTAACATGAAATACGTCAATCTGTCTGCAGATCCAGCCACTCGCATCGCAGATTTAAAACTCGACATAACCGAACTTAAAGAAGGGTTTATGAAACAACTTGAAGATGACGCACCATTCGCATTCGACCAACAGAAAATAAATCTCAATCTAATCACCGATATTGACGGTGGATTTGACGTAACAGGAAAGGTCATCTTATGGAAGGTAGATTTCGTATACACTACAAGCGGAATACAGTGATACCGCCATCGCCGGGCCGCAAGCGAATCAAAAAAACGAAGCGATTCAACGGGTATCAACATCTTGGCAAAAAGATGACGTATAGCCCAAAGACTTGCGCTACGTCACGATGTATTTGGTGCGAGGCTCCTTTTGGTGGGCAGTTCCGTATCATATGCCCTGTGTGTCGTAATTGCCAATACTGTGGGCTTGCATCGACTGCAAGCCTTGCGAGCTGTCCAAACTGCGGCAATAAGCCTGATGACGATCTACGCGTCCAAAAGACCGTGCTGAGGCCAAGTCGTTAGAATTATCGTTACACGGCATCTTGCCGATGGCGCTAATCTCAAAATACCTACCGCCAATATGGTGGCGATCGGCGATTATTCCACATCTGAAGTCGACACTGGCTACAAGTGGATTGATGGTAAACCCATTTATAAAAAGACCGTTAGCTTCGGGTCGCTTCCGAATAGCACAAGTAAAAGTGTCGCTCACGGCATATCGGGTATTAGCAATGTAATCGAATTTAAGGGCTGGACTCACAACCCATCGTTAGGATTCTGGTATTCCTTTAATTCCGCCTCGAACTCTGCGGCATCTGGTAATGCTCTTTTTGGGGCAAGGGTCGAGGCGTCTGACATCACTATAGCTACGAACTTTGATGGAAGTGGGTATACTACTTGCTACGTAACTGTTTGGTACACAAAGACCTAGCTAATTCAGGCAAACCCGAACTCTACGGTGGGGCAAAGCACCTTGCAAACCCACCGCACAATCCGCGTTTCCTTATTCTAATTATATCAAAAAACCATAAGCACAACAGATATCTAACCGTTAACCCTACTTATAAGATGTCCGGAAAAGTACGAATTAGCAAATGTAGCATCAGTGTCTACTGTAGCGCCTACTGAGTAAGCTTCAACTCTAACCGTATCGCCCTCTTCTAGTTTTAAGTCCATTGACATCACTAATTGGTACAGGGCGCTACTAGATAGATCATTGCCGCGATAATTTGGAGTGTCTCCCGGCGATCCATTAATAAGCAGGCCGATAAACACACGGTTAGATACATTATTAAATCTTATAGTTGCATCAAAGTGATATACCCCGTCAACTGGCGCAGTAAAGACATTTGATGCATAGTTATCACCTAAGTCGTAGATCTCTGTCTGATAGTTGACCACAGTATGAGCTCCTGACGATAATGATTGAGAGTTTGTTTGGGTGGCTAAAAATGCGATACCATTGCGCCATATGGAGTCGTTAATCTCAAGATTTCCGGCACCACCAAGATGCCGTGTAACGATAATTCAATTGGATAACAGATGTGGGTTGCAGTTATTGTCTCAACGTGGTATATTAATAGTAATTTTCCGGAGTGATAAAAAGACAGCCTCATGTCCAACAGTGGATTTGAGGCTGTTTGCATTTTAGCGAGCCTCACCAAAAAAGCGAGGGTAATACATAGATGGGTAGCAAGCAAGTTGCACTGCGATCCAAGCAGTGCGTGCCTGTGTCGCCCGAGATTGTGTGTATGCTGGGGAATAATGTTGCTGCGGCGTATTTCTATACGCAACTGCTATATTATGATCGCTATGGTCAAAAAGACTCTCATGGTTGGTTCGACAAGAACTCGCGCGAAGTAGAATCTGATATTGGCCTAGGGAGGCGACAGCAAGAACATTCTCGGAAGATACTGGAGCAGAAAGGATTGATAGAGACACGATCTATACGCGGTGGGCCAAAACCTACCGTTAAGTATCGTATACTCGTACGCTATACGAATCGATAACCCTCACTTGCTTGATGAAACTACCCAGCTATAAAAGCTGGGTTTTTTATTGATCTAAGACTGTGGATAAATTGCTAAAAGATGTGGAAAAATAGCCCTTTTTTAGTGGAAAAGGGTGTGGGAATCCTCAATCTCAAAGCACAAAGTGTACATTTGAGCTACTACTGTATCATAGCACAAATTGTACGTCGTATATATAAAGAAGAATAAAAGAATAGTAGTAATAATGGGCAAACTATTCGCAGAATAAATCAGCACTCCTCACAACTTCCTATTGTACCAATTTCTAACAGAGGTGAGCAGACTTGTTTTAAGTAGTAAAACAGATCATACTCAAGGTACCAATTGGGAGTTTAGGCTTCTGTTCGTTGCCTTTCAGTCGAGTGCTCGATAGATAAAACAAAAGGGGTGAATCTATCAAGCTAAATTGAGGTGGGCGGAAAGGACAGTCAACAGTCACATGAAACCAATTGATCATCAGGTGGAAGAATATTTGAATTACTGCCTTTACAATCGCCGAATGACTGAACAGACGATGCGAAGTAAGACTTATATTTTGAAAAAATTCGCCGAAGAACGTCACGTCGACGATATGCAGGATTTCACCAACAAGGACTATAACAGATGGGTGGAGTACCAGCTCAAGTCAGGCGTATCCGGCAGAACAGTAAATACTCGATCATCTCACATTATTGCATTCGTTAAATGGCTCAAGGATATGGATTACGATATCAAACTGCGAGTATCCTTGATCCATAAGGTAAAAGAAGATCCACCACGTAGAAACTTCTTTACTCGTGAGCAAATTGAACTTGCCAAAAAGCACGCCTCCGAACTGGAGCTATTGCTCATTTCGATCGCTTTTGACTCAGGCTTGCGACTTAGTGAACTTACTAATCTAAGGCTAGATAACATCAAAGGACGTGAGATACGAATAATTGGCAAGGGGCGCAAGGCACGCCAGACGTTCATAACAGAACCGACACGCAAACTGCTCGACAAATGGATAGAGCATAAAGGCATCCAAGACTACCTATGGCCATCGCCGCTTTACAAGGACGGCAGACCATACAGCACAGACGAAATCCGCTACATTATGGGCAAGCCATTTGAGCGCGCAGGGATTGAAGGATTTTACCCTCACGCCATACGGCATTCGTTTGGCACGGATCTACAACGCAACGAGGCACCATTGATGGCTATTCAAAGCCTACTCGGGCATTCGAGTGTTGCCACTACAGAAAAGTATCTGCACGGACTTGATAACCGCCTTGAAGACACTTACGACAAATACAAGAGCAATGTTAATGACGATGATGAGGTAGAAAAACATTTTGAAGGCTTCCACATAACGAATAATCGCCAACTAGCGAGTGCTTCATAAGCATTATGGGGGTAGAGAGTATGGTTTTCCACATCTCTACCCTGTTTTTATGCTCGCGATATTTGACTATAACTTGACATTATAAGCATTTTTTGCTAATATGGGGTTAATCAAACGAAAGCAATACAAAAATCGTTTGAGCCGCACCTTACCACTTCCTACCAAGGATCTACAATGACAGAAGCTTTTCACGGTAAGTCTTTACTGTGGAAGAGCGCTTACATTGAAAATAGCCACCCCTGTTTTACAAGGGATGAGCACTTCCATGGTAAGGAAGGGGTCTCGGGTTCAAGTCCCGAAGGTGGCTCCAGTTTATTAGAATGCGGGTGGTGATGGGAGTTTTATGCGCAAGTTTATAAAACCAAATCCCAATAGCGGCAAACCCGGCCGCAGTATCGAGGCGCTTACGCGCACATCGCTGTTTTTGATAGGCAGCGCCAGCACACTGGCAGGCCTAAAGCTTTTCATCGAAAGTGAAGCTTTCTGGCAAAATCATGCCGGCGCACTTATGGGAACTATCGGTACACTGGCGGTATTCGGCGCATCCATACGCGAGCTGAACGAAAGAGGCTACCTTGCCGATAACGTCGAACCGCATGGCGAAGAAGATGGCGGAAACGGCGAAGAATGGGGCTGGGGCAACGGCGGCGGCGGAGAAGAGCCGCCCAGACCGCCTGTGTCCGGCGGCCCCGGCGGCGCTATGCCAGAGCACGACTGGACAAACGAGGTTGAGCAGTTCCTGCAGGACCAATCCAGAATGCCCGTTGGCGTTTAAATAAACACGTCAGAGGTAAACATTTGACAGATGGCAGGCTTGTACGGTATACTAACGCGTAACAAAAGGTTGATATTTTATGGCAAAAAAAGGCGACAAGCGGAAAATCGTTGGCTTAGTTTCTGAACTAAGCGGTCACCGCACGTACTACACCACCAAGAACACCATGAATACCCCGGACAAGCTGCGCCTGCGCAAATACGATCCGGTGGCACGCCAGCACGCCTGGTACGAAGAAACCAAGAAGAATCTTGGCCGCAATACCGTTAACCCTAAGAAATAAGCCCCACAAAGGGCTTATTTCTTTAATAGGCCATGGTTAATAGATAATGGTTGGAAGTGTAGAATTATTGCCCTTATCGCGGGCTGGATTATAACCGAATACGGTAATAGAGACCGCAAACAGAGCTTTACGGCGATTGTGCTTGATTTCTTCTTTAACTAGATTAGAGATCGGCCAGGTCCAAAACCGTGTTAACGTACTCGGCGTGGCTCCATACTAATGGCGCAACGCCAACCAGACGGGCGTCGTCCGGATTAATCTGTTCGCTCAATACGCCGCTCGGCATGGTATGTTCTGCCGTCCACTGCAGGATTGTCTTTGCCTTATCTGCCTGCCCGTGATCAACATAGTACTGCGCCAGCCAGAACGTACAGATAAACCAGGGGTTACCCATCTGTTCGGGCTTGGCACGCATGTAATTGTCGTCTTCATAGCGCGGCATGCCGCCTGAGGGCGACTGGTCGAACAACGACTTCTCTATCTGCTCCAGCGTCTTTAGGGTTTTGTCCTTCATGGACTCGGGGCCAAACATCATCATGCCATAAAAACTTGAGGCATCGAGCGTCTTGTCATATTGCAGCGTGCCGTCCGGCTGCAGCAAAAATCCTTTAACGAACGCCTGACGCTCTTCATCAAACAGTGTTCCCATGTGGCTCTCGATACGCTCAGCCGCCTCGCGCCAGTCAACCGCGTCGTCTGGATGCTCGAACATATCAGCAAACCGGGCCGCGACCAGCAGGGAAGCATAGGTGACTGCAACCGTGTAGGTCGAGGTCAGAAACTTTTCCTCCCACAGATCATAGCTGGCATGCGGCAGATTGGTGGCGTCATCAATAAACGAAGCCATAAACTTGGCCGACGGCCGTATGAACGATTCGTACAGCAGCTCAACAAAGTCTTTGTCACCGGTGCTCTTGAGATATTCGCCCAGCATAATCATGACAATAGCTGTTTCGTCCTCTTGGATGGCCAGTTCGCGCCGGTTATTGTGGATGAGCGGGTGCCAGGTGCTGCCGATGGCGCGATCAGGCTGGTATTTGTGCATAAGATAGCCGTCCGGATGCAGCGTGTCACGGCAAAATTCAAAGAAGTTGCGCGCCTCTTCCTTAAGACCCATACGGATCAGCGGCCAGATAGCATATGCGCCATCGCGCGGCCAGCAGTAACAGTAATAATCTTTGCCGTAATTAAAGATGGACGAGTCGCCAGAGGCCAAAATCCCGCCCCGTTTGTCGGTGTGCGCCTTGATGATCATGAGTGATTTGCGTACAAGCGCATGATACTCTTCGTTGATACTCCGCAGCTTGGACTCCGCCGGCGAGAACCATTCCGCCCACCAGCGCCGCGCCTCCCGCAGACGCTTGATCAGGCCGTCTTCTTTAAGCTTGTCGTGAATAGCCCGGGCGTCATACTGCGACGGCGCGGCCACGACCCAGTAGTCAACTGCACGAGCCTGGGCGCCGGGCAGATGGAGCTTCAGCCTGACGACCGAATCCACGCTGCCATGCTCAACCGGGTTATTGGACAGCTCGCCGTCCTCGGCATCACGATAGGTGCCTTCTTTGCTCTCGATCTGATAATTACCTACTGCGTACTGGTCAAACGGCGTGCCGTCACTGGCCTCGGCATAAATAAGCAGATTGCAGCGACCTTTATAATCGATCAGATAATTACCGTCCGGTTCAAACAGCGCCGTATCGGCCCGGCCGGCCCGCGAAATCTGGAACACCTGACACATGAACAGCCTGACTTCGCGCTGCTGCTCGCGCAGATTGATAACCTTGATGTGGCGGCAGAAAGCATTGACCTCGGGATCGACAAAATCCTTAAACCTCAGTTCGATCCCAATGTCCTTATTGATCATTGATATGTCGCTGACCAGGGCTTCGGTTTCAAAATCTACCGAGATCTGCCAGGAGCTCTCGTTGACCCAGCTGAACGTACCATCCACCCACACGCCAATTTTATGCCGCTCGCTGCGGGTTGTAGTCAGGTTGTCCAGTCCCACATAGGGGTAATAGAAATCATGCACCAGTCCGTGCTTGTTAAAGCCAACAAACAGCTGCCCATTACTCAGTACTACCGGTCGGCCCATTTAAACGCCCACACCTTTCTGGCCCAGGCGGTATTGCAAGTCGTGCCAGGCATTCATGAAATTAATAAACGCTTCGTACGGCGACTCATAGGGACTAAAATACGCGTGCACATCGCCGTCACTGAACCATTTGGTGCACATGTAATAAAAATGATCAGATGTGGTCAATCTGCGCCAATCAGTAATTAAGGCCTCATCGTTGGTGCCGAGCACTGCCGACTCAAGCGCATAGAGAGCCTCGGCCGCCTGATGCTGCATGCGGTTGCCGAGCCAGGCTGTCAGATCGCGTTCGGTATCGGCCCACGTAACGGTATGCGGCATATCAACCTGATCAACGGGTTCGAACGTATCGACTGCCTCGCTGACTGTCATAAAGGTGTGTCCCTCTGACTTCAGCCATTCGCCGGGCAGATGCCGCAGGAAATCAAAAATACCGGTGTCTTCCCACTGATGCTCGCCAAATGTCTCGTAGTCCATGAACAGGTTAAAGTTGGTTGCATCGCCGGATTCGCTCAGCCAGTGAGCAAAGGTGGCGGCTGTTAACGGATATGCCGAGCGGGCCGACTCGCTAAAGCGAAAAGCAATATCGTCGCTTAACTTGTAATTTTTCATCAGCAACCGGATATTTTCGGTGTGCGTCGGACGATAAACAAAGTTGGGGCTGCGCCAGCCCAAAACCGGATCCCAGCCTTCTGCCAGAATACCCTTGTAGCCGGCCTTGTCAGCCCAGTAGGCAAGGTCATTATTGTAGGCCAGCTCGGTATTACGGAACACCTGCGGTGTCTGGCCAAAAACTTCCTCGACCTTGCGGCGGTGCATATCCACCTGATGCTCAAACTCTGAACGCGAATGAAAGAACGCCAGCGAATGATAATACGTTTCGGCCACTATCTCGACGCGGCCGGTTGCAGCCAGTTGCCTGAAGCTCTCCAGTACGTCAGGCGCCCATTTCTCAAACTGCTCAATGACTGTACCGGTAATAGACAGACTGATTTTAAAATCAGGATACGTATCAAGCAGCTCACGCAGCAGCCGGTTGGTGGGCAGATAGGATTTTTCTGCCACCTTACGGACCACCCGTTCGTTGGATTCGCGGTCGTTATAGTCGGCATCAAAGTAATTATGCTGGTGCCCGGCGTCAAAAATAGTGTAGTGCCGTACCCGATACGGCTGATGCACATGCAGATATAAAACGATCGCTTTTTTTGAATTCACGCAGCCACCCCCAAAACCTCGCTCATATGATGCTTATACCACCCCACCAGCCGCTCGGCTGCCGGATGCCATGATAGACGCTGATACTCATTATAAGCATTAGCGTGCAATTCGTCACGCAAACCATCGTTCAGCACCACGGCCGTAATCTGATTTGCCATTTCATCCACATCCCAGAAGTCGACTTTCAAACAGTTATTGAACACCTCGGCCACGCCCGACTGCCGTGATATCAGCGACGGCGTGCCGTAGCCGGCTGCCTCCAGCGGCGTCAGGCCAAAAGGCTCCGACACTGACGGCATCACAAACAGGTCGCCTATGGCAAAACTGTCGCGCCAGTTTTTACCGCGCTGAAAACCCGTAAAAATAACATTTCTGCTGATGCCTAAGTCTGCCGCCAGTTCGATCAGCTCATAGTACTGCTCACCCGCACCAACAATCAGGAAAATCGTTTTTGGCGCCTCGTCAACGACCTTTTTGGCTGCATGCAGCAGGTTTGGCAGGCCTTTTTGAATTGTCAATCGGCCGATATTTACCACCACCCGGTAGCCCTGCGCCTTCATGGCTGTCAGATATCGATGAATATTATCATTGTCCAGCGGCTGCACCGTCTCAAGATCCAGACTGTTATGGACCACGTCAACTTTGTCGGCCGGTATGTTGTACTCGCGAACAATGGCGTCTTTTGTGAGCTGACTGACTGCAATAATGCGGTCTGCCATTAAAAGCCCCATTTCTTCGATTTCGCGCACCAGCGGGTTGCCGCCGCCCGGCCGGCCCGCCCGATCTGCCTCAATAGAGTGAACGTGCGCAATCAAAGGCTTGCCCGAAACCTGCTTGGCGCGCAACCCGGCCCTGAAAGTCAGCCAGTCGTGCGCATGAATAACGTCATATTCCTTCAGTGTGACCAGCCGGCCAACCGCGCTCTCGAACATGGACTGCTGCTCCCGCATATCCAGCCAGCGTTGACTACCGCCTGGGGCAATATATTTAAAGCTGTCGTAGGCAATGCCGGCTGTCCGCTGCAGTACTTCTGCACCCTGGGGATGCCCCGACAATACATTCATAAAATCTATGTCGCTGTGGTCGGCTGTGTAGGGAATGACAAAATCGATGTCCACGCCCTTAGAAGCCAGGGCTTTGCAGAGTTGAAAGCAGGCCACGCCGAGCCCTCCGCTGTTGTGGGGCGGCAGCTCCCACCCAAGCATCAACACCTTCATCCCGCCAGAATCCCTCCTAGACGCACGCTGACAAAAATCCCCATTTGCTTCTTCATGGCCATAGCTTTTAACCCAACCCTCAGAATTCCTACGGGAATCATTGCCCTCTGTTTTTAAGTGCTTACTTTATTGGTTTTTATTATACCGAGCGTAAGCGCAATAATACAACACTTTACGGTGTGGATATCTTTGCATATCCGGAGATTGCCGGATATGGCCGGATTTGGCGAAGCAGTGCGGCAAGCTTTGCGGCCGGCAGCGGACCTGACGACCCTGTGCGGTAAAGTCTTATATCACGGGACGTTTTAGACCACTCGTCAAGCACCGGCTGGATGATCTGCCAGGAGGCAAGCACCTCTTGGGACGAGGCAAACAGGGACTGGTCCTGGTTGATGGCATCGAGCAGGACCCGCTCGTACGCCTCTGGACTGGTCAGGCGCGGATACGACCGCCGGTAATCAAAATCAAGCTCGGTCCGCGTACGATCATGCCCGTGACCCGGCTGTTTGGCAAGCAGCCCCAATCCGATGCGTTCCCGCGGCTGGAGTTGCATATCCAGCACATTGCCTCCAAAGTCTACCTCAATTGAGGTGCGTTTTTCGTTTAGGCTCTTGCCGGCCCGCAGCACAAAGGGCACGCCCCGCCAGCGGTCGTTGTCAATCTCCAGCACAACCGCCGCGTATGTCTCTGTTGTGGTATGACGGTTACCCACTTCCGATTTATACCCCTTGTACTGACCGCGGACCGCACGCTGGTCGACAGCATAGTTCGGCACCGGCACAATTGACTTCAGCAACTTCAAACGGGCGCGGTGCAGTCCGGCCGAAGACCAGCTTTTTGGCCGATCCATTGCAACCAGGCTCATCAGTTGCAGTAAATGGCTTTGCACAATATCACGCAGCGCGCCCGTTTGTTCGTAAAACTGGGTCCGCCCCTCAATGCCAATACGCTCATGTGCCGTTATGGTTACACTCCTGATATGCCGGTTATCCCATACTGATGCGAACAGCGGGTTATAAAACCGAAAATCAAGAATATTCTGAGCCATTTCTTTGGCAAGGTAGTGGTCAATACGATAAACCTGATCCTCGTTAAACCACATGCGCAGGCTTTTTACCAATACGCGGGCAGAAGCCAGATCATAGCCAAACGGTTTTTCCAGCAGGAGAGCCGGCGGCACATGTTCGGGGCCGGCTGGCTTATGCAGACCAGCGCGCCCCATCAAATCCACCACTTCATCAAAGATCGCCGGCGGGATAGACAAATAATAAAGCCGCTGCTGAGCCGCCCCGGTTGTCTGCTCAAGCTCGTCCAGATAGTGCTTTAGCTCTTTATAGCCGGATTGACGGGCCATATCCAGCCGGAACAGGTGAAAAGACTGCTTAAAACGCCTCAGGGCCGCCTGCGACGGCCTGGCATGCGAAGCCGTATATCTGTCCAGTGGCGCCAGCACGTCATGCTTGGTCAGTTTTTGGCGAGTTACACCGATAATCTGCGTGTCCGGATGCAATAAATTATCACGCGTGAGATGATACAGCGCCGGCAACAGCTTACGCCGCGCCAAATCACCGGTGACCCCAAAAATCACCAGTATTGCCGGCCTGAGCGTTGCTCCCATAATATCTTGATTATACGCCTATACATCACGCACGCTACCAAAAGCCACGCGGTCCAGAATCTCGCCGTGCATGTCCATCATGGCGCCCGGTGTAATCACAAACTCGCCGTATCGGTTATTGATCTCATCCACCGCGTCGCTGACCTGGCGCTCGGCGGCAAAACTGCGGTCCTCTGCCAGCAGACTGAGCTGCTCGGGGTCGGCAGGAGCCAGATTGAACGTCGTTATACTGATGCCGCGCACCTTGCCGTACAGCTCGGCCCGCTCCAGCAGACTTTTGGCCGCCCGATAGATGCTCTGGGTCGAGTACAGCCGGTGACTGGTCTTTTCGCCGTGATGCCAGGCATTCCGGCTTAATAGCGTCTCGCCGCCGATAAAGCCATTATCCTTCGCGGGCACCTCTTGGTAGTTCATAAAACTCAAATATAAATGAATACCGCCGGCTGTCATGTCCAGCCGGCGCAACCGGCGGCCAACCTTTTCGCACAGCTTCAGCAGCAGCCGTGCCAACTCGGCGCGATCGGCAGTTTTGCGGGGCAGGGCATACTGATGGCCTACCTGGGTGCGCTTGCTCTCGAACCGGTCAATCTCGTACCCGCGCAACCGCAGATACCAATAGTAGCCGGTAATGCCCCGAAACACGACTTTCTCCAGCACCCGCCGCTCAGCGTGCAAAAAATCCAGCGGCGTCATAATGCCGTAACTCTGCAGCCGACGCCTAAAACGTACATTAATCCCCGGCAGATCCATAAGATCCATCCCCTCGTACGTTTTTTTAAGGTTTGTATGATCAATCCTGCGCATGCCGTCAGGCTTGTCAAAGCCGGCCGCAAATTTGGCCAAAAAGCGATTGGGCCCGATCCCTATGTTTACCGTCACCGCCTCGCCCAGCCGCTCACGAACCTTTTGTTTAATCTCCCGTCCGATCTCTTCCATTGCCAGGCCAACCACCTCATCGTCACTGTTTTTAAGGGGTCGGGGGCTGGCGGATGAGTTTTTATGATGTAATGCACGTATCTTCTCGCGGAGGGCAGGCGAGCCCTGCAGGTGCAGGACAAATTCGTCGATACTTTTGGGGGTGACCTCGTCGGTATATTCAAGCATAAGCTCCTTGAAACGCCGGTGAGCCTCGCGGTACTTGGCAGGGTCGGGCGTCATAATCACAATGCCCGGACAAAGCTGGCGGGCCTCGGTTACATTAACGCCCAGCTTGACCCCCTTATACTTGGCCTCATAGCTGGCCGCCAGCACAAAACCGCGCGGGGTATCATAAGCCGCCACGCCCACCGGGCGGCCGCGCAACAGCCGGTTGGCCTGCTGCTCGATAATGGCAAAGCAAGAATTAAGGTCAATATGCATGACCGTCGGCGCGGACGTGGATATGGGGAGGGATTGTTTTTTCATGGCTTTTCTTGTATAAGTTTTATATGGAGAGAGCACCGGAGGCTTCACCAGAAGTAGTACAAACCTTTACGCACCAAGACTTTCTTCGGCTATCTGCCGAGGAGGATCCGCGCGTCAAAAGCCACCTGACTCGTCTTTTTCGTGCGGTTGTAAATTATGGACTAGGCACTGACGGAGTGAGTGTCGAGGGGAGCTTTCCGCAAATTGACCGCTCTGTTATTGAAAATGCTATCAACACATTAGAAAGAGGTGGACAAATTCGGGGCGTAGGCAACAAGTCCACCGAACAGCTGCGAACACTTCTGGAACTCGCCCCCGCACACTCCGATCAACCAAGCCAACCCCGTGAACCCACTCTTTTCTCCAAACAGGATTTTGTAAGCATCGCGGCCGACCAGGGTATGCATCCCACTGTCGGAAGTCGTACCTTTACGTCGCTGCTCCACTTTATACAGCGCCATCGCGAAGAGCTGGACATGGAGGCCATCGGCGTAAAAGAGGGCGAACAGGCGATCAGCTCTGATCTGCTTCACTACCTTGCTGTGCATGCGGAAGTAAGGCGCCACATCCGCAACGCAGGCAAACATGTACTGGAAGTAATTAAGTCTGCTACAGAAAAGTCTACCGAGGAAGCTGCTGGCCGCCACTAGAGAGTTAACTCGTGCTCTGAACTCTTTTAATGAACTCGCCCAAGTGCAGTATCTGGCGCTCTTCGGGCTCGTACTCCTGTGCCGCGCGCTGGGCGGCCAGCTCCAGCCGCATAGCGTGCAATATTTTGCGGACCTCTTCGCGCTGTGCGCGCTTTTTACGATTTCTCATAGGATGCTCCTTTTTTACTTGGTTTCACCGTTTTTACGCATTTCACGCCAACTATCCTCATCTGTTGTTCCGTGAAAATCGTGAAATGATTAGGTTTCACGCTCGTTTACAAAAAACCTGCGGCCTGCGCCGCCTCAAACACTCCGCGCATATACCACGCTTGCATCGTGGCTGCTCATGTACTCCTCCAGCGTCCATTGCAGACTGTCAGTGTTAAGCGCAAGTTTAAAATATGCCTGTCCATCCTGATCAGCGATAGAAAAGTGATGGATCTGATGCTTGCCGGCCCAGGTCTTGTGCCAAAAATCTATCTTGCCTAAGCGGTATTCCTGATTGTTCCAGCTCAGCATATAGGGCTGCATGTGGCGGGTGCGGGCGTTGTAGTACCAGACCACCGATACGGGCTCGTTCAGCGACTCACGCATGACAGGCCTCCTGCGGGGATACATACCGGTTTACGTTTGTCATTTGCCCAATGGTTCTTATAGGCTGCCTGCCGGCTGAAGCCTGCTTTACCTGGCAGGCAGAGACTGGCGCCTGCGACAGCAAATCGCATACGAGAGACTTCTTCATGCCATCGCCCCCACCAGCGACCGGCCGAGGTCATGCTGCACCTTATTCTCGACCACTTTATCCAGGTTCCAGGTCAGGTTCTCGGTCTCGAGCGACAGCTCAAAGGTAAAGTCGCCGTACTCGTCACTTACCCGGTAGTGGTGCACCAGCACACCGCCTCTGTGCTCGCCATACCAGAACTGCACACCGCCTAAGAAATAATCCTCACCCTGCCAGGTCAGGCGCACCGGCCGGGCATACTGATCGCGGCCATTAAAGCTGAACAATACGTCTACGATGTTTTTGTTTTTAGATGTATAAGAGAGGCTATTACGCATATCAAATCACTCCGTATAAAAGTTTATATGGGGCGATAGCTTAACGAACACGCTATCAGACGATTGATTTGATGATAGGCACCGCTGTAAATACGTTGGTGGCTATAAATTGCGTAAAGCCCGCATGGAGGAATCCCTTAGAGTTACCAAAGAAAGCCCACACGTGACTGCCCCCAGTATACACCAACCCAAACTGCTCATGTCAACCCTCTCCGCTAAATTGTCCGGCCGGACGTATAGTGCGACAATTATTGCATGGGAAGGAGACTGTCGCCTGCGACTATTTATGTGTTAAAGGGCCTGATGCCCTACACCCGGGCCAATTTGCAGCTGGCCTTTAGCCCGAATCGCTTCTTTAACGAGCTCGAAAAGCAGTCCCGTTTTAAGAAATCCCGGCTGCGGTCGTCCTATTATCATGCGCGCGAGCAAAAACTCATCACCGACGACCCCATCCCCAAGCTGACCGCAAAGGGCAGGCAGAGACTTCAGCCCTTCATAGCCAGTAAGCTGAGCGGGAACGGCCGGCTGATGGTTATCTTTGACATACCCGAAGGGCAGGCTCACAAACGCCGGCAGCTCAGGATGCTTCTTAGATCGCTTTCGTTTGAGCAGGTCCAGCAGAGCGTCTGGGTGACCAAGTTCGACCACCGTGAGGTGATCATCGAAGCTTGCCGGGAGCTCGAACTGGAGGGATACGTGCAGCTGCATGAATCGGCGCTCATTTTTTCATAATTGTCGCACTATACGTCCGGCCGGACGTTTTTGCGGGCAGGGTATACTGGAGGGGTGAAGCTACAATTCATCCGCAAACAAGAAGAGACCGATGGCATCTGGTCGTTTTTCTTTGAACCGGCCGAACCGCTGACGTGGCTGGCCGGGCAGTCCATCCGGCTGGAGATTCCGCGCAGCAGCTGGGGGGTCGACGAACGGCGTTTTACCATTGCCTCAGCCCCGCACGAGCAGCACCTACGCATCACCACGCGCCGCAGCGACAGCAGTTTTAAGCAAAACCTGTTCGCCCTGCAGGCCGGCACACCAATCAATGCCTTTGGGGTAGAGGGCAGTTTTATATGGGGAGGAGAAAAAGCACATCGGCTGTTTATTGCCGCCGGTATTGGCATTACCCCGTACCGCGCCATGCTGAGCCAGCGCATCGCAGACGGGCAGGCGCTTGACGCCACGCTAGTCTATGCCAGCAGTGACAAACCAGCCGCCTTCCAGGATGAATTACAGGATTGGGCAAGCGCATATAGCGACCTCAGGCTCCTGCAGACCGATCAGCGGCTGTTCATCGGCCCCGATTCATCCCTGTCAGAACACTGGCAAAAGAGCATTATTTACGTCTCTGGCCCTGAAGCAATGGTCAAGGATCTGACCGCGCGGCTGCAGGCCATGGGCGTTGCAGACAAACGAATCCGGCGCGACGAGTTTACCGGAAATTTGTAAATTTTACATCATCACGAATTTGCCCAAAATAACAGGTTGTTTTGTGCCGGCATGGCATGAAATGCTTTTGGTAAAAGTTGACTTATATTTTGATATTGCTAAGCTGGTTTTTGTGTCTTTTTTACGTGTGAGGTGAAAAAGCCGCAACGAGCAAGTGTTGAACCTTCCTATGCAAGCCCTGGCACACAGCACGAGCCAGCATCGCACGCCTCGGGACAAAATACCGGGAACATGCCGCAAAACGCATGTGCGAAAAGCAGCCTGCCAGCATGCCGGCAGCAGGGAACGGGGACACATATGTTCGCACTACCCATGCATATCTCAAATAATTAATGTAAATCATATTGCCTGTCGCTAGAGAGCAGGCAGCCGTTCTATGCCGTTTTTCCGGTACCGGCCGACGCATGGGGGTAGAGGGGAGTAGATAGAATATGAAAAAACGAGCTCTTGTAGCTGGTTTTTTGGTGCCCGCATTTCTGGCATCAGCACTTATTCTGGGCGTTGCATCAGCCCAGAGCGGCGATCAGGGTTTCCCCCTGGGAGCTATAAACATCACTAAAGAAAGTAAAGAAGCTCAGGACGAACAGCAGGCAGATGAGCAGCCCGGCCAAACAGAAGCCGTGCTGTCGGCAGCCACGACTGACGAGCCGGCCATAGACGAGCCGGAAACGCCTGAGCCGGTCATTGTAGAGGTGCAGAAAGGCGATTCTTTAAGCAAGATTGCCGCCGCACACGACACTACCTGGCGACGTTTGTTTGACGCCAACAGCTTCATTAGCAACCCGGACATCATCAACCCGGGCGATAAAATCCGCGTACCTTTTGCAGAAGAGGAAATCGCCGCCCGTGAACTGCCGGCACCAAAGCCGGTTGCACCGCGAGTTGCGACGCCAAAGCCAGCAGCAAAGGCCAAGCCGGCGCCGCGTATTACAACCAGCGCACCGGCAGTAGCTAGCGGAAGCGTATGGGATCGTCTGGCGCAGTGTGAATCCGGCGGACGCTGGAACATTAACACCGGTAACGGCTACTACGGCGGCCTGCAGTTTCTGCCCAGCACCTGGCGCGGAGTCGGCGGCACCGGCCTGCCGCACCAGCACAGCCGCGAAGAGCAGATTCACCGTGCCGAAATCCTGCTGGCACGCAGCGGCTGGGGCCAGTGGCCACAGTGCGCCCGCAAGCTTGGACTGCTTTAAGCCCGTTTCCTGACGTATTTCTTTACAAAGGCAGGGTTTAAGACCAGCGATTCGGCCACAATATCGGCAGCGAATTTAAGGCCAAGAAAAAGCAAAACCGACCAATCAACAAAAAAGACCAGGGCAGGTATAAGGTGGAGCGGCACAATCCGCTTCACCACCTGCCCAAAGCCAAACATTTTTTGACGATCCTGTGGCTTTAAAAAATAAGCCAACACATAACCAGTCAGCAGCATCACGCAGTTTATAAACACCAGCGACCACTGTGTATCACGCAGCTGCCGATTATCCTGGTTCCGTACCTGTATAACAGCGATAACCTGCCGCTGGCAGCGCTGTTTTACGGCGCGGCGGTAACGGGTTATTTCAGCCATCTGTTGCTGGACGGCCTGATCTGGCGCAGATTCCGCATAAGAAGCAAACGCTGGTAGTCACACCATATATAGTGTCTATACGCTATATATAGCGTATACATACGTTGACAACGCTATATATGGTGTATTTGTGCCGATTACTCGATCAGAGTTTTTAGCTCGATCGTACCGTCCTGCTGATACTTATCATCGCCGCCGCTACGATAAATACCCTCAATACTGACAGGTTCGCCAAAGGGCACGTCAGTAATAAACGACTGATCAGGTGTGGTGTCCTGCAGGCCGTAATAGGTGCCGGATTCGTCTTTAAAACCGTATGCGCACTCGAGTGTCACCGGGCCGCTTTGATCACGGTGCGGCAGGCAGGCCAGCTCGCCCTTGAGCGACACCATGTCGCCGTCTGTAAAGCGCGCGCGATTGCCGGATTCGGGCGCGCTGATATTCTCTGAGATAAAAAAAGCGATCAAAACAGCCAGCAGTGTCGTGATGATTATGATCAGGCTGCGCCGTCGCATATACGTATTGTTAACGCGCCGGGCCGTAATGTCAATGCGGCGTTGCAGCCAAAACAGTTCCTCAAACAGACGCGGCATAGCTGATCGCCCTATCCGAATGATCTGCAGCCAAGCGAAACAGTTCCGGCCTTGCCCTTACAGCGCGCTGTCAGTATAGTTACTTTAAATATAAGCTGGCCAACCATGAAGCAAAACGTACTGGAACGGCGCGAGAACATAGACGGAGCGGAGCTGCGTTTTGTGACGCCGCGCGAGACGAACGACCAGACGCTGCGCCTGCTGGTTATGCTCAATGGTATTGGAGCGGGCGTTGACAACTGGGGGACGCTGCTGGAATCGCTCGAGCGTCCGACCGTTGCGATTGATGTGCGCGAATCAAAGCACCTGAAAACCGTGCCCACCATGCGGCATTACGGCGAGATTGTCATGAATATCGTGGCCAAAATCACCGAAAAACCAGCTGATGTCCTGGGGTATTCGTGGGGCGGTCTGGAGGCCCAGCAGATTGCCGCCGATTACGGCGAGCGCATCGGCAGGCTTGTGCTTGCAGCCACACTGCCGGGACAGACTTTTACCGTGCCTGGGGCGACGGCTCTATGGGGGCTGGCTTCGTGGGACCGCTCGCCAGAGCACTTGCGCCAGATAGCGGGGGATATGTACGGCGGCAGTATTCGTACCAAGCCGGAGCTGGTCGAGCATTTAAGAATCGCCCGGGAGGTAAACCCGCGGACCTATCTGCAGCAACATGCCGCCGCGCTGAGCTGCTCGACACTGAGGCCCTTTGCGCTGCCGCTCGTGGCACGGCTACCCTCAATCCGGAACGAGACGCTTATTCTTGCGGGCAATGACGACCCGGTTATCGGTATGCGCAATAATCACATTCTTAACCGTCTTATCCCGCGCTCCCGCTTAAGTATTGTGGATGACGGACACCTTCTGCTTTTTACCCAGGCAGACCTCGTCGTGCCGGCCATTCAGCGGTTTCTTGATGATGGGGAAGCCCCAGCCGGCTATCTGACCGCTGAATCGACTGCCCATCAGCCAGACAGAAACAACCTGGCGGCAGCCGCATAGCAGCGGACCAACTCGCCCGCTCATCAGGCGAAAGGCTCTTATTGGCAAAAGAAATAATCTGTAAAAATATGCAAATGGTATATACTATTTACTAACAGTATGGAGAGAATGATCAACAGCCAGGCGCCGGAGGAGGCTATTTTTGCCGCGAACCCCAAAAGCCCGGACAAAGAAACTGTTTTACGGCGGGTGTCGGCAACGCTTGACGCAATTGAGTTTGAACCGCTTTTTGATGATATCAGCCTTAAGCAGGTGCAGCCGTTCAAGGCCGAATCCGAAGCCGACGGAGTCTCAGTAGATTTTGAACAAACGTACGCCAAGCTACGTGCCCGCTCAGAAGCTCCGCGCGAAGGTATAACGGTCGGACTGGGATCATTCGAAGGGAATAAAGCGCTCACTATAGCCGCAAACTGGGGCGTGCGGGGCGCTGCAACCGGCGAGATAGAAGGCGCTGCCATAGTAGAAGGATTCAGGTTCGCAACTGAACGCAAATTACCGGTTGTCCTGATAGGGGCATCAGCCGGCATGGACCAACAGCAGGCCGCTAACGCACTGCTACAAATGCCGCGCATGGCCGCTGCAATGTCACTGCACCGCGAAATTACCAACCAGCCATATATATCCATCATGGCCGGTCCAACGTACGGCGGCACCTCTGCCAGCATCGCCATGGAAGGGCACTTCAATGTAGCTGTTAATCCAGGCACACCAACCGCCTTTACCGGTCCGGAAATCGTCAAGCATGTAGCGAACAACATCCTGCATGACCCATCAGCCGCAGTCAAGCCTATCGACCAAAGCGCAATCTTTAATATGATGAACGGCAATGGCGTAGACGGCATTATTAAAGAAGAAGAAATCGTGCCTGTTGTCGGCAAGTTGCTATCTATCCTGAGCGGCGAGAAAGAAGAGCATGGTAAGCACAATATTACTAGCCGTATTCGCGAAAAGATTACCGACATCATGCCCAGGCAGCTCGCCATTAAACCGCGTGAATATTCAAAACAGTACCCCGGTGTCGTGACCGGCCCCAGTCAGCTTCGGTCTTTAAATGAAGCCATCTACCATCACACACCAGTGCGCCACTCCAAAGGTGAAAAGGGCAGGTTTATTATTCCCGCCAAATCCAAAACAGAAGTCCCTGAAGATCCCGCGCAAAGATGGGCGCAAAACTTTGAATCCCATATCAAAACTGGCGAGCTGACGCACATCGATACCATGACCATTCTGCAGTATGGCTTTGATGACTTTGTGCTGATGCGCAACCCATATGAACACCGCGGCCGGCTGTGCTTTGACAGTATTGTCACCGCCTACGCCAGTGTAGATGGGCAGCCAGTGGTGATTATCGGCCAACAGCCGGATTTTGAGATAGGGAATGACCAGCAGTTATTAAGACGCTATGCTGAACCGGGACCAAAGGACTGGCGCCGTGCAACCGAAGCAGTGCAGCGCGCAAATTGGCTCGATATTCCGATCATCACGCTGCTTGATTCACCCGGTGCCAAATCCGACAGATGGGCGGACAGAGATGGCCAGTCAAAGGCTATGAGCGAAACCTTAGTTGCAGTCAACAGTTCAAAGGTGCCGGCACTAACTTATGTTATTGGCGCTGCCGGCAGCGGCGGGGCAATTTGCGGACTGTCTCTATTCCCTAAACCGCAGGCTTTGGAAACTGCCAATATTGTGGTCGCATCGCCTTTGGCATCTGCCCTTATTCTAAAGGGCGCACAGCGCATAGAAAAAACCGGACCGCCCAGCCTGCAGCTTGTTCAGTCAATGCTGGACGCAATGAGATCCGGTGCAGAGGCATGGCACGGCGAGAACTCAATCTTCCGCGGTATTATTAAGACCGATCCCAATCCGCTTAAGACAACCGAACACCTGATGCAGGCCATCCGCGAAGACCTGGCTACTTACGGCAGATACACGCCGGAACAATTACGCCAGGGCAGGCTGGGCGCACTCGCCGCCACCAGCAGCAATGTCGAAATTACCTACCGCGCAAAATAACCAAAGCTAAATTTGAGCATCTGATGAGCTCATAACTAAGAGTCGTATGGTTTTATGGCGCAGCCACCACTGCGACAACAATACCGATCAGCAAAACTGCGTATTCAAAAATTCCAAAGGGATGAGGCCTTAGGTAAATGTGCCGTACCCAATCCGGATGTCTATATTTTCGTATCATCTTGTCGCGCTCTGCGTCATTCCAGGAATAAAATCGCTTCTTGGGCATGCTTTTGTTGTTCGGTGTCTTTGCCTGAAATAAAAACAGATAGGAGTTTTTCTTAAAAGGGTAGAGCCATTTTAACCCAAAGCCAATGCCAACACTATCGTGCAAAAAATGCGCCAGCGCACCTAGTGCAAAAAGCAGCCCCAGCTCAGGACTAAAGATCAGTCCCAGCACGCCTACAGCAGGAGTAAACAGAAGCGGGTAGTGCAGCAGATCGCGGTGGCTCGAATCAGGCAAACGCCGCTTGCGCAGCCATGCCCAGATATAATCGAGATCAGGCAAAAGCGTTGCCGCAATCCCAAGCCCCAGGCTCGGGGCATATCCAAGCGAGGTATGTACGCCAAACAGCGCACCCAGTATCAGTCCTACTCCTATATCAAGCGGCATGAGTTAACTATAGCAAAAGACTCCGATAGGCATATGCCGGAATGCCTTATGGCAGGGGAGACAGGATTCGAACCTGCGGCCCTCGGTTTTGGAGACCGATGCTCTGACCAGCTGAGCTACTCCCCTTTGTCGCAATGTGGTAGTGCGGTTTCTGTATTGCCGGCAAAACAAGATTGTCCGGCAATATTTGAAACCTCAATAAGCTTGTGCCTCTCAAAATCCCAAACAGCGGACAAGCCGCCTGGTTTGGTATTTTGTTTTTCTGCAAGAAGACAAAACAATCATAACCTATCTCTGTTAATTTGTCATCTTCCAGATGGGCTGGATTTTATCTTTTGACCTTCCTGTTATAGAATATGCTACGTATGGACAAAATTGTGCCGAGCCAGCCGGTCTTAGTGTTGCTGTATGGATTCCCGGGGGCGGGCAAGACATATTTTGCACGCCAGTTCAGCGAAGCGATTCAGATTGCTCATCTCGAGCAGGACCGGATCAGATATGAGCTGTTCCAGCAGCCTCGCTTTTCAAAGCAGGAGAATGCAGCGTTGGGCCGGATTCAGGAATACATGGCAAACGAATTTTTGAACGCCGGCATCAGCGTTATTCTGGATATGAACGCCATGCGCATCAGTCAGCGCCGGGCGCTGCGCGAAATGGCCCGCCGCAGCAAAGCCGCCACGCTGGTGGTATGGTTTCAGATTGATCCGGACACCGCTTTTATCCGCAATCATAAGCGCGACCGCCGCAAGAATGACGACCGTTTTGCCGTCGGCTATGACGAAAACGCCTTTCGCCAATTGGCGTCGTACATGCAGCACCCCGAACCGACCGAAGATTTTGTGGTGGTCAGCGGCAAGCACAGCTTTGCCGGCCAGATGAGTACCGTTATCAAAAAACTGGCTGACATGCGCGTCATCAAAACCACAGCCGCCGCCCACAAAATGATCAGGCCCGAGCTGGTCAATCTGGTTCCGCCGCCGCCTGCACCCGGCCGGCCGCATCGGCGCAATATCGTACTGCGCTAATAAAGAATTTGACATTGTCTATTCCTCAATTCCCAAAATTCTACATTTGCCATTCTGGCAGACATGCTTGCGGACAATGTAAAATGATACTTGATACATTAATGAAAAATGTAAAATGTTAAGCGACCTCTATGGCTCAAAGAACCGTTGAAATACCAGAGATCGGCACCGTAACGCTAATCAAGCGCCGCGGCAACACCAATATCCGCCTGAGCTTTGCACGCGACGGCTCGATCCGCGTCAGCCTGCCGTATTGGGTACCGTATCAGTCGGGTGTCAGCTTTGCACTACAGCGCAAAGACTGGATAGACGAGCACCGGCCGGATAAACCGGCGCTGCTGCACAGCCGTGCCCGAATCGGCAAGGCTCACCGTCTGGCCATCGAACAGAGGATAGAAAGCCAGGGCGTGCGGGTAACGGTCAGGCAAAACGTGATTAACGTGCTGTGTCCGGTGGATACGCCCGTCACCCATGCCAGCGTCCAAAAGGCCGCCGAACGCGGCGCGCACAAGGCGCTCAAGGTCGAGGCCGACCGCCTGCTGCCGCAGCGGCTGGAGCAGCTGGCCCGCCAGCACCACTTTACCTATCATTCGGTCACCACCAAACGGCTCAGTTCACGCTGGGGCAGCTGCAGTCAGCTGAAAGAGATTGTACTTAATATCTATCTGATGCAGTTACCCTGGGAGTTGATTGATTATGTCATCCTGCATGAACTGACCCACACCGAACACCTTAATCACAGCGCCCAGTTCTGGCAACGGCTTGAGCAGGCGCTGCCTAACGCCCGGGCTTTACGTAAACAAATCCGCCAGCACCGTACGAACGTAGTGGCGCTGGACTAGGCCGGCACAGCAGAACTGCCCGGAGCCTGAGTAAGCTCGTTCATATTTGGGATAAAAATAGTAAAGGTTGAACCCTTGTTCAGTGCGCTTTCTACATCAATCTTGGCGCCGATCAGTTTGGCCAGCTTGCGGGTGACATACAGGCCCAGGCCAGTGCCGCTGTTCTGGCGCGTGCGGAAATCCTCGGACCGGAAAAACTTCTGAAAAATCTGTTCCTGATCCGGCTTACTGATACCGATACCAGTATCGCTGACCGTAAACACCACTCCGCCGGCCGCCGGCCTGGCCCCCAGTGTAATGCTGCCTTGCTCGGTGTATTTGATGGAGTTAGTGATAAAGTTCTGTAGTATTTCGCGCACATACAGCGAGCTCGAGTTAAGCAGCTCCAGCCCGGGATCAATATCGGTAAACAGCTGCAGATTTTTCTTCTCGATGCTGGGACGGTAATTTTGCGCTAGACTGGTCAGCAGCTGATGCACATTAATAGAGACAAAGCTGGTGCTCAACACACCGTTCTCGGCCCGTGACAGCGTTGACAGATCGTTAATCAGGCTGCTCAAAAAAAGTATCTGGTCATGTGCCTGCTGCACGGTGGTGCGGACTTTTTCAAGATCGCCGCCCCGGTCGATAGTGATGATCGAGTTGCTGAGATTGCCCTCGGCAATGGTCACCGGCGTGCGCAGCTCGTGGCTGACCACGCTGATAAACTCATTACGCTCTTCCTCCAGCGACTTTTCGTGCGTGATATCGCGCACCAGAATCACAAAACCACCCTTATCGCCACTGCCATAACTGGGCTTAACAGGCGAAATACTGACGTACACATTAATCAGACTGCCGTCCTTGTAACGCAGCAGGTAATCACGCGATACCACTTGGGTCTTGGTCTCTATCACCAGACGCGTGCCGTCAATTGGCTGCTCGTGCGCATCCAGCAGCTTTAACATATTGCCGATATAGATACCCTCAAGATCGGTGTTGGAATCAAGAATGTTCAGGGCAGCGCCGTTACACATCATAATCTTGCCATGCGGGTCAGTGGCAATCACGCCGTCAACCATGCTGTTTATCAGGGCACGCAGCTGCTGGTGCTCAATATTGATCACTTCCTGCTCTTTGGCAGACAGCGTGTAGTCTTTATCCATAACTTTTATGTATTATAGCCTAAAGCGTTTTGTTTGCGGTCGATATCGGGAAGTTTTTTGTAGGTTTTCATGACCGGTATACAGATATTGCGGTCTTTCCACTGCACAGTGCCGAACTCGTAGCGCAGCATCGAGACGTGCAGCAACAGCAAATCAGTCAATACGGCCGCCGGCAGAAGCGTCAGAGGCAGTATGTAGTTATGCGGGCTCCAGGCCTCCAGCACGCGAAAATGCACATACAACAGGGCGCAAGCGGTCATACCGGCAATAAGCCAGATGTGCTCGAGATCAATAAAGAACCCGGTCACAAAAAGCGCCAGCGGCAGCGCCAAGAACCACAGTTCGGCAAGGGTGATAAGCAGCACGTTCTCGGGGCGCTTGCGCGTCTGGGGATAACGCACCCGCACGCCCAGCTGCCACTGCGCATCCAGCCGCTTGGCCGTACCAACCGACAGTCGGGGGCCGGCACGCATAAAACTGTAATGATCGGTACGAGCCAGCTCGCGGGCCAGGTAGCCCTCCGGTACGACCGCATTATTAACCGCCTTAAAACCGCCCAGCTCCAGCAGGGCCTTACGCTCGATCATCCAGCACGAGCTGAGTACCGGCGGCCGGTTGAACAGACGGCGGGGCAACACCAGCTCCCAGCCGTAGCGCATGGGCTGCACCAGGCCGGCATGTTCACGCACCTGCAAACCCTGCGGCATCACCGACAGCATGCGCTTGCGCCTGGACTTAAGCGTGCCGACCAGGCTGCGGATCGCCTGTGCATCAAAGCGCACGTCCACACCGCAAAACAATAACAGCTCGCCGCTGGCGGCTTCGGCCAGCTGCTGATAGGCCTGATTTTTAGCCAGCCAGCCCTTGCGCGGCGGTTCACCCGCAATAAAACGCACGCCAGACTGGGCAAAACCTTTAATAATCTCTGATGTCTTATCCTGCGAGCAGTCGTCCAGCACCAGCACCTCCAGCTTGGGGTAATCGCTGGCCAACACTGACTCCAGGCAGGCCGGCAGATCGGCAGTTTCATTGCGGGCCGGTATACAGACACTGACCGTAGGCAGCTCGCCATCCGGCGTGTACTGGTCGCTGGGCCGCAAAGAGGATTTTTTAAGATTCCGATAGGTCGAAAGCACCAGCAGCAGACTGACCGGCAATGCCGCCAGCGACAAATACTGCAACCACTCCCAGGCAGTCCAATGCAGCCGGCCGGCACCGTACCACAACCCCACAGCAACCAGCTGCAGGCCCGCCAGCGCCAGTGTCGAGCGGCGCGTTACCGTCAAAAGCCGGCGCTCATGCATGCGCCCGGTCAAGACCCGCGCTGCACTGACAAGCCGATACAGCGCCACAAACGCTACCAGGCCGGTCGCAATATGCGCGTCCTGCGCCACAAACAACACGGCGGCAAACACCGTCAATATAAATGAAGTCCCGTAGCCCAACGCACGCACCATGCGGTTGCGCAGCAGTACAGACAGTAGTTCGATCAGTAACCCGGCCAGGCCCACAAGAAGGGCAACGGCCACAGGGTCGTATAGCATGGTTAAACTATAGCATAAGGGGTTTTAGCTTTAATATCTCCTGTATCAGGAAATGGATTGTTCTTCAGACGAAGAACCAAGTCACTACTTTTCTGTACAGACAGAAAAGTAGCCAAAAGAGCTCGGGCGGCTTCGCCGCCTATTCCAACTACTATCTACTAACTACCATCTACTTAGTTAACTCTCTCTGCACTTCGCACTCCTCACTTCTAGTCACTGGTCACTAATCACTGACCACTAAACACTAAACACTAATAACTAATCACTTCTTAGTCATCAACAGGGGTAGGGTATTGACAATACTTTTAAAGTATGCTACAATGAGAGGATAGGGACGAATGATATGCTCGCTTTGATGCTTTGGCCAGAGAAAGAACATAAAAGCGCTTATTCCGTTATTAAAAGAAGTTACTAA
Source organism: uncultured Candidatus Saccharibacteria bacterium (assembly GCA_964490245.1). Taxonomy (GTDB): domain Bacteria; phylum Patescibacteriota; class Saccharimonadia; order Saccharimonadales; family JACDBH01; genus CAZBAF01. The sequence continues at coordinate 178,683 of CAZBAF010000001.1, forward strand.
GTACTGTCTGTTTCTTGACCTCAAGAAAAAAAGGGAGTATATTGACACCTGAGCAGCTTACTCTATAGTAAGCTCTTTTTAATTTATAGATCCGCCGGGGGCGGTCAGGGGAGCAAGGTGGCAGACAATAAGCCAAAAGCCGGTCGCAAGCCGCGCATACGCAAAACCGAAACAGTGCGCGAACGCGCCGCACGCCAAAGTGCAAAAGCCGAAGCCAAAGCAGGCAAGACACCAAAACGCCGGGTCCGCCGGGCAGCGGCCAAAGTGGCGCGGCCGCTCAGCAAGCCGGCCCGCATTATCAGCTGGCCTTTCCGTCTGCGTCCCGTACGCTTTGTCGGGCGTATTTTAGGACGAATACTGTGGCCAAAATACTTCCGCAACTCGTGGAAAGAACTCCGGCAGGTCACCTGGCCATCACGGCGCGACACCTGGAAACTGACACTGGCAGTGCTGGTTTTTGCGGTTGTATTTGGCCTGGCCGCAGCCGGTACCGACTGGGTTTTGAATAAAGTGATACAAAGGATTGTCTTTAGGGCATAGGAGCAAAGCATGAGCAAACGTTACGATACCAGCAAACAGTGGTACGCCATCCATACCTATAGCGGGTACGAAGAAAAGGTGGCCGAAAGCATCCGCCAGCGTGCGGAATCTTTGGACATGAAGGACAAAATCCATCAGGTGCTTGTCCCCAAAGAAAAAATGATCGAAATCAAAAACGGCAAGCGCAAGGTGGTTGAGAAGCGCATCTTCCAGGGCTATGTACTAGTGCAGATGAAACTGACCGAAGACGCCTGGTACATCGTACGCAACACGCCCAGCGTGACCGGCTTTGTCGGCACCGGCACCGAGCCAACCCCTGTCAGCACCGAAGAAATTGAAAAAATCATGAAGCGCATGGGCCGCGAAGATCCCAAGCACAAGATTGACTTTACCGTGGGCGAAGTTGTCAGCATCACTGACGGGCCGTTCAAGGGCTTTGACGGCGCAATCAACGAGATTGATGAACAAAAGGGCAAGCTGAAGGTGCTAGTCAATATGTTCGGCCGCGAAACACCGGTCGAGCTGGACAGCCTGCAAGTAAAACGGGTGTAATGCTGTGCGCTATCCTGAACATTGGTCTTTTTCAGACGAGGATATGCAAAAATTAAACGAAGCTGGTATTTCACCGATTCAGTTTCCAGCCGCGAACAGAGCGCTTGAACTTTTTGCCGTGGCCCCTGTCGGTATACTTTTTGGCGCGTTAGAATCGCTGACAAGAAGCAGCCCGCTAAGCGCCCTGGGCTGCATATCCGTCTCTTTGGTTGCCTTAAAAGGCTCTTGGAATAATGCAGAGATAGCTATCCGCGCAGCCGTAGACGAATACAACCAACGTTTTCCTGAAGAAAGCCAGGATACCGCAGCGTAAAACCAATGACAGGCACCGGACACACACGGAAAGAAACCATCCCGCCAAAGCTTCTGGCAACACTTGAAGCGACTGACATATCTCCCGAAGAAACCCATCCCGGTGTTACAGCAATCTTTTTGAGTCATCTCTCCGCCTTGTCATATGGCGCTTCTATACTTGAAGCGACACATAACGGCGCGACCTGGCGGCTGTCAACCGGCGTAGCAATCGGCTCGATAGCAGCTGTTGGAGCAATACGCAACTGCCGGGCAGGCAACCGTGCGGCCATTGAGGAATACAACCGCCGCCAAACTGATGGTGGACAAATTCTATAATACATGCCATTAATATATTAATGAAAGTGTAAGGGCCTGCAGCCAATAGGAGTGGCGCAGCAGTCAGCGAGCCGTATTATGTCTACAGCAGAACAACTCCAACCAATTCCGGAACAACACGAACGGATGCTGCGCACCGTAAGCCCGCAAGAGCAAATAGGCACTGAACAGTCCGCAGAAGGCACGCGAACACCGCAGTTAAGCAAAGAGTGGCAGGATAGAATTGCCGCTATGCGCAAGCAATACAGCCGCATTGACGCAGGCACCCAACAAGAATCCGAACATTTGGCAGCAACAACAGAAGCAGCCGGCGCAAACGTACAGGGACTTGATGCCGAAGCCCACACTATAGCCGCGGGCGCAATCCGCCGCAGAGAATCACCGCAAAGTGGCGACAAAAAAATTCCTGCCAGAAAGACAGGCAGAAAAAATCGCCCAAAAAGTACAGGCGACTCTAATAAAACGGATACCGACGACAGCGTCAACTTATATCTTAATGAAATCGGCAGGGTAAACCTGCTCACCGCCGAGGAAGAAATCGAGCTTGCAAAAGCCATAGAAGCAGGCAACGAAGCAAAAGACAGATTAGGGAAAATACTTGAGCCTCTTAATAAGCTGCCGGATGACGAGATCAGAGATCTGGAAGCGCTGGTCAACAAGGGCGCTGCGGCCAAAGACCGGTTCATCCGCGCCAACCTGCGGCTGGTGGTCAGCATTGCCAAGCGCTATCCGCCGGCTGGCAACATGCGGCTTCTCGACCTGGTTCAAGAGGGCAACCTGGGGCTGGAGCACGCCGTCGATAAATTTGATTGGCGACGGGGTTTTAAATTCTCAACCTATGCGACTTTTTGGATCCGTCAGGCAATCGGCCGGGGCATTAACGAAAAGTCCCGCACAATACGTCTGCCGCACGACAAGGCCGACACAATGAAAGCAGCGCTTCGAGAAGCAGATGGCGATGAAGAGCAGCTGGACGCCGAAAATGCCTCTCTTTACAAATTAGCCCACCCCGTATCACTCAACGCCCCAACCGGCGATGACGGCAACACCTCGCTCAGTGACCTACTGCCAAGTCAACTGCCCAACCCGGAGGACAGCGTGCTTGCAGACGAGACACAGCAAATTGTACACGGCCTGTTAGATAGACTGGATACCCGGGCACGATACGCTGTTGAAGCCCGGTTCGGGTTGATAGACGGCAAAAAAAGAAACTACCGCGAAATCGGCGATAGCTTTGGCGTGACTGCCGAGGCAGCGCGCCGGCTGGTCAAGCGTGCGGTTGAAGGACTCAAAGACGACGCCTCCCGCCTGCTTGAGGATTAGACCGGTCTTCATCTAAAGATCAACAGAATCCGTAGACTCAGACTATGCCTGCGCACCACGCGATGAACAAAACAGCAAATTTGCCTTACGACAGTGGACAACAGGGGTAAGCTATAGTATAATCAGCGGGTTACGCACAGTATCCTGATTGCAAGCTTCTTTCAAGCAATCACTAACCACTGTTAAGCATTTATTTTTGGTCAAGGGTCATTTGTTCTGATACGAGGCCTCCATTTCGAAAACGTATTTCTATACGGTGGAGAAATGTCCTCGGAGCAGAACTAATGACCACTCCAAAAATAGATGCGCACTTAAAAGGAAATCTTATGGCAGATGCAAAGCAAATCAAAGCAAACCTCAAGATGAAAATTAAAGGCGGCCAGGCCTCCGCAGCACCGCCCGTGGGCAGCACGCTGGGCCAGTACGGCGTAAATATGATGGATTTTATCCAGCCGTTTAACGACGCCACCAAAGACAAAATGGGCCAGGACCTGACAGTACATATCACCATTTATGACGACCGCACCATGGACTGGCGTTTTGTCGGCACCCCGACTGATGACCTGATCCGCAAGGCGCTGGGCGTACAAAAGGGCTCGGGTGTCCCTAACAAAGAAAAGTTACCCAAAAAACTGACCCAGGCTCAGCTGAACGAAATCGCCGAGGCCAAGATGGCTGACATGAACGCCGACGATATCGAATCGGTCAAAAAAATGGTCGCCGGTACCGCCCGCAGCATGGGCGTCGAGGTTGAGCAGTAGTTCTTGGACCCGCACATCTCCTTTTAGGCGAAAGTCCGTAAAAAACAGCCTGAGCAGCGTCAAACATGCAGCTTAGGCTGTTTTCATTCCGCGGTGGGTGCTGTTGCCCCTGCGATAATATTAATGGTTGTAATAAAAACGCTGCGCTTTTTAGCGGCCCGTTGTACACTTGACGGTAAATGAGCGGTTACGAAGGACAAGAACCGGCAACCAGACAACGTACACCCATCGAGCAGGAACGAGTACTGTCTTTGGTTGAGCTCGGCTTGCTGCTTGAGGCGGCAGAGACGGCAGTGGACGGAGACGAAACACCGGAAGGCCAGTTCCTGCAAACGGCCGGCCATGATGGATGGAGGATCCACCTGCCCACAAGCAAAGCCGGTCTTGTAATCGGCTACGATGATCACCTTGAGGCCATGCGGGATCTTCTTGGCAGCCACAAGCAAGCGATACGAGCCGCCGGAGAGCTGATGGCGCGAGCACTGAACGTCGGGCTGTCAGCTGACGGCAAGTAGATTGCTTTTTAAGCTGTAAACTTATATAATTAATTCCACAAGTCAACTAATTGTGGGAGTCCTCCAAAAAGGACGCCAGCACCACGAAAGGATACACCCTAATGGCAGAAGCCAAGAAAAAGGCTGCCGAGAAGGCAGAGAAAGAAGTAAAAGATGGGATTACTCAAGAAAGCGATTCAGTTGCGACTGAAACAAATCAAGAAGAACGATCCGAAGCAGTAGAGCCCAAAACCGCCAAAGCCGGTAAGCGCAGTGCCAAAGCTCTTAAAGAAGCAGAAGAGTTGCAGGCCAAAGAAGAACGCAAAGCCGGCAAAGAGCAGGCCGACACCGAAGAGGTAAAAAAGCCTGCCAAAAACCCCACCCGTACCAAGCTGGAACGGGCCGGTAAGAAGCTGCGCGAAGCCGCCAAGTTGGTCGAAAAAGACAAGGAATACTCCATTAAGGATGCCCTTGAGCTGGCCACCAAAACCAGCATTACCAAGTTTGATGCGACCGTCGAACTGCACATCAACCTGAACGTTGATCCGCGGCAGGCTGACCAGAACATCCGCGGCAACCTGGTTCTGCCCAACGGCACCGGCAAAAGCGTACGCGTCGCCGTACTGGCAGAGGCCGATGATGCCAAAGCGGCAAAAACCGCCGGCGCCGATATTGCCGGCGACGACGACCTGTTGAAGCAGATCGAAAAGGGAGTGTTGGACTTTGACATACTCATTGCTACCCCTAACCTGATGCCAAAACTTGGTAAATTTGCTCGTACATTGGGACCAAAAGGCCTGATGCCTAACCCAAAGAGCGGCACCGTCACGACCGATGTCAAAAAAGCCGTCGAGCAGGCCAAAGCCGGCCGGGTCGAGTACCGTGTCGATAGCACCGGCATTGTGCACCTGGGCGTCGGCAAAGTTTCTTTTGGTGCCGACAAGCTGATGGCTAACGTGCAGGCTGTGTTTGATTCGGTTAAAACCGCCAAACCCGGCAGCATCAAGGGTGCATACGTTAAGAACATCACCGTCAGCACCAGCATGGGCCCCGGCATCAAGGTCCAGGCCTCCGAGCTGTAGAGGGCTAGCTCTGCTTGCAAAAAAGAGCGGTAATTTTGCCGCTCTTTTTGTTATACTGCGGCTCATGGAGTCCAAAAAGTCACTGTATGTAGCCTGCGCCTTAAAGGGCGCGCCGCCGACATTTATTGAAGATGTTGCGCACCTGAAAAAACACTGGACGACGAAAGCCTGACAGTCCTGAAATTCATCGGACTTGGCACCCATACCCCTCTTGAGATTTTTGAGGGGGATATCCTTGAGTGTGTCAATAAATGCGACCTTTTCTTAGGTATTTACGGTCACTACAGCGATGGGCGCGGCGTCGAAACAGCCATAGCTTGGCAGCGCGGCATCCCTATGCCAGGAGTCGCACTGGAAAGCGCCGATATATCTAAGGTCATACTGGGCGGTTATGAACACTACCGGCAGCCGTTCCGGCGCGTTAGGAATATACGCATCGATGTGCCCAGTCTCGTGCATCAATATTTTGTCAACAAGCAACAAGAATAAAAACTACAACACGTTTATGCTTGTGGTGCAAAACCCTTGTACGCTACACTATTGGAAACGAGAGTGAGGGAAAGACTTTGGGAGTTTACAGCAACATACAAATTCGTCAGGCACTGCAGGATGGCCACATTGTCTGTGTTCCATTCAACGAAAAACACATCAGCCATGCCAGCCTGGACGTCACACTTGGTTATCACTATTACCGCGTAGAGCGTGCCAATGAGCGCAACATGTATAATCCGTTCGACCGTGAGGATGTCGAGCGTTACTTTGACGGCCCCTACAAGGCTATGCCGCACAAGGCCTGGTGCGACCTGAACGGTATTAAGCCACTTAAAAATATACCTGACGACCACCCGGTTATTTCACTGAAGCCGGGCGAGCGTATTTTGGCGCATACCCACGAGTTCTTCGGCATTAAGCCGCCCGGAGCCTATGAAGTAAAGAGCCGCTCCAGCTGGGGACGCAACGGCGTAGCCGTTTGTTTTGACGCCGGCTGGGTAGATCCAGGCTACATTAATCGGCTCACCCTTGAAATCTTTAACCTCAACCAGCGCGAGACCATCCTCCTGCCGGTGGGCGAGCGCATTGCGCAAGCGGTTTTTCTGGAGACTGGTGAGGTGGACGGCAATTACGGCAAGGGACGCGACGGCGGCTTTAGCGGTAAATACCAGTCAGGTACCGATCTGGACACCATCATCCGCACCTGGTCACCGGCCCAAATGCTGCCAAAGGCCTGGAAGGACAGCCGTGAACTGCCGAAGAAAATTGAGGGCCTGTCTTATGAGTAGCTTCACATTTAACCGTTCGCAATTCACAATAATTTTACAATTGTCATTTTACAGACATACTCTTCTTCAATGCGAACTGCTCATTAAGAATTTAATGAAAATTGTAAACTGTAAATTGAAAATTTCATACCCGGGGGTTTGCTCATGAGCACAAAGGGCCGTTACATAGTCATAGAGGGTCCAGAGGGCGTCGGCAAGACCACCCAGCTGGAGTTGCTGGCGCAGCGACTGGAGACAGCCGGCTATGCGGTGCGGCTGTTCCGCGAACCAGACAGTCAATCCGATCTGACCGCCCGCACCATCCGCATGCTCACGCAGGATCCGCGCTATCCAATGAATACGCGTACCGAGGTACTGCTATATAATGCCGCCCGTTCGCAATCGCTCGAAGTCATCCGCAAGGCACGCGAACAGGGCGTTATCTGCCTGTGCGACCGCAACTACCTGACCACACTGGCTATTCAGTATTACGGGCGCGGCGACGTGCCGGATTACGATACCATTACGCGCATTATCAACTTTGCCGTGGCTGACATGGAACCTGATATGACCATTGTCCTCGACGCTCCAGCACCGGTGCTGCACGAGCGCATCAGCGGCCGCGGTGCCGGCGAACGTTTTGACACTCTCGACGAGGCGTTTTTAGAGCGGGTCAGGGCAGGGTATTTATGGGAAGCCAACCAGCGTAAATATCCGGTTATTTTTGCCAATAACGCGCCAGAAAAGGTCAGTGAAGCGATTTGGCAGACCTTAAACGGAAAATTGCCGTCCGGACAGGTGGCTGCCGAGGACGCGCCGCCGCTGAGCATTACCGCACCGGCCACCCCCATCCAGGAAGTGCTCGATAAAAAGAAGAGCGCCATTGACGCGCCTGCTGCGCCGGCCGCCGACACCACCTATGTCACCAAGACAAAGCACGGCACGTTTAAGGCGACAGAGGCCGGACTGCAGTTTCTTGATGAAACAGTAACCTCTGCTGACGGTGATGTCTACGCCTTTACCGACAAGCTCAGTCCCACCACAATTGCAGCAGCTATGGCGCGTCTGTCACGCCGTGGCGACGACATGCGCATTACCTTGCTTGACGAGTTTGCAGGCAACTTAGGCAAGGACGAGAAGCTCCTGCAGCGCGTCATCACCGCTTACGGCGACGATTCAGTCCAGCAGCTGGTGGGCCAACATATAGTGGTAGAAAACGCCAGCAACCTGCTTACCAAAAAGCTGGAATGGGGCCGGCTAGCAAGCTACCTGGAGCAATCAACGCGTTACATTTATTTTGATCAGAGGGACAACAACGGCCAGTACCGCTATTATGTGCCGCCGCAGTTGACCAGGCCGCTCAAGGCTGCCTACCGCAAAATTATGGACGAGATCTTTGACAGCTACTCGGACATGGTTCACAAGCTGACTGATTACGTGCGCGAACACAGCTCAGTGCCTAAAAGCGAACGTGACATAGCCTTCAATGGCGCCACCCGCGCCCAGGCCTGCGATGCGGTCCGTCCGGTGCTGCCGGTTGCTACCAAGTCAACCGTTGGCATTTACGCCTCCGGCCAAGCACTCGAAAGCCTGATTATGCATCTGCTGAGCGACCCGCTGCCAGAGGCAAAAACCACAGGCAAGGCGCTGCTTACCGAGGCCCGCAAAGTCATCCCGGTATTCCTGGAGCGCGCCGATAAGCCGGATCGGGGCGGGGCCACTATCGCTTACCGCGCCAATACATTTAATGCCGTTGCCGAACTGGCCGCAAAAGAGCTGCCAAACAGGCTGGGCAGCCTGGATGATGATGTGCAGCTGGTGGATTACTGGCCTAAAAACGAACTCGATCTGCTGCCGCACATGCTGTACGAACACAGCGCCCTCAGCTTGCGCGATCTTAAAACCGAAATCAACAAATGGACTTACGACCAAAAGACCGAGGCCTTCACCGCCTATATCGGCGAGCGTCTTAACCGCCGGCACCGGCCCGGCCGCGCACTCGAAATCGCCCACTATAGCTGGGACCTGGTGTGTGATTACGGCATTTTCCGTGATCTGCAACGGCACCGTATGGTCGACAGCCTGGAATGGCAGCAGCTGACGCCGCGCTACGGCTTTGATATACCCGAGCTTGTTGAGGAAGCGGGCTTAAGCGAGCAGTTTGAAGCCTGTTTTGATAAAGCCGCCGAGCTCTACAGCCTGATGCAGGCAAAAGGGTTCCAGCTGGAAGCACAGTACGCCACGCTGCTTGGCCACCGCATGCGCTGGAAAATAACCTATAACGCCCGCGCAGCCATGCACCTGCACGAACTGCGCACCAGCCCGCAGGGTCATCCCGGTTATCGCAAGCTCGTTAAGCAGATGCACGACAAGCTGGCCGAAGTCCATCCGATGCTGGCCGGCTCAATGAAGTTTGTTAATAAAGGCGAGGACGAAGAGCTCACCCGCCTGGCAGCCGAGCGCTACACGCAATTTAAACTCAATCAGCTCAATTAACGCAGCATGAAAGAAACGAGTTTGCGCCGACGTGAACTATCGCGCGACTTTTGCTCAAACCGGAGCCGCTTAAGATCGGCAGGAGTAGTCACGACAACCACCTCTGCCACGCCGACCGGTTGACCGCGATCCTCCCAGCGGGCTGACGCTACAACCGCCTGTTTAGCAAGCAGAACTTTACGCGGGGCCACCTCCAACGGATGATAACGCACTTCGAAAGGCTTTTGCTCGTCCGGAACGATCAGACCTTCGTCATAAGTTGGCGGTGATACTTCCAAAAGCCGGTAAAATCCCAGCCGGGCCGGATCATCTTCAGGCAGGCTAAAGCCGATCAGCGGTATCTCCTGGCCGCATGCGAGCCCTCCGAGCGACAGAGACCTATAGTGCGTCGCCGCCTCTGACAGCGTGCCCCAATTCTTTCTGTTATGGCTATCCAAAAACTCCTCCCCGATCAAAGTCGGGTTTGGGCCTAGCTCGATATGCTGCGTACTCATGACGTTTGTTCCTTACGGAGCCGTAAAGCTCTGTTTTCTTCGTTTAAACTGAAATGCCTTAAAAAAGGCCGAATCCCTTGCTGGAATCCGGCCTGTTTGTTCTTGTTGGCTTGTTGTTACAAAACGGTTCCAGCAGATTTTTTACGCATACGCATAGCAGCCAAACATGATGCGCTTGGTTGCGTGCGGGCGATTAATCTGCTGTGCAGTCCTCATAACGGGTTCGAGTGTACGCCTCTGCAAACGGATTGTCAAGTCAAAAGATTTGTACTTTTTGACAAGCAGGCGTATACTGCCCGTAATGGTAAACGTACGCACAAGCAAGAACGTCCTCGGCCTCGTGATTATTGCGGTAGGTTCTGCTTGCGCACCCCGTGAAGCCGTACAATTCTAAGCAGAACCAACAACCGAAACCACCTGAAACGGCTTCACAGAAAGCCGTTTTTAATTTATTACAAGGAGATCATATGGGTGCTGTAGAACAAATGCGCAGAGAAGAAGAAATGTGGATGAGAATGAAAGGCTTAGAAATGGAGCCAGCGCCTCAACCAGTATTGCAGGTTGTTTCCTCAATGATGGTTGCTAAAAGCGAAGTGGTCGCAACACCAGTCACGCCCGAAAACATGGATGAACAAGACTACCCTCATGAATATATTGGATTCGGAGACTAAAATGGAAACACCACGCCACGAGACCGATGACGAACGAGCCGCAAGAGTGAAAGCCGAGTTCCTTGCATTCAAAAAACCACAGACTCACGGTGAGGATTTCGCCAGACGCGAACGTGAGGCACGAGAACGCGAACATAAGGCCCTGCAGGATGCCGCACAGACAGCAACCGGGCAGGCAGTCACCCTAACTGAGGTGGAATAGAAGGTTATACTTTACTCGGCCAGCCAAATAAGCTATAATACATGCTGATTACCAAAGACAGCGACGACCGCCGACCGGCGGATTGAAAATGTCGCCGAGGTGAACGACAATTTCTTGTTATTCATAATGTCCTCTTGAGTAATCAGGGGACATTTTTATTGTCCGGTAATCAGCCGAGCCGACCGGTCGATAGGCAAGGCTACAGCCAATTAAAGACCAAAGGAAACAACCCTCTATGGCTTTAAGCAAATCAAAAAAGAATGAAGTCGTCGCTGAAGTAAGCGAACTGCTGGCTAGCTCTAAGCTGACCGTTGTAGCGCAATATCAAGGCACGACTGTAAAAGCTATCCAGGCCCTCCGTAAAGAGGCCAAAGGCAACGGCACTAAGGTAAGCGTGGTTAAAAACCGTCTGGTAGTCAAGGCGCTCGAGGCCAATGACACACTCAAAGCGGTTGATACCAGCGCCTTAAAAGGCCAGTTGCTCTACGCTTTCAACGCTGATGACGAAGTTGCACCGGCCCAGGTTCTTAACGCCTTTGCCAAGACAAACCCAAGCATTCAGTTTGTCGGTGCGATTACTGCCGATGGGCAGTTCATGAGCGCCGATGACGTGAAGGCACTGGCAACTCTGCCAGGCAAGAACGAGCTCATTGCTCAGGTGGTCGCAACCCTGCTGTCACCGGTACACGATGTTACCAATGCATTGTCCGGCAACCTGCACGCGCTGCTGGATGGCGTCGAGGCAAAAGCCGCAGCCTAAAAAGCTGCAATTTAACAATTTACCATTTTCTTAATTACCAAATTATTTGTCATTTGCCATTGGTTAACCCTTGCAAATGAGAATTGGTAAACGATTAGGCAAATTGGTAAATGTTTAACGTAAGAATAATTTCTAAGGAGAAATTTCATGGCGAAAGATATCAAGAAACTCGCAGAAGAACTGACCGGCCTGACTGTGCTGGAAGTAAACGAACTTAAAACCATCCTTAAGGATGAATACGGCATCGAGCCGGCTGCTGCAGCCGTAGCTGTTGCCGGTCCTGCTGCTGGCGGCGAAGCTGCCGCAGAAGACGCAGGCAAGGCTGAGTACGACGTTGTCCTGAAGGACGCGGGCGCTCAGAAAGTTGCTGTCATCAAGGCTGTTAAGGACATTACCGGTCTTGGCCTGGGCGAAGCAAAGGCTATCGTTGACGGCGCTCCAAAGACTGTCGTTGAGAAGTCGCCAAAAGAAGAGGCAGAAGCGCACAAGAAGGCTCTTGAAGAGGCCGGCGCAACGGTTGAGCTGGCTTAAGCATCAACCAGTCTGTCCGCCTGCTGGCGGATTGATCCAGCCCGAGTTCTTACCAAAAGACCCCGCACTTCTACTGACGGGGTCTTTTGTTTTACTTAAGATCACAAACTGCCGTTCAGTCAGGCCCTTGAATTTCCTGCCAAGCAGACAGTACGGTAAAATGATACAAACATGAAAAACATGGTGATTGATTTCCTGGCAATGATCACCGCTCTACTTGAGCGTATGTTATTCAGGCTGGTATGGGTCCGCAGAAACTCTGCAACCGGCAGATATGAAGCGAAAGACCTGGAATACGCCCGCTCAAAAAACAAGCCCATCTTTATATCCCGAAGACAACTTTACAACTTCTGGAAGTTCATCGGGCTTATTATCTGTGCCCTTGTAATCCTGTACCTGCTTGCGTGGTTTTATTTTACCGTCCGATAAAGAAAAGTATGGCACTGTGCGCAACAGGGCCGACCCGGATCGTATTTAGGTAACGCATAACCTCTAGTAGCAGCATGCGTGCCACTTTTCCACAGAAATTCATATTTTCTTTGACTTGACATCCTAGACGTGATACGTTTATGCGTAAGTGTACCTAAACAAACACTTATTGAGGTTAACAAATATGGCGGACATACCCGAAAAACAGGTTAAGCGGTTGAGAGCGCTTATCCAGGAGGCAGAAACAAACCTGGCGGCAGCAAAAGAGCTGCTCGTCAGTCTTGTTGGTGATGACGCGGTTGTTCTAAGCACGCCAAAAGAAGAGCAGGTCGGCAAAATAATAGAAGGCGTTTTTGATGGCCAGAACATGGTTGGCAGCGACGCCAAGATATATCCGGTGCCCGCTAACTACGCCAGCAAGTCCAAGCTGGTCCAGGGCGACATACTAAAGCTCACCATTGCTGAGGACGGCGCATTCCTGTACAAGCAGATTGGCCCGATCCCGCGCAAGCAGGTTGTCGGCACCCTGATGCAAAAAGACGGCCACTACACCGTTGAGGTTGACGGCAAGGATTACCGCGTTCTGCTGGCCAGCGTAACGTATTTCAAGGCAAAGCCGGGCGACCAGGTCAGCGTCAATATACCCGAAGACGGCAATGCCGAATGGGCAGCGCTCGAAGCGGCGCTCTAGCGGCTGCAAGCATTTTAAGAGGGGAGCATCCCCTTTTAACGCGCGGCGCGAGGCATAGCTTGGCGCTCCGGCTTATCTTCCCTAAGCCACAAGAAACAGACATAAATAAAACCGGAGCAAATCCGGCTTCACTGGACTATTTTAAAGAGGTAATCTATGGGGGTCTTGAGACCGTTAGTAAAAACTGCTCAAGCAGTAAATCCAGAAACGGACATTGCTCCATCGGATAAGCTTGCCACCCCGGCGACTGCCCTTACGGCAGTCCGCCCTATCATCGGCGGCGCAGTAGCATACATGTTGCTTAAAGGTAAAAAACCAGCTACAGCAGTCGCTTTCGTAGCTGGGATTACAGATATGGAAGGCTGGGTTGCCCGAAAAATCAGTACGAAACAACCCGACAGCAAACTAGGCATCTCTAATAAGGGAAAATTACTCGATCCGATTGCCGATACGATTATGCTTGGTGAGATAACCGCTGGGATATTATTCGCACCACGCGTTAGCCGGCTCGGCAAGGTTGCCGTTACCATTGTAGCTATCCAAGAAGCAGTAAAAGCCCATGATGTCGTAAAAGCTAATAACGAATACCGGGCGCTCACCGGCATGACACTCGAAATCCCTGTATCCGATCAGGGGAAAGAGGCTATGGCAGAGAAAATGCTGGCGGGCGGACTCGCTACGACAACAAATGATATAGAGGGTGTCGTAAGTCGCACAGCTGTCGGTCTGGCTGCTTTAGGTTTCGGCATTGCCGGCGCACTGCGCGGACGTAGCGCGCACAAAAAGAACATGCAAGTCGCGCAAGAGATAGCTCACGAAGCATATGTCAGACAAATAATCATGGATGACAACACAGCCAACGTTTAGCCACAGGCTTATCCACGTGTTATAAACAACAGGGGTGGTATACCCGGCGCAACGCCGCTATACTAATAGGTGCATTAAGTGGAGGAGCTTAGGCCGAAAGACTTTTAGACCTTCGGTTATTCAGATCTAAAAGACCGTTATGAGTAAAGCCCTATACCGGAAGTACCGGTCAAAGAAATTATCTGAAATAGTCGGGCAGGAGCATATTACCCGCACGCTGGATAACGCCCTTAAAACCGGCAAGATCAGTCACGCCTATCTTTTTACCGGCCCGCGCGGCGTCGGCAAAACTTCTATCGCGCGTATCCTTGCACACGAGATCAACCAGCTGCCGTACACCGACGAGTCAATACATATGGATATTATCGAAATCGATGCTGCCAGCAACCGCCGTATTGACGAAATCCGTGACCTGCGTGAAAAGGTCCATACCGCGCCAACCAGTGCTAAATACAAGGTCTATATCATCGATGAAGTGCATATGCTGACAAAAGAGGCCTTTAACGCACTGCTAAAAACACTGGAGGAGCCACCGGCACACGTGGTCTTTATCCTGGCTACAACCGAACTGCATAAACTGCCCGAAACCATTATCAGCCGCACGCAGCGTTTTACCTTTAAGCCAATCGCCGAGGCCGAGGCCGTCAAGCACCTCTCGTCAATTGCCAAAGCCGAAGGTATGGAGATAGACAAAGACGCCCTGCAGCTGCTGGCGCGCCACGGCCGCGGCAGCTTTCGCGACAGCATCAGTCTGCTGGATCAAGTAGGCAACAGTCAAAAAACCATTACGAAAGCCGACGCCGAAAAACTGGTCGGCCTGGCACATGACGAACATCTCGACAACCTCGAGCAGGCCGTCTTTGCCGGTTCGCCAGCCGACCTGGTACAGACACTGGATAAGCTGACGGATGATGGCGTTGGTGCGCCGGTCATCGCCCGGCAGCTCGCCGCCAGACTGCGACAGCGCATCATTCAATCAGGCAATGATGCAGTGGCACTAAACCTGCTGGCTGATCTGCTTGGCGTGCCGGCCAGCCCCGATCCAGCCGGCCAGCTGGAAGTTGTGCTTTACCGTGCCAACCTGCAGGCCAACCCGGCAAAAACCGTGTCCGACAAAAAAACCATGCCGCTCTCAGCACCAAAGCCGGTAGCGGAAACTATAACTGACAGCCCTGTGCCTGCTCCAGCGCCTCAGGGCACACCGCCCGAGTCCGCACCAGCACCCGACGAACCGCAGCCCCCGCAAGAGGCAGACATCCAGCCCTCTCAAAACCTTGCCCCTGTGGGCGAACTTGCCACTTGGTGGCAGGATGTGCTGGTACACATAAAATCAGCAAACAACACCCTGTATGGCATGCTGCGCATGGCTGAAGCCCGCATAGAGGACACCACGCTTCACCTGACTTTCGGGTTCGGGTTCCACGCTAAAAAGGCAGCCGACAGCAGCACACGCAGCAAAATTCAGGAAGCGATCAAGAAAGTAACCGGCGCCGATTTTGAAATACACGCCACCCATGACAGCTCGGTCGGCAAAAAAACATCACCGGCCGCAGAAACCGGCTCCACACCGCAACCGGCAGGCAACAGCGCACCGCCGGAGCTGGCTTCGATTACAAACATTTTTGGCGGCGGGGAAGTACTGGAAAGCTGATGAGCTACACCAAGCAACAATTTACCGGCATTAATCCACGCACCGCTTTGATACGCAGCCTTAAGCCGGCAATACAGGAAAGCAGGACACATGGACTCTAACAGAATTGACCCCGGTGCTCTTAAAAATCTGCCGCCACAAAATACCGAGGCGGAAGCCTCGCTGCTTGGGGCGATTCTGATTGACTCAGACGCAATCGTTAAAGTTGCCGATATTGTCCGCCCCGAGGATTTTTATGACGAACGTCATGCCCGCGTCTATGAGGCAGCTATCCAGCTTTACGAAAAGCACAGCCCCATTGACGTCCTAACCCTGTCTGATCAGCTGAAAAGCACCGGCATGCTGGATGTCGTCGGTAATGCCTCGTTTTTGACAGAGCTGACCAACTTTGTCCCGACGGCAGCCCACGCCACCCGCTATGCTGAAATCATTTCGCAAAAAGCTACCCGAAGGCGCCTCATCAAAGCCAGTCAGGTCATAGCCGACCTGGGTTATGACGAAGCACAAAGCCTGCAGGAGCTGATTGAAAACGCTGAAACCCGGCTGTTTGAAGTATCAGAACGCCATATCAAGCAGGATATAACCAGCATTGACAGCATTTTAAGCTCCAGCTTTGACCGCCTCGACGAGCTGCACAAGGATAAGGGTGCGCTGCGCGGCGTACCGACCGGTTATCGCGATCTGGACAATATCCTTGCCGGACTGCAGCCGTCCGACCTGATCATTCTGGCCGCCCGGCCTTCGATGGGAAAGACCGCCTTTGCGCTCAACCTGGCGCACAACGTGGCCGTTAAGGCGGCGCTGCCGGTGCTGATCTTCTCGCTGGAAATGAGCAAAGAGCAGCTGGTGGACCGTTTATTGTCGGCCGAGGCAGGCGTGAACGCCTGGAACCTGCGAACCGGCAACCTGACCGATGATGATTTTGAGCGGATTGGCCATGCTATGGGCACGCTGTCCGAAGCCCAGATTTTTATCGATGACAGCCCGGGTATTACCGTCAGCGATATGCGCACCAAAGCCCGGCGCGAAGCGCATCAGCGCCCGCTAGGACTCATTATCGTTGACTACCTGCAGCTGATGAGCGGCGGGGCGCGCTTTAGCGGTGATTCCAACCGGGTACAGGAAATATCCGAGATCTCGCGCGGGCTCAAAGGCATTGCCCGCGAGCTGAAAGTGCCGGTTATCGCACTAAGCCAGCTGAGCCGTTCGGTTGAGAGCCGCAGTCCGCAAATCCCGCAACTGGCCGACCTACGCGAATCCGGCTCTATCGAGCAGGATGCCGACGTCGTGACCTTTATCTACCGTGAAGAATACTACAACCCCGAAACCGAGAATAAAAATATCGCCAGAATCCTCATTAAGAAACATCGTAACGGTCCGACCGGTGATGTTGACCTGTACTTTGACCGCGAAAAACAGCGCTTCCGCAGCCTTGATACGCGCCACGAGCAGCCTTTTAGTTCTTGATCTTAAGAACTAATAGAAAACCAGTTTCGGCCAAGCCCCGTAGGGGCTTTTGACCGCCTTCCTTTCTTGTGTCAGCAAGAAAGGAAGCAAAGAACTGACCGGCGACTGACAAAAACATGATTGAAATCACCTGACTGTCTGCCGCGCCGACAGCATTACTTATTCATGTCAGCGGGCAAAGCCCGCCTGCCCTGAATAAGAGACGACTAAGAACGACAAGCACCTCCGCTGCAATATTTTCAGTAGGCAGCGGAGGACGCTTCGGCTTGACTCGGCAGACAGTACCAGGCCATTTCATCAGTTTTTGCAGAGCCGGAGGAACAGTAGAAGCCCGCTGGGGCGGGCACTGTTTTTATGGGCGGCTAACGCCGCCTATTCCAACTACTATCTACTAACTACCATCTACTAAATAACTCTCTCCGCACTTCTCACTCCTCACTTCTAGTCACTGGTCACTAATCACTAACCACTAATAACTAATCACTAGACACTAACCCACAACTCACCGCCTATCCCGTGCCGCAAAGTGCTATAATCAACCGTAAAGATCATGAGACTACGATTAAACAAATATCTTAACGTCCTATTGGCCATGTCGCGGGCAACGCTACTGGCAATTGCCGGCATTGTGGTTATTGTTGTGCTGATGGGGTACCGTCTCGGCAGTCTGACCCCTGGCTTAAGCCAGCCCGAGTTAGACCTGTACGAAAGCGCCAACAGTGTCTCATCTATTGTCGATAACCCTGTCAATGCGCCCTATAAATCAGCCGTTTACCTGGTAACCCGGCCGCTGGACACCGCGTTCGGCTTGCGGCTTACCAGTGCGGTGGTAGGTGCGCTGAGTGTGGTCCTGTTTTTTGCATTGGCCCGCAAGTTGTTTTCGTCTCAAACAGCCATAGCCACCACAGCACTGTTTGCGACCTCCAGTCTGCTTTTGCATACCGCCAGACTGGCAGACGGCAGGGTCATGCTCTTGTCGCTGCTGGCCATTGTCTCGATTGGCTATGCGCTGCGCTTTTCTAAACGCAGCGAACTGGCCTGGCCGGTGGCGGCAGCTATTATTGGACTATCAATCTATGTGCCCGGAATGATTCTTTTTATTATTCCTATGGCACTGTGGCAATTCCGCCATGTCAGAAGATCATTCGAGCAGCTCAATACGCCTGTCATTGCGCTATCCTCAGCTCTGCTGGGCGTACTGGTCGTGCCATTAATAATCAGCTTGATACGCGAGCCGAGCCTGTGGCGTGATTATCTCGGCCTGCCCGCTGATCTGCAGGCTCTGCCTGAAATCGGACGGGGTGCGCTTCATGCTGCCGCAAGTCTTGTGGCCATATCACCGTCGGATCCTGTCCGCTGGCTGGGGCGTCAGCCCATTCTTGATGTGTTCGCTGCGACCGGCCTGGTGCTCGGAGTAATAACGCTGCTGCGTTCATTCCGTCTTGACCGAAGCTGGCTCATGCTTGGGGCGTTCCTGCTGGGTATTGCATGGGTGGCGGTTAGCGGACAGCATTCCAATATTATTATCATTCTTCCATTCCTGTACCTAGTGGTCGGCTTTGGCATTGATCAGCTGCTGCAGCAGTGGATGAACGTTTTCCCCCGCAATCCGATTGCCCGCACCGCCGGCAAGGCACTGCTGCTGAGCGCCATACTGCTGGCCATCAACTTTCAGGTCGTGCGCTACTTTGTTGCCTGGCCGAACAATGATCAGACCAAAGCGGCATTTACGCTTAGCCTCAGTGATACCGCAGAGTAAGCCCATCTGTTACAATAGACACTGAACTAATGTTTTTGGAGGTTATCATGAGTAAGTTCGACCAGGCCAAGATGCTGATGAAGGTAAAGAAACTTCAAAAAGAGCTGCAGCGCGAAATTATTGCCGTAGAGGCCGGCGACGGCGCGGTGCGTGTCGAAATCAACGGCGAGCAAAAAATTAAAAAGATTCATATTGACCCAGATCAGGTTGATCTCGATGATATCGGCGAGCTGGAGCGCTGGGTTGAGGATGCGGTCAAAGAAGCCATCAAGGCCAGCCAAAAGCTGGCAGCAGACAAAATGCAGCCGATGATGGGTATGCTGGGCAACCTGGGGCTATAGAGGCAGCACCGTGCTCGACACAACCCATTCTACATTCTTAAAGATGCCGGATTTAGGCGAGAAGGTGTACACCTGTCTCAGTGAGGCCGGGAAGCCTGCGACCGTTCACATGATTGCGGCGCGACTTGGCGAGGAGACTGGCCATGACGTATCAGCACGGGCAATCGAAAGCGTACTTTGTAATCTTGCCAATGAATGCCCACCCCGTGCAGAACGCCGGTTCATCCTGGAAGAAACTTCGGCCAGAATCGGCTATGTCGCCGTTACGATGCCTAATACTGCTTTAGCCACATGAGCGTTTTACCCAAAGCACTACAGCAGCTTATTGATTCACTTGCCGTGCTGCCGGGCGTTGGCTCGCGCACGGCAGAACGCTATGCGTACTATCTGTTTCGGGCCAATCCCGCAAAAGCCCGCACACTTGCTGAATCCCTGCAAAATCTGCACGATAAAATCAGCTTGTGCAAAAAGACTTTTGCCCTGGTCGAGGCAGGGCAGGAGTTATCGCCCCTCTACACTGACCCGCGCCGCGACAAGCAGCTGGTAGCGGTCGTGGCCGAGCCGTTTGATATTCTGGCGCTCGAAAAAACCGGCCAGTTTAAGGGCACCTATCATGTACTGGGCGGCCTGGTGTCACCGATTGACGGTGTTGACCCCGAACACCTGACGATTCAGCAGCTGATCAGGCGTATCGATGAAGATAAAGTCAAAGAAATCATCCTGGCTACCAATGCCAGCGTAGAGGGCGAAAGCACCGCACTGCATGTCCAGCAGGCAATCGGCGATCGTGAAGTCAAGGTCACCCGTCTGGCGCGCGGCCTGCCGATTGGCGTTGATCTCGAATACGCCGACCAGATTACGCTCACCCGCGCCCTGGAAGGAAGGCAAGAGATATGAAAACAAAAGCCGTGCTTTATTATTCCTTATTTCATGTATCAAGATTACAATACAGTTTATGACCGACGCGGACCAAATTAAACAAATAATTGCTGCCAGCCAAAAAATCCTGATTATTCAGGCGGATAACCCGGATGCTGATTCATTGGCATCAGCTTTGGCGCTGGAATCAATCCTGCACGAGCTGGACAAAGAACCGATCCTGTACTGCGGCATCGACATGCCTCAGTACCTAAAATACCTGCCGGGCTGGGATAGAGTGGAAAGGGAAGTGCCTGCCCAGTTTGACGCATCGATTATTGTCGACACCTCTGCCATGAGCCTGCTCGATCAGCTGCAGAACTCCGGCAACCAGGGCTGGGTGGCCAGCAGGCCGGTGATTGTGCTTGACCACCATGCCGGCGTGGAATGCGATATCCCGTATGCCACCGTGGTCATTAATGACAGCAGCAAAGTCTCGACCGGCGAGGTTATTTATGACCTGGCCAAGCAGCTGGAGTGGCCGCTGCCACTGCAGGCTCAGGAATTTATCATGACATCAATCCTGGCTGACAGCATGGGACTTACAACAGAGAACAGCAGCGCCCAGACATACCGTGTCATGGCCGAATTGGTCGAGGCAGGCGTTTCACGACCAAAGCTGGAGGAGCAACGCCGGGCATTTAATAAAATGCCGTCTGCGATATTTAGCTATAAAGCCCAGTTGATTCAACGCACCGAATTCCATGCCGACGGAAAGCTGGTGCTGCTCACCATACCTCAACAGGAAATCAACGACTACAGCCCGCTTTACAATCCTGCACCACTTATCCAGCCGGACCATCTGCAGACAGAAGATGTACTGATCAGTATCGTCTTAAAAAGCTATGACAGCGGCCGGATTACCGCCGCTATCCGCTGCAATCAGGACGCGCCGATTGCCGCCCAATTAGCCGAGCATTTTGGCGGCGGCGGGCACAAGCACGCCAGCGGTTTTAAGCTTGAGGGCCGGCCGCTCAATGAAATCAAATCCGAGTGTATTCAGAAAGCCACCGAACTTCTGTCTAATCTAACCCGGGAATAATTATGAAACTCTATAATTCACTCACTAAAAAAGTTGAACCGTTTACACCAATCGAACAGGAACAGGGCAGCGTGCGCATGTACTCATGCGGCCCGACTGTTTATAACAATCTGCATATCGGCAACCTGTCGGCATTTATCTATGCCGATCTGCTGCGGCGCACACTGACTGCCAGCAACTATGACGTAACGGCTGTCATGAACATTACTGATGTTGATGACAAAACCATCCGCGATAGCCGCCGGGATTACCCGGACCTTGACCCTATGGAGGCGCTCCAAAAACTGACCCGCAAATATGAAGCGGTGTTTAAGACCGATATTGAACGTATCGGTAATGACGTGAGCGCGCTGACATTCATCCGCGCCACCGAAACAATTGACGAAATGATTACGCTGACACAGCGGCTGCTGGACCGCGGCATTGCTTATGCGGCCGAGGACGGCATTTACTTTTCTATCAAGAAGTACGAGTCAGCCGGCTATACCTACGGGCAATTACAGCAGATTGACCGTGGGCATGAGCAGGCGCGCATCAGCAGCGACGAATACGACAAAGATTCGGCCAGTGACTTTGCCCTCTGGAAAGCAGCCGAACCGGGCGAGCCAAATTGGCCGGCCATGTTTAATGTGGATGGGCAGTCTTCTCACATGGCGGGGCGGCCAGGCTGGCATATTGAATGCTCCGCCATGAGCGACAAACTGCTGGGCGTACCGTTCGACATCCATACCGGCGGCATTGACCTGAAGTTTCCGCACCACGAAAACGAAATTGCCCAAAGCTGCGGCGCAACCGGCGAGTCATCATTTGCCAATTACTTTGTGCACAACAACCACATCCTGATTGAAGGCCGCAAAATGAGCAAATCTTTAGGGAATGTGATAACTTTGCGCGAAATAGAAGAGAAGGGCTTTGACCCGCTGGCCTTCCGCCTGTTGGTACTGAGCAGCCACTACCGCAACGAAAGCAACTTCAGCTGGGATATACTGGAAGCCGCCCAAAACCGCCTCAAAAACTGGCAGGCTGCGGCTGATCTGCAGTGGCAGGGCGACATTCACGCCGCCTCACTGGGTGATGATTTCTTTACAGAAAAGTCGGCTCAGCTGTTTTCACACCTGCAAAGCGATCTGAACACGCCCGGTGCGGTGGCCCTGCTCGATGAAACATTCCAGCACATCGAAGTCTATGGGCAGGGAGTGCATGATCTGCACCTGCAGGAATTTAGCGGCTTTATCAACACCGTCGCCGCACTTTTGGGCATAGACCTAAACAGGCCGGACATTACCGACGAACAAAAACGGCTCATCAAACAACGCGAATCAGCCCGCGAGTCTAAAGATTGGGCCCAATCCGATGCCATCCGTGATCGTCTCAAAGAGCAGGGAATAGAGGTCAGAGACACGCCTCGCGGCACCATCTGGAGCAGAACCTAGAAACCATATGTAGCGTATCACCACGCTATATATGGTGTGTATACGCTATATATAGCGTGGTATAAACATTCAACAGGGGAGTTATGCCTTTTTTGGCTCGGGCAGGTCTTTTGGCTTAACCACTTCTATTTGAGGCACCTCTTCGTCCTCAAGGATCTTTTTGCGACGCAGATAATCCAGCACCAGGATGCGCAGACAGCCGGCCAGCGGGATAGCCACCAAACCGCCTAAAATACCGCTAAAACTTACACCAATAACTACAGAAGAAAAGACCAGGAGCGGCGACATGTCCGTACTGTTTGCCTGGATGCGGGGCTGCACGGCGTAATTCTCGATTTGCTGGTACAGGACATAGTAGCCAAACACTACAATTGCCGCCACCGGGCTGGTAAACAATGCCACCAGGCTCACCAGCACCGCACCGATCGTATGCCCAACCATAGGGATCAGACCGCAGATAAACACCACCACCATAAGTGCGAACGGATAGCTAACGTCCATAATGATCAGGACCGGCAACAGCAGCACCGCAGCGATAGCCGCCAACAGCACCTGCCCGTTGACGTATCCTTTTATGACCCTGTACATGCTGCGGGCCAGTGTCTCAAAGTGCGCCTCGCGCTTATCGGGTGTCAGGCGGCGGGCCATGCGTATCCAGCGCGGACCCTCTATGAGCATCATAAATGTCAACACCAGCACTGTCAGAATCGATACCACATTGCTGCCTATCCGGCCCAGCGTGCCAACGGCGCCGCCGCCAAAGCCCGAGACCCATGACGACACTTGATCAGACAGTGTCTCGACCTGCTCCTCAAGACCATAGCGGTCCACAAGACCGCCCAACGTGGTATCGGGATCGCGCAGATCGTCAATCAGCCCCGGCACCGAGTCGATAAACTCTCCGGTCTGACGCACCAGCGGCGGCACAATACTGGCCAGGAACAGCCCCAGAACCGCGATAACCAACAGGAACGAAACAGCAGTTGCAAGCGAACGGCTGCCGCGCTTACGCCCGGGCAGATGCTGCGCAATCCAGTGCACCGGCGCGTTCAACGCCAGGGCCAAAAAGAAGGCGATAAAGATTAGAGTCAAAGCATGAGCAGCCTGCCGCAAAGCTGCCAGCAAAAGCAGCGATATAATGATAAAAAAGATAACCCGCATGACCGTCTGATTGGAGACCGTGACTTCAACTTCGGTTTTTTTGTCTCTGGAAAAAAATTTCATTATCATCCCCGTTTGCTTTATTGTCTCATTTTTTCGAAATATTTTTCAATGTTTCTGCATAGATTTTAAGTAGACGCGTGCCAACCACAGAAATATCGTACTGGCCAACCGCGGTCTGCTGCCATTCGTACATACGCTGCCGCAGCTTTTCATCCATGATAAACAGTTCAAGGTGCTCGGCAAAAGCGGACTTGTCCTTTGGATCGAACAGCAGATACGGCTGAGCACTCAATATACTGCTATAACCAGGATTATTGCCGCCTATCACCACGCGGGCGCCTGCCGCCATTGCCTCGACCAGTACAATGCCAAAACTTTCACCGCCAGTTGAGGGAAAAACGGCTATATCAGCGGTAGCAAGGTAATCCGGCTTGTCTTTTTCGGGTACAAAACCGGCAAAAGTCACATCCCGGCCCGCACCCACCAGCTGCTTGGCACGGGTCCGAAGCGGCCCTTTGCCGCAGATAATAAGTCTGGTTTTGGCGGCTACCTCATCGGGCAGGGCGTTGTAGGCATGAATCAGCTCTAATATGCCCTTGCGCTTAACCAGCCGGCCCAGGAAAACAATATTCAGCTTGCGCGCATTGTAGGCGGCCAGCCGTTTACCGGTGCGGAATGACGCCACATTAATCGGATTGGGCAAAAACTCGGCATTAATGCCGTACGCCTGCCGGGCAAAACGCACCGCCGGCTCGGATACGGCCATGATTTTATCGAAACGGCGGATACTGCGGCCCAGTATCAGACGCAGCAGCCGGTTGCTGTAGCCATGCCAGCGCGAAGCCGGCAGGATATGGAACGTACCAATCACTGCCGTTTTGGGCGAGGCATACTTAATAACATGTTTGGCCAGAAACGGACTGTACGGCAGCTGAACATGCAGGACATCAAACTGCTGCTCGCGGATAAGCTTTTTAATCTTGCGGCGGCTGGCGGGCAGGGGCGTACGCACATTGTTTTTGTTGTAGCGGATATTAACCAGCCGGCCCAGCGAATGTACATTCGGAACGTCCGTACGCGTACTGTTGCCGACCAGATAGTGCACTTCGTGGCCCTGCTCACTTAACCAGGTGCCCACCGTTAGTACATGCTGCTGGACACCATCGGTTTTATCGAGCGTATCGTCCAGCACCAGCCCAATCTTCATAAGGCTAAGCCAGCACCTTCCTGCGCCGATGCGCAACCTGGCGATACACCTGCTCGTACTGATCAATCACAGGCTGGCTGTCAAACTGCTCCACATATTTGTGTGCCCATTCAAGCCAGCTCTGCCTGATGCCTTCGTCCTTCATAAACACCTCCAGACGGCGGGCAAAATCAGTCGGATCTTTGGGGTTAACGAGCGACAACAGACCGCGCTCTTTCATAACACAGGCATAGCCGGGATTGTCACCGGCGATGGTGGGCGTGCCGGCAGCCATGGCTTCGAGCAGCACCACGCCAAAACTTTCGCCGTAAATTGCCGGCGAACAGAAAACCCGGGCTTTTTTGAGCAGGGCAACTTTCTTTTTCTCGGATACTGCGCCTAAGAACTTTACCCGCGGAATCCGGCGCGTCTCGACAAGGTACTCCAGACTTTCGCGCTCCGAACCGTCGCCGGCAATGACCAGTTTAGCCTTTTTGTCGCGAGCCGCCAGTTCGGCAAAAGCCTCCAGCAGATGTTTGACGCCTTTGCGTTTTTCGAGCCGCCCGACGTAGAGAATCATGTTTTCGTCGCGTTTATCGGCCGGCATGGAGCGGTAAAGATCAAGATCAATATAGTTGGGCACGATCATGACATTCTGGCCGGACCACTCGCGCACAAACCGGGCGGCGCTCTCAGACACCGCTGTCATGGCGGCAATATTGCGAAAAATAGAGCGTGAATACGGGATACGGAAAAGCTCTATGGTGCGGCCCATGGTGGTCTCGGGCACGGTCGCATGAAACGTAGCGATAATGGGGCAGTTGGCGCGGGCGGCAATCTGCGCACCAAGCACCGGCACTTCGGGCTCGTGCACATGTATCACATCAAAATTCTCGGCAGCCAGCATTTCTTCCAGATCGGTTGTCTCAAAGCTAATACCAACCTCCAGTGTCGTCTGCAGCGGCGTATTCCATTTGGCCGATTTACCCACAAAAATTGTGCGGGGCGGAGGGTTGCCTTTATAACCGCGGGGGCGGGGCGTAATAATGCGCACATCATATCCGCGCAGCGTCAGCTCTTCGTCCAACAAAGCAACGAGCTTCTGAACAGCACCATGACGAAAGAAGTCGTACGGGCACACAAGGCCGATTTTCATGGTCTTATTCTACCACACAACTTAGACTTTTTTATTGAGCAAACTGCGTGCTTTGCGCGGCAGGAAACGGCCCACCTCCTGTTTGGTGGCAAGAACATTGGGCACATGCCGATCCAAAGGCGCCTGCAGGTAGTTGAATTCTTCAAAAATAACCCGCATGTGTTGCTCAACAACTTCTTTTATAAAGTAATGGTCGACCTCTGTGCCGATATGATGCAACGGCAGGTCAACGCGCGCCCGGCAATTATCGACCGTCAGCATGCTGATGGTTGTTCGCCAGTGGGTTCGCACGTCATTGGTACGCCACAGCAGGATTTCAAACTCTGTCAGCGCCTTTTTGGTTTGCTCGTCATAACCCGCAAACTTGTGCTTGGCGTTGTGTGTGCGATGATACACCGTTCGCAACACGACCGGATGCAGGGCAAGATTACGGAACAACAGGGCAGTCCATCGGTGACTGAATATGCTTGAGCCGATTTTATAAAGCCTTTTCCGCGTCGGACTGAAGGCAAAATCTTCATGATGGGCAAAACCGGCAAGACTGATCAATACATCAACTTTGCGGGCAATATCAGGGTAGTTTTGCAGCATACGCGTCACCACTAAAAATCCGTACGAAATGCCGGCTATGGTCAAGCGCCGGTTCTTAAACCGCAGCTTTATAATAGAGGCAAGGTAATCCGCCATAGTGTCAAGATCGGGCTTTTCGCCAATTTTATAAAAGCTGTCCATGCCGCCAAAGCCGGGCAGGTCGGGCATAGTCACCCCGCCGTAATCATTAAGCACCTCTGCCATGCCGTACCAGCGCTCCAGGGTTGAATGGTGTCCGTATACCAGCAGGAATTCACGCTTTTTATTCTTGGGTGGCGGCATGCGCAACATACGGCCCTTAAGTCCATTCACATTCAAGGGCACGACGTATTCAGCCGGTATACGCGGAAAAGCTTCGTTCATTTACCGATAACTGTACAGGGTCATGAGGTGAAAAATCAACAGCATGCCCAATGGTTGTATATTTATGCAGCCTCAATAGTGCCGCAGGCCAGACGCGGGCCGCCGCTATGGCCTGACCCGGTTTCGCCCGCGGTATGCGGATCGGGATTGGCGTGAATCATAATTGATGTGCCTTCAGGCGCCGACTCTTTACTAAGCAGTGACACCGGACCGTCTGACAGGGTCACGCGTGTGGTGATTGCCTCCAGTACACCTTTGCCATCCTCGCCTATAGTAATGCTGGGCAGATCCCCGGCATGGTAGCCGTGGTTGGCATCAGGGTCGGTATTGCCGGCCGGACCAGGGTCAAAGTGCCCGCCTGCACACTTAAAACCCTCACAATCACAAGCCGCCTTTTCATGAAAATGCACTGCATGGACACCCGGCTTGAGGACATCAGGATCACCCGAAACCTCCAGACGCACGTGTACATACGGCGCCCCGTCGACACTGTACTCGGTTAGCTGCAGCGACCCGTCCACACCCGGTCCTTTGACCGTAGCCTTAGCTCGCTTTACGGTCTGTAAGTTATCTGCCTGAATCATGACACTCATATTGATTACCGCCCCTCTCTTTACTCTTTTAGTATACCAGTTAATCGATCAGGATGACTTTGCCAAGCAGAAGCGACAGCCTGGAGCGGCCACCCTCACCGCGGTAAGTCTTATCAATAATCCAGATACCGTATCCAACCAGCATCAGCAGCTCGCCCAGTAGCGCCAGCCGGAACCAGCCCACAACCGATGCAGAGCCGAACGTGACGTAGCCGCCAACAATAATCATCAAGAACGAAACCAGCCGAAGAAACCGCCACAGCGCCACACGCTTGCGCCGCTTCGTGCGGGTAAGCAGCGTATCCACCACCACTACAGCAGCGGCACTGGCACCCGCCAGAATCACGCCAAACATGTGCAGACGATAAGGCCACGGCTCCCATGCAACCGGCATCAGGGCGGCAATATACAGCCCGGTGACCGTCAGACCGACCAGCGTTGTGACCGGTTTTGCCCGGTGCAGGGTACGCTTAAGGTAATTGCGCCAGCGCCACATACCATAGGCGCCAAAGAACAGCGAGGCAGCCAGATAAGGCGCCGTGCGCACATCCCGGCCAAAGTCACTAAAGGCTGTTGACCAACTGAGCGTTTCCGGACGCACCAAAAAGCACACCGCAAACCCAAACAGCATAATAAACAGACCGGCCACGCCCCAGAAACGACCGTGCAAACGCCGCATCAGACGGAAGATAATTACTCTGTCCCCGATAAACCGGATAGTCTTTTTGCCATAGCGCAGGGTAAAGCGGGGGATTATTTTTTCGGTTTTTTTCTTTGCCATAGTGCTTCTGCTTTCAGTATACAGGATTGCAGAAGAGAGCGACCGGCTCCGGCTGGAATAAACACGTATAATCTGTTACAATTGCCCCTCGTAACCACACTGCCAGGTCTTTCATTGGGACGTCGCCAAGTGGTAAGGCACCGGGTTTTGGTCCCGGCATTCGGGGGTTCGAATCCCTCCGTCCCAGCCAGTTTTCAGTTTTTATACAATCAGCCATATTATCGTATGGCTTTTTTAATTTCCACCGAAGTTGTTTGTCTTCAAGCTCTAAGTTCGAAAGTACCATATTCATAAGTTTGCGTATGTCTTCAATTTCACCGTTTTCAAACAAATTTGGCGCTTCTCTCATAAGCTCTAACAGGTACAGTTCTCTGGTAAAATCATTGTTTGCAATAAGTTCGATATTTTTACTAGCCTTCTTCAAATCCTTTAATGTTTTTGCTAGTTCTTTGTCCTTTTTGAGATACTTTTCTTCAGTTATTTTGCCGTCTAGGTATAAATCGTAGTTTTTGTCAGACTTTGCTTCAGCTAATCCAATTTGACGTGTTATCTCACTAAGCTTTTCTTGGCTTTCAGTCTTAACTTGCTTGCTGTCTTCAATCAAAGCCTGTCTTACTTGGTCGTAGCCTTCTTTCGGCAAGTAGATTGTACCGATTGCTTTTTTGAGTTCAGTCGTCATATCGTTTTGATTTACATAACGAGCGTCATGCTTGCCCTTAGACTGAGTACAATGCCCATAAACATACTTTTGCTTCTTTTTCTCGAAAGTAATTGCACAGCCACACTCAGAACAGCTTATGAGCCCACGATAGGGATAGGGTAGTCCCGCCCAACGTTTTGGCCTCTTGCTGTGTCCATCAAAAACCTCTTGGACTTCATCAAATAATTCTTCACTAATGATTGTTTTATAATTATGCTTGTAGAGTTTGCCCTTGATTCTCATTGTACCCATATAGAACGGGTTTTTTAGGATACGGTGCAACTGGGCACTCGTGAATTGTATACCGTACTCTTCAATGATTTTCTTCCTGACAAGGAATAGTGAGTAGCTACCCGTTGCATATAACTCAAATGCAGACTTAATTGCTTTTGAGTAAAGAGCGACAGGTTCTATCCATGCACTTCCATTTTCTAACCTTACGTTCTTATAGCCAATTGGTGCTTTATGTGGATATGATCCGTCACGACGTAACTGGTCAAACCTTCTACGAACATTTTCACCGACCATTCCTGAGTAGTACTCACCGAATACTGCGTTTAGACCAAGTCGCATTGTGTCGGTAGTTGAGGAATTTTCATTGAGGAACAAGTTTTCTGACGGAAAGTGCAATTCTATCTTGCCACTCTTGAAAAGCTTTTTTAGTATGTTAGTTTCTTCTGAACTTGAATCTCTCGTAAATCTGTCTACTTTATCGAATACGACTACTACACGTTCTTTACTACTAACAATCTTATCTATCACAGCTCTAAATTTATCTCGTTTACCTTTGTAGGCACTTTCATGAAATGTATAGAGTTCGTAGTCATAGCCTTGACTTTCGGCGTAGTCGGTTAGTCTATATACCTGAGCAGGTAGAGCATCGACCTGATCTGCACTAGATACACGTCCAATTAAAATCCCTTTCACAAACCCTCCTTGTATACGGATAAGTATAACCTATTTGCTGTTTTTGCCATTCTGTTTCCTGTCCATTTCAGCAAGTAGCTTAATATATTCAACCCATGCCTTTACTTGTTCCTTACTTAACATCGGATTTCCCGTTGTTAAATATCATGGTAGTGCCGTATTCAGATTCGTATTGCCAGTCTGGCTTTTTATCCTTATACCACTCTGGTGGATTCTCGATTACAATTGGTCGCTTTAAACTATGTGAAGCCCAGTACCGATTCTTGCCGAATAATAATGGCATGTCTTTTGTTACGTATTTTGTAATGTAGTTAGCAACTCTATTAAAATCGTCTGGAGTTTGCTTAATTTTTCGGACATCACTAAAGCCGAGGGTGTAACTTTTTAGGTTGTATTTATTATTCAGAATTTCACCAGTTTTCGGACTTACAGCTTGTACAACCTCACCGGTATAGCCCTTTAGTAGGCTATGGTAGTGTAGGGATTTTTTGTCCTTGTGAAACTCGGGTACTGCTAAGTATTCAAATTTACCGTTTCTTTTTTGTTGATTCTTAAACCAGTTTATTACTTTTGTTTTTGATTTATTTATATCTTGTCTATCGACTTTCATAGTTAGAGTAATGAAAAGCTCAAACTCATTACATAAAGCGATATCCCGAATCTTGCTCTTAGTTCTACGCAACGATCTTTCTAAATTGTCATTGTCGGTAATACCTTTACCTATTGAGGTTTTGGTTTCAGATTCCATACCTTCTTTAAGTTTTGAATATGGCTGTTTTGGTATGAAGATACGGCTTGAATGAGGGTACTGCGTTTCTTTTGCATATACCTTGTACGAGGCTTCTTGAAATGTTTGTTTTTTAAATAACTTATTTGGATCATTAATCACAGAATGACCCTATTTTTGTCCTGTATATCAAGTTATACAGGACACGCCCGCGGGCGAGTAAACTCGCCAAGGGCGAGCGTTCCCGTGTACACCTATTCACAGTCTTAAAGACCTTTCCAATCAGTACAATTAGTAGTACAGATTTTTAGATATTAAAAAACCACCCATTTCGGGGTGGCATATATAACGACGAAATAAAAAAACTAGGCAACAAAAGCTTACTCTTTATACGAGTCACCAAAAAATGGTTAAAAGCTTTGTTCCTAGTGTCCGTAACTGTTTACTACAACAAAGGGTCTGTCTGACTAAATGGGGCCTCGGTATCCGTACAGCTTGTCCACTTATGTATGTATCTTTTGATACGCATCAGACTGGCTTCTGAATTACAACTCAGCGATCTGAGAGGTTCTGACAGAATTAGGCTGTCGTCGATTCTTTAGCATGAATGTCGTGTACTGCAACTCCAAGAATCTAAAGTTATACTATCACACAAAGTCGTTGGAATACAACACTGGTTACGCTTCAGTTGCTTACTAAAGTCCTTGAGACTTTAAGGCCTGTGATTCTACATAATCAGCTAGATTAGTACTAACTATATACATATCAAAGCAATTTTCCTTGTTTCCATTTACTATCTTGTCGTTAAAATTTGTCTTTTCAGACTGTAATTCAGAATTCCATTGTTCTAGGCTTAGTTTCTTAAACGACTCTTGCAGTTCACTAAATACTGAATTGAAATATGTATCTCTTTCAGCGTCTGTATGGTCACCAAATTTATAGTCCTGATTGTACTCATACATCTTTGATTCTGCATCAGTAACTAGTTTTTGGGCAGAAACTGATTTAGACGGAGAACCTAAATTTACAAATCCAAGCCACGGTTTAGCTATGTTGCTTTGGCCATTTGTATATGTTCCAACACAAGGAGATTCTCGACTACCAGTATTTATACTGTATTTAATTTCTGCTGGCTCAGTGTTCTGAGAGTTGCTTTGATCTACGGTTGTGTTTGTGGTTGTCTTGCTTTGACTAGTATCAGATTCTTTATTGTTAGAAAGCTCTAGGAACAAAATGAGCGCAGCTGATAATACGAATAACAGCACAACGGAAATCAAGATTGTTTTATTAGATAACTTCTTCATTACTCATATAATAACAGAATGCTATTTATCAACCGCACCGCACATTGTGGCACACGCCTACGGCATGTGCATGTTGCGGTTTAAGCGGTTGATGAGAGGTTCTGGCAGATACATTTATTGTTTTATTCTTATGCTTTGAGGATATCAATATTAATGCTTAAATTAGCCTAATATGGGGTCTTTCGAAGAGCTTTCCAAGGAATTAGGTCACATAGAAATATGTGCGTACCCCTTTTTTTACCAGAGGGCTGAATTTATTATTCATGAAAAATTCAAAGCTGAAATTGACAAAGAAATCAGGGATTTCGGAAAAGAGAATCATTTAAAATTAGAAACATTAGAAACAATAGAGCCTGAAGGAAGGGGTGGTGGAGGAGAGGCCAGTTTTGCCGCGTTTATCTTCAGTTTATGGGAGAACAAAGACCTAATTATTTTTCTGATCAGTGTATTGAGGTATGTAAGCAGAAAGTTTTTATTATTCACAAAAAGTAAGCTAAAAGGATATGGTGGTGCTCACAGCTACGACCAGAAGCCGCCAATGATAAGGCTCGAAGCTACCCTAAGACTTCATTCAGAATTTGAAGATTTCGATATAAATTTAATGAATATTCTCGACACCCTTGCTTCAACTGTGATATTTATGGACTCATTAAGAAAGAAAATAAAAGATAAACATCCTCTATTTGATGTAGAAATAGTTATGGTGTTAACCAATATTCCCCAAAGTGCCAGTGTGAGGTATGTACTGTATAAAAATTATTCCTTCAAGGCACTTGCTGCACTACAAGCCAATATCCGAAAAGCGGTTCTTGCACCTCAGCTGAGCACAACATTTGAAATCAAACCATTCCGAATTATTAAACGAAGTGATGATTATAGGCATGACTACAGGGGTATACACCCTGGATTTTGTAATTACTATATTTTTTTACATCACAGGGACAGGCTAATAAAAGACTATGTTAAAAGTTTTATTATTTCATGGAGAGAAGAAAAAAGAATCAGTGGAGAAACTTATAAGTATGATCAATAAAATATTCCGAAT
>CAZBAF010000002.1:0-67620 GCA_964490245.1 uncultured Candidatus Saccharibacteria bacterium
GTATCGACATTGTCAGAAGAAGCGGTTAGAAATATGCCAGCTATCCGGCACCAAAATAAAGACCTCACGAAAGTGGGGTTTTTATTTTGGTTTATGTTGAGAAACTCTCAAATTCTCGACCTCTTCAAAATTAAACAGTAGTCGAGACCAGCTCTTGCGCCGCATCTCATGCGGTCAAGGGCTTAGAGTCTCTTCACCCGCACCAAGTAAAGAGTCGGTCGAGAGACCGGCTTTTTACTTGGTCTTGGCGGACTCTTGCACCTGCCTAAAGGCCAGGGTGAGTCCCGCCAGTGGCGGGACGCAAGGAAACAAACTCTTGAAAGCTGTGCTTTCAAAGACGTTTTTTCGGGGTCGCCGAAGGTGACTAGAGTCCCCTGACCCGCACCAAACACATTTTAGAAAATGACCTCTATAAAACGTCGAGTAAATCGGCGTTTTTTGCTTATACCCAAACTATGACTCTAACTCGACCTCTGTTATGATGATTAAGTGAAACAGTTCGTAAAATTACCAAAACTTTCTAAAGGCGACCAAGTTGCAGTTGTCTCTCCTTCCGCAGGGTTGCCTCAAGCTTTTCCGTGGGTGCAGGACCTAGGTCTTGAACGAATGCGAAGTATATTTGACCTAGTACCGATAGAGTATTCGACGACTCGAATAATGGGCGCTTCGCTAGAAGACCGAGCAGAAGATATTATGTCTGCGTTTGCTGATCCAAAGAACAAAGCAGTCTTCGCTTCTATTGGCGGTTCTGACCAAATAAAGCTCATTAAGTACTTAGACCCTCAAGTATTCATTGATAATCCAAAACCTTTCTTTGGTTACAGCGATAATACGCACCTGCATAATTTCCTCTGGAACTTAGGCATACCTTCCTACTATGGCGGCGGGGTTATGAACCAGTTTGGTATGAACACGAAGATGTTTGATATTACAGTCAATTCGCTTAACCACGCTTTGTTTGATGAAGGTGAATATGAGCTTGAGGTATCCAGTGAATACAATGACGAAGGCTTAGATTGGTCTGTTAAAGAAAACCTGTATAAATCACGAAAAATGGATGCCAATAAAGGTTTGGCATGGGACGGCACTGTTGATACAGAGGGTGTACTTTGGGGTGGGTGTGTAGAAAGTCTTATAGTACAATCCTCTACTGGTAAGTATCTTCCGAAAGATGAAGACCTCGAAGGTACGGTACTGTTTCTTGAAACCGCAGAGGACATACCTGAACACTGGATTATGGAATATCTACTTATTGGTTTTGGTGAACGTGGTTGGTTAAATAAGTTTCAGGCTATTTTGGTTGGACGACCAAAGGCTTGGGAGTTTGATAAGCAGAATAGTGCAGAAGAAAAAGCCAAGTATAGCGAAGAGCAACGCAATACTGTCTTAAAAGCTGTGCGTGAATATAACAAAGAAATCCCTATTGTTCAAAACCTTGATTTTGGGCATACGGATCCACAGGTTGTGTTGCCGATGGGAAGAAGCGTAAAGATTAACACAACAAAAAAACAAATACTTCTTAACTACTGAGCAGTTCGCTAGACAAACCAAGCTGATTTACCAGTTCTTTTAGTTTATACAAATCGACTTTCTCAGGTGTAATGGTTAGAAATATGCCTGACAAGCGGCACCGTTCGCAACTTTGAGCCCGAAAAGGGCTCTTTTTTATCTGTTAAATTCAGGTTTTAATATCTCTTATTCCAAGGAGTAAGAGACGAGAAGAAAAAAATAGCAACAGAGTCGTTTTACAGAGAAGTCAGTAACAATACGAAATGGTTTTAACCTCTGTTATGATATGGCTATGACTAAGAGAGTATGTGTTTTCTGTCGTGACGAGTCTAAAGTAGTTACACTCGAACACCTTTATCCAAACTTGCTATCTAAGAAATTCAAGAAAGGTCAAGTTGCAATTAATGAAGTTGCTGGCGATGGTATATCAAGATCATGGAGTAAAGCAATCTTTCAGGACAAGGCAAAGATAGTCTGCGCGGACTGTAACAACCGCTGGATGTCCGACATTGAAAGCTCAGCCAAGCCGTTACTTGAAAAATTAATCATTACCACAGATAGTCTAAAGCTAGACCAGGATTTGCAAGCAAAGTTATCTCTTTGGGCTCAAAAAACTACACTTATTATGAACAAGGCAACCGGCGGGAAGTTTAATATACCGGATGATTTCTATACAGATCTGTACGATTCGCAAACCAAGCCTCTTAAAATCATGGTTAGCGTCGGCTGGCGGCTGCTCGCATCTGGCTCTAAAGATGAACCATTAGCAACGTTTGAAATAAAGCGGTTGCCTTTGCTGCAAAATTTAATGAAAAAACTTCCTGGCAAACAGCTGGACTGACGCACTAAACCGGCATGCAAGCTTCTAGGGCTTCATAACCAGCTTTCAGCAAGCCAGGCTGTTTCTTTTGCTATACTTATAAATATGCGAAAAGTAATTTTGTTTATGATGGTGACGCTTGACGGGTATTTTGAGGGCAAGGACCACGACATTTCATGGCACAATACTGACGAAGAGTTTATAGAATTTTCCGACAAACAGCTGGACGAGGTTGATACCCTTGTATTTGGCCGCAAAACCTACGAAATGATGGCTGATTTTTGGCCGGCGCAGCAGGCTCAGGATGCCGAACACAGCACGGCCACCCGCATGAATAGACTGCAAAAAGTGGTGTTTTCGCGCAATCCGCTCGACGTCACCTGGCAAAACACCGCGGTCTCTCACGATCTTGAAGCAAAGATCAAAGAACTGAAGTCACAGACCGGCAAGGATATCGCCGTACTGGGCAGCTCGCATCTGGGCAAGGAACTGATCGAAGCCGGGCTTTTGGATGAGCTAAGACTTATGGTTAATCCGGTGTTTATTGGCGGCGGCTCGCCCCTGTTCGAAGGACTCACCAAAAATTTGCAACTTAAAAGCACCCGCACTTTCCAAAACGGTAACGTACTTTTAACCTACACCATCTAAGCAGGTTAAGGTTACAGCTGAAGACCCTTACGCACAGCGCGCTGTAATTTTAAAGTCCTGACTTACATAATTTGCTATGATGAATCTATGAAACCAACAACCGTTGACGAATATATTAACGGCTTTTCTGGCGATAAAAAGACCAGGTTATTAGAGCTGCGCAAGATCGTCCAAGCATCCCTGCCCAATACACAGGAGGCTATCAAGTGGGGCGATCCGGCAGTACTGGACCAGGACGGCATGATTCTGGCATCTTATGGCGCTTTTAAAAACCACATGAATCTGGTCGTCACCCCCAGCACAAAGCAGGCCTTTGAACCCCGACTAACCGAATACACAACCGGCAAAGGCTCGGTGCAGTTGCCCTACGACAAGCCGCTGCCCGCCGATTTGATTAAAGAGATACTTGCCTACCGTCTGAACGAATATCGGACTTCGGGCGTCAAGTGGATATCATAAAACACTGCATCATAAAGCACGAGGCAGCACTAGACCCGGCATTGCAGTGATGGGCTTAATTATATAAGCCACGACGAACACAGACTTGCGGCCGGCCCGTATACTAATAGTATGGCTAAAAAACCACGGCCATCACACTCGGCAGAAGAGTTTGGGCTCGACGTCTTATCGGGGGAGGCCGATATGTTTAAATGGTTTTTGCTTTGCTATTTGTTTGGCAAGCCGATCCGGTCTGACACAGCAGTCGACACCTGGCGATTGTTCCTCAAAAAGGGCTTTGATAATCCGATGGTAATTGCCGCAGCGCAAGAGCATGAACTGGTGCGCGCACTTAACCGCGGCGGCTACACCCGCTACCAGCATGTGACCGCGCGCGGCCTGCAGACCTGCATGGACCAGCTGATCCGCGGATACGAGGGTTCGCTGTTTTTAATGCTGGAAAACAGCGCCAATGAGGACGAGTTTGCAAAAAGACTTAAAGAGCTTTTCGGAGTCGGCCCAAAGGTGGCCGAAATCTTCATGCGTGAGACAGCAGAACTTTTCGCGCGCCGGGCCGAGTAGCTTGTTATACTAAACGCAACGCTAAAATTAGGTAAAGGAGATACTCATGGCAGACAAAGTAAGTTGGTTTGAACTACCCGCAGACGACACCGCACGGGCGGGAAAATTCTATGCCGATGTGTTTGGCTGGGCCACGTCTGACATGGGCGGCGGCAGCCTGATGGTAACAAGCGTCGATGCCGACGAACAGGGCGTGCCAAGCGAACCGGGCGTTATTAACGGTGACATTTCGCCGCGCAGCCAGGCCTTTGACAAGCCGCTGATCGTTATCACGGTTGAGGACATAGATGCCAAGATAAAAATGGTCGAAGCAGCCGGCGGCAAAGTCGCCCTGCCGCCCACCCAGCCAGAGGGAGCGAGTATGATCTGGGCCATCGTGACGGACACCGAGGGCAATAACGTCGGCATCCTCCAGAATCTCTAGCGGCTGTTCAGACATCTTCAAAAACAGCTCCGGACAACTTGGACCCTTATGTATCTGCGACTGCAATATCTTCGGGCCCGACATCATACGCCAACATTACCTCGGGGCGGTGGTAGCTGCCATCATATTCTTCGAGCGGCACCAGCCGCTTCCAGTACGCCGCCGCCAGCTTATGTGCGCCGGCCGTGTCACCTTGCAGCAGACATTCTTTAACACCGTCGTACGTATCAAGATCGCTCACAAAGCCGCCGCCCGGCCGAGGCGTGACTTTAAGCAATATGTACCCCGGATCTTGAGAAATATTGTCCGGACTTTTGCGCATGCCAGAGGTGATATCTGCCACTTTACCATCCTCAGCCATATAGCAATAAATGTTTGTCTGCCGGTCTACGCCCAGGCTGATAAGCTCCTTCGAGCGAAAGCTGTTTAAGAACTTATCGGTTTTATTGATGGCCTTATCGCGCTTGCCGCCGCCCGAACCCTGGGACAGGCCGTTAGCCAATACGCTGCCGAGCTTATCCCGTTCAACTTCGTGATACAAAACCATAAACCTATTGTAGCCTACCCTCAAGCCGAAATTTGTAAGCAAACGTCCTCACATAAAAATTTTATTGAGCTGCAGCCAAACCTCTGCTAACCTGACGCCATGAAGCAACAGCGCTACACCATGCTTAACCGATCAGCGACCCTGATCCTGCGGGTGGCCCTTGTCGCCTTGTCGGCGATTGTACTGGCATTATACATATTCGCTTTGCCTGCCATGTGGAGAGGCGTCTCTGCCGAGTATCCGGACATAACCTTCGTCTTCTACGGCATTATTGCTGCACTTTATGCAGCTGCGCTGCCGTTTTTCTACGCGCTTTATCAGGCTATGATAGTCATCAATCTTATCGATACAAATAATGCTTTCTCAAAACGCTCTGTTAAGGCACTCAAAAACATTACGCTGAGCGGCGTCGTGATCAGCCTGATCTTTGCCGCTACTTTACCGCTGCTTTACGTGTGGGCTCAACACGATGATGCCCCGGGCCTTATTGTTATAGGCATGCTGTTTACCGGAGCCTCTCTTACCGTATCGGCTTTTGCGGCTGTTTTGGAACGGCTGTTCCGGCTTCGTTAATCTGAATTTTGTCTATTTCACACACTTTTGCGGCATGTCTCTGCACGCACCGCGCTATTCTGATGTCTACGGTTTTGCCGCTCCCTGCAAACGCTCCAGTAATTGCACGGCCTCCGCTTCATCCATAATGCGCGTCTGCAGATCGCGGTCATAAACTGTCGGCGTCAATCTGGTCTGCACCAACATACTGTCAACAAAATAGTGGGTCAGAATAATGCCCCGCTCTGTGCCCGGCCATTGCACCTGATCAAAATACATATTACCCAGACCGTAGTAAATCGGCTTGCCGTTATAAAGCTCGTACGTCTGCGGCTGGTGTGCCGAAGTGCCCACCACCATATCGGCACCCATGTCGATCACCTGCCGAAAAACCTCTGCCTGATTGGGGATAGGGGCATCGCACTGCGGATACTCGACGTAGCCGGCGGGATAGGCGTAACATTCATAAAACTGGATATCAACAATGACAAAACTATTGCCGGCTTTGGCCGCTTCTATGTCGGTTTTAACCTGTTCAAGATTAAAGCCATTGGCGCCCGCACTGTCGGGCCCAGCCAGCGCACCGCTGCCCGGACCATCGGCATAATTATAACCCAGCAACGTCAGGCTGCTGCCTTTTTGCTGCGCCACAAACGGCTTGGCGGCCTCAACGGCATTAAGACCGCCGCCAAAGGTATTCCAGCCTAAACTATGGTACAGCTCTATTGAAGCAGCGTTATATTCTGCCCCATAGTCATTGTTGTGATTGCCGGTCAGCTCAACCACGTCCACACCGCTGCTTTTAAGCACCTCAATCATCTCGGGCGGCGCACAAAAGCGGATTTCATGCAGGGCGCAGTTTGGCATAAACGATACCTCGTTCGAAACGTGTGTAATGTCAGCCGCCGCCAAAAAATCGCCAATCTTTTCACTAAAATAAGTCGCGTCAGGCACCGATCGGAGCCTAACCATCATGGCGCGCGTCAGCGCCGTAACACCTGTTTGCTTAAAGCTCAGCACCCTGTCTTTGCCGGGCAGATTATTGAGCTTAAGATCGGCAAAAACCCCGGCATCATCGCCCTCAAAAACCGCCTGCCTAAACAGCGCGCCGCTAGTAAACGAATCCAGATAATAATCACCGTTCAGCTGCAATAACTTGAGCCTGCTGTTCAGCCGGTGCGCCGGTATAAGCGCCACCTGGTCAGCCCCAATCTCTTCCACCGGCCCTTCCAGCACCCCTATGGTAGCAGCCTGTCTGTCCAGCGCCTCGGCAATACCGGTTTTTACTTTTTGGTCAACATCAACGGGCAGCAGCAGCTCTAGTTCTGACAGCTCGGCTTCCGTAACGCTCTGGCGGGAGGCGCTGGACGCCGTAACCGGCACATACGCCATCAACAGCGGCGCGTTATCGGCCGTCAGGCTTGTGCCAGCCCGTACCTGCACATCACCCCCGATTGATTTTTGCTGCTCGGCAACCGCGCGCGTAATAATATCTTTCTCGCTTTCAGTCAGCGTATCTGCAAATTGCAGCCGGTTAGCCGCCTGGCCGCCTGCATTGTTACGCGCAAGAAGATAGACGGCCCCACCTGCCACAAGCACAATAAGCACAGCGGCCACAAGCATCCACAGCCTGCCGGGTCGCGGCCTTACACCATCTGACCGATACACACTCCCACGCATACTAATAGTGTACCATCCCGGCAGCAGTCCCCGGACATGCCGAACACACCTCAAAAAGTAACCGCCCATATCCTTAACAGAGGTTTTTTGATAAAATAGTCCGGAATGGCGCCGTGGCCGAGGGGTTAGGCAGAGCTCTGCAAAAGCTCGTACAGCGGTTCAAGTCCGCTCGGTGCCTCCATATCACTCTATAAGAAGTGTCTCTTTGCAATCATTGTTTAATGGGCGAGTGCTGGAATGGTAGACAGTCAGCACTTAAAATGCTGTGGCCAAAAGCCGTGTGGGTTCAAGTCCCACCTCGCCCACCACGGTTATTTATGCTATAATGGCCCCTGTTTTGCGCGAGTGGCGGAATGGTAGACGCGCTACTTTGAGGTGGTAGTGGGAGCAATCCTGTGGAGGTTCAAGTCCTCTCTCGCGCACCATATTTGTACATAAGTCCAGTTTTTTTACTGGACTTTTTGCTTGCCACTGAGCCTTGAACCTTAGCGCTAACCAACCAGAGAATGCGTATACAGATTCAGAGAAACACTTCAAGCAGAAATGCTTCTCTAGCGTGAACTCAGAGTGCCACTGGCACTCTTCGGGTTCAAGTCCTCTCATCCGCACCAGATAAAAACACCAAGCCGAAAGGTTTGGTGTTTTTATATTTAATGGCAGCAACCCAGCCCTGTGGCCGTATTATTGTCCTGTTTTACTTAACGTAACCCGTCCACGTTCTAGTTCGTGCATCACGGCAGAACATATAAACCCCTAAAGGTCCTTTATTCTAATTGATGACGATGGTTTTTATGAATGCCGGGAGAGAACTTTCAATCTTTTGGACGGTCCATTCTTTATCGCCTTCACAAACGGTGTCGCCGCAAAGCGCCGGCAGGGATAGCTGATATACCTGGTTATTCTTTAACACCAGTACCCTGTACTGCCCGTCACCGCCGTCACCGGTCACATAGGTGGCGGTAGGATGGACGCCTTCAACTTTTGATTCGCTGTTTTTTACGAGGTTTGAGTCCCGTACGATACTTGGATTCCCGCTGTTGTCCATGTCAATTGTCTGCCATGCCTGGGCAGAGGTTGAATACCGCACCCAAACCGGCGCACCGTATCCCACAGGAATATTCTCGTCTGCAGCAAACTTCTCAACCTCAACCCCTTGCTGCCATCCCGCCGGAACCGCAAACTCAACACCTTCGGCGGATTTTTCTTCCCAGCCGGCAGGTATCTCCGGCTTGAATGCATTACCAGCCTGCTGTTTGTTTTGGCTAACGTTCGTCTGAGTTGCCTGGTTATTGCTGGAATCTGATTTCTGTCTGTCCCACACCAGCCAACCGACCGCAGCGACCAGCCCCAACAGCACAATCACGACCAGCAGCTCTACGGTGCTGAAGCCTTTTTGATGTTTACGTATATACCCACCTTAATTATATTATGTTCGCGGCAAGTGATCATACAGGTGCGCCATGGTATATTCGCTGCGCAGCAGCGGCTTAAGACCCTCCAGATCAACACCGGTCTTAACGCCCGGGTTGAGCGTACCATGCGGGTCAAAAATGGCCTTTACCTGGCAAAACA
Source organism: uncultured Candidatus Saccharibacteria bacterium (assembly GCA_964490245.1). Lineage (GTDB taxonomy): Bacteria > Patescibacteriota > Saccharimonadia > Saccharimonadales > JACDBH01 > CAZBAF01. The sequence goes on from CAZBAF010000002.1 coordinate 8,773, forward strand.
GATCATACACTTCCTGGCCGTATACATACGGCAGATATGGTGCGCGCAGCCGCCCGTCGCCGTGCTCGGCAGTGGTCGAACCGCCTAAATCAATCACCAGTTTGTAATAATCGTTCATAAGCTTAAAGATCTTCTGCCGGTCGCCCAGCTGACCCAGATCAAGCATCGGCTGCATGTGCAGGTTGCCGTTACCGGCGTGACCCCACAATGCCACCTGCAGATGATGCTTTTCGAACAAGGTATAAATACTCTCGACATACTCGCCAAATTTGGCTGTGGGCACAATGCCGTCCTCTACAATCGGCAGCGCCCGAATACCGCCCTCGTGATAGGCGGTGATTGCAGCTGCCGACTGACGAAGCTTCCAGATCTGCTCTTGCTGCTCGGGGCTGGACTCCAGACGACAGTCCGAGTTATAGCGTTCGAGGATTTTCTTTGCCTTTTTGACCATGCGCTTTTGCACCCGCGCGTTGGCGTCATCAAACTCGATTAGTAGCATGAGTTTGCGGAAGGGCTTTTCGATCAGCCCCTTGAGCTGGTTGGGGTTGGTTTTGTCGATAAAGTTAAGCAGATTAATATCAATCATCTCTAGTGCGCTGGGCAGCGCCGGCAGCTCGCGTATCTCTTGGATGGCTTTGGCAGCCTCTTCGATATCATCAAACGGCGCCAGGATAAGCGAGGTGTGCGGGTTAAAGCTTTCGGTCTCGACAATCGCCTCAGTCACAATCCCCAGCGTACCCTGCGAGCCCACAAACAGCGGCGTCAGGTCAAACGAGCCGTCCTTGCGCTTGATATCAATCAGATTATAACCGGCTGCATTCATGCGAATATCTTTGCGCGTCTGCTCGATCAATGACTTGTTTTCTTCGATTAGGGTATCCAGGGCACGGTACACTTCGCCCTCGAACGTATTCAGCCCCATCTTCTTGCCCAGTTCGCGCTTGCCGATGCGGCGCGACTCGATTACCTCGCCGTTAGCCAGCACTACCCTCAGTGAGCGGACATAATCTCTCATCGAACCATATTTAATACTTTTTTCACCGCCGGCATTATTGCCGATAGCACCGCCAACCGTGCTGTATTCAAGCGAGGCCGGAAACGGCGGCAAAAAGCGGCCATGCGTATGCAGCGTCTGTTGCAGCTTGCCAAAGTTAAGCCCCGGCTGCAGAGCCACGCTGCCGCTCTTGGGGTCGAGTTCGAGCACCTTGTTCATGTGGGCCGGAAACACCATCATTACACCGCTGCCCAGCGCAGCACCAGACCGGTCCGTGCCCGACCCGCGCGCAGTAACAGGAATCACACGGCCGCGCTCGGCCAGCTGCCAGGTAAAGCGTGCTGTTTTGCGCACATCGTTTTCGTTGCGCGGATATACAACAATAGCCGGCGTAAGCGTAAATATGCTCGTATCCGTCGCAAAATAGCGACGTGCATCCGCGCTGGTTATGACTTCGCCGACAAGGTGTTCCTGCAGATAATGTGCAACTTTACTCATCTGAATATGCGTCTTCCTGGTAGAGTCTGCTCGTTTTAGCTGGTTTCTGGTAGCATCATAGCATAAACACTCGCAAATGTGGCCATCAAAAGAAAACAAAAAGTCCGCAATAGACATTTGCCAAAACGAGCAACACAGAGTACAATGACCTCTGTTCGCGGATGTGGCGGAATTGGTAGACGCGCTAGCTTCAGGAGCTAGTGAGCATTACGCTCGTGGAGGTTCAAGTCCTCTCATCCGCACCAGATAAAAACACCAAGCCGAAAGGTTTGGTGTTTTTATCTAGTTCACCACGTATGAACCTTAGCGCTCTACAAGCTGATAAGTCTGTACAGCTTCATTACACTAAACAAGCTGAGCAGATTTTTGAGGTTTTTATCTTTTTAGCGCTGTGCTATTGTTCTTATTATACATCTTAGCACACTTCATTGATTTTGTCAAGTACTTTTTACGTATACCCCTGTAAACTGACTCATTAAGCAGCTCATTTAGAGGGCATTGTGCCAAGATTTAATTAAGACAGGCTAGTCAACAACAGCGCGGTCGGTGCGGACCATCCACTGCTCGACCTTGTTAAAGCGGTCAGTCGGGCTATTGATGCTTTTTAGATCAAGGTTATAGACCTTTGTATAGGTAGTGTAGGTAAAGCGTGGCCGGTACAGGGCAATGGCCGGCGCATCGGCTTTCCATGTCTCTAAGAATGGTAGATACTTGGCAGCACGCAGTTCGGGATCTATGCGCGTGCGCCCGGCCTCGAGTGCCTCGTCGATATCGGTGGAATTGTAATCAGAGAAGTTCAGCCGCCGCTGCGAACGCACATCAGCCTGCGAGCTGTGCCAATACGCAAACTGATCGGGGTCAAGCCCCATAAGGATGCCGTACATCAAAAGATCGTAACTTCTTTCGTCAATAACAGTCTGCAGGTCCCTTTGCGCCATAGAATTGACCGAAAGATTAACCCCGATTGACCGCCACTGCCGCTGCAGCTGCTTGGCTACGGCAGCGTACTCGGCAGAGTTGAGCGTGTAGAGGGTAAGACTGAGCGGCTCGCCGTCTTTTTGCCGCATGCCGCTGTCCTGATCCACGTGCCAACCGGCCTCGTCGAGCAGGGCGGCGGCTGCATCGATGTCGAGACCCTGCTGAAGTACGTTCTCGTTATAGCCAAGATGTTCGGGCAAGAGCGGCCCGCCAACCGGTATGGCCGGCTGGCTGATCTGGCGCAGCAGGTCGCCGCGATTAGTGGCCATAGTCAGCGCCCGCCTGACCTTGCTATCCTGCAGCGCCGGTTGCGTGGTTCTGAAAAATACCATGACACTGCCGGTCAGCGGCACGCGCAGCTCCTCTGCCTGTTCGCCGTGAAGCGGCATTGACTGCACGCCTACCACGGCGTTAAGCTCGCCGCTTTCGAAACTTTTAATAAGCTTGGGCTCTTCCAAAAACGCCCGGATAATAAACTCGGACAGCTTTGGGCGACCCTTGTGATACTGGTCATAGGCGCTGAGGGCAATTCTTTGCTCGCGCTCTTGCGGTGTGTCACCCACCACTTCTACACCACCCCAGCGGAAGGGCCCCGTCCCCACCGGCTCGATGGTGTTAAACAACGAGCCGCGCAAATCGGCCGCCGGCACATCCTTAAGCAGGTGCTTGGGTATGATCCCGCTTGTCAGCGAGTGCGGAAACGACGCCAGCACGTTGGGCAGCGTGAACTCAACCGTATATTCATCGGGCGATGCCACCTTAATGCCCTGCCAGCTGGCAAAAAACGGCGAACGGGCGTCGGGATTCTGGATGGTCTTAAAGGTAAAAACCACGTCCTCGGCGGTAAGCGGCCGGCCGTCGTGCCAGCGGATGTCTTGTTTGAGGTTGACGGTGTAGATCTTGCCCGTCTCGTCCACCGACCACTTCTCTGCCAGCTCGGGGGTCAGGTGATTGTCGGCATCATAGCTGAGCAGTCCAGAGAACAGCAGGCGCGACACGCTGGCATCGACATCACTGGAGGCAAAAATCGGGTTGGCGTTGGTGTAGGTGCCGACAATGCCCTCGCTGTAGACACCGCCCGCAATGGGTACGAGCTTAAGATAATAATCGCCCAGCGCCCGTGTCTGCACCACCAGCGCGCCGATCAACGCCACGATAAGCAATATCCACGCCAGCAAAAAACGCCTGACTTCATACAATCTGCCCAGCCGTCTAAAAAAATGCTTGTCCAGACTCTCTTCGGTATGTGAGCCGATGTCTTCAATCTGCCGCTGACGGCGGCGGACTGTACGGCGCCAGCGCAGTTTTGTCGTCCGGTCAATCATACTGGGAGATACTCACCCTTATCATTTGTGTTGTTTAGAGCCAGATAATGTTTGCCATCAACGACAGTGAAAAAACGATCACTAGAAAAATCGTTATGTTGTGCAGGGACTTTTCGGAGCCGCGGCGAACCGTATTAACCTCTCCGCCGCCGCCAAGACCGGCACCCAGACTGGCGCCCCTTGTTTGCATCAGGATTAAGATTATCAATAACGCACCGGACACCAATGTAATATAGTTTGCTATTGTCATACTTCCTCTACTATGGCCGTAACCAGATAATTTACCAGACCTATTATAACACCAGCCAGCATGGCGGCGCCAAAACTTCTTACTTCCAGCGAGCTGTACAGCGCACTGGCAAGCATAACCATCAGGCCGTTGACCACAATCATAAACAAGCCCAGGCTGAACAAAATTGCCGGCAGGCTCAGCAGCACCACCAACGGCTTTATGAGCGTGTTCACAATGGCCAGCACCAGACCTGCGATGATAACAATGCCGGCCTCGCCCCCATAATCAATGCTGCCCCTTAAAAAACCGGCGGCAATCCACAGTCCGAGGCTGCAGACAAACCATCTCAGCAAGAAACGTCTGAACGGACTTCTCATACGGCATTTAATTGTAGGCTACAACAGGGTTCGGGGCAAGTTATCACTCAGTATTTGGGCGCCGTCGGCCGTAATAAGAATATCGTCCTCAATGCGCACCCCGATGTCCTCTTCCGGGATGTAGATGCCGGGTTCGACAGTCAGCACCATGCCGACAGACAGCGGCATATCATAATCGGCGGCATCATGAGTATCCAATCCCAAGAAGTGCGAGGCCAGATGGGGGTAGTATTTCTTAAGTTTTTGTTTGTCGCCTGCGTCATCAAGCAGCTTAAGGCGCTTGAGCTCCTGGGCCATAATATGATCGACCTGCTTTTCGTATTCGCGCATTTTGACGCCTGGTTTGAGCAGCGCAATTGCGGCTGTATGAACCCTTAGTACCGCCTCGTAGACGGCCCGCTGCCGCCTGGTCGGAGGGCTTAATACATAGGTGCGGGTAATATCGGCACTGTAGTTGTGCAGCTCGGCGCCCGCATCTATCAGTACAAACTCGTCGGCGGCCAGCGGCTGATCATTATTGATGTAATGAATCGTGGCTGCCCGGCGGCCGCCCGCAATAATCGGCTGATAAGCATGCCCTGCGGCCCCGCGGCGTATGAACTCGCGAGTAATATCAGCCATCAGTTCGCGCTCGGTGCGGTACGACGAGAGTTTGCGCTGGATTTTGGCGAGTGTATCAGCGGTGATTTTTATCGCACCGTTAAGCGCCTTTAGCTCCTCTGCCTGCTTGACCTGGCGCTGTCGGGCCAGGTTTTTGCGTATATCGACTATCTCCAGCTTGCGGTGCTTGCCCAGCGCTTCAAGCAGCGCTGCCCGGGCCGGGTTGGCATAGAAGCCAAAATGCTCATAGTATGCCTCGGCCGGGGCAATGGTGTGAACTTTTTTGTATTTTTTGAGCAGTTTATCCAGCCGCAGCCAGCCGTCATGGAACTCTTCGATCTCTTTAATGCCCGAACGGGCCTTGAGTTGCCGCTTGTCGACTGCCCCATCCCACTGGTCGCGGTGTTCGGCGCGGCGCGGCTCGATCAGAAACGTGCTTGTGCCGTTTATAACCAGCACGTAATCCGGCTCTTCCAGTCCCGTCAAATACCAAAAATTGCTGTCTTGCCTAAACGGAAAAGTAGTATCAGCGCTGCGCTGCAGCAGGCCATGCGCCGCCAGCACAATCAGCTGGGAGTCGAGCGTTTGCTGAAGACGTTCACGGTTCGCGGCAAAAAAATCAGACGTAAATGGATCTGTCATAAAAGATGTCCGGATTATAACCCACCTTTGCGGTTTGCGCGAAGGTACTGCCGCAGGATAGCCGCCTTCTTTTCGCCAATTGCATGGATAAGCTCGTCCTTACGCGCCTGTTCAATGCCGCGGTAGCTGCCAAAGATCTTTAACAGCTTGCGGCGGGTGACCGGGCCAATTGACGGTATTTCGTCCAGCAGACTGCTGGTCTGACGCTTTGTTTTAAGCGTGCTGTGATAACTAACCGCAAACCTATGCGACTCGTCCCGAATACGCTGCAGCAGTTTGACGATGTGGCTGGCTTGGGGCAGCCGGACTGAGAAATAATGATCTTCTTCTAAAACAGTGCCGCTGAGTGCCGTCAGTTTATTGCGATTTAGTTGCAAATAAGGCCAGTCTTTTTTGATAATTATCTCTTCAAATTGCTTGGCAAGGCCTATGGCCGGCCGCTGAATGTTTTTTTGCGACAAAATCTTAATTGCGCTGCCCAGTTGCCCTTTGCCACCGTCTATTAAGAAAAGATCCGGCAGCGGCCAGGCTTTGGCGTTTTTTTCGCTTAAACGCCGGGTCAGCACCTCTGCCATATGGGCAAAATCATCGTTGCCCGGCAGACGCATTTTAAACTTGCGGTAGGCACCCTTGTCCGACACGCCGTTACTGAACACCACCATACTAGCCACCGTGTCGACACCGGACATGTGCGATATGTCATAGCCTTCGATACGCCGCGGTATTTTATCCAAGCCCAATAGTTCGGCTAGATCATTCAGCGCGTGGTCGCGACTCAGATCCATGGCCTCTTTATCGCTAAAGATTACCTGCTTATTGAGATTTTTAAGCGAGAACAGTTCGTTGCGTAGGGTAGCGGCCAGTTCAAAATCCTGCTGCCTGGCGGCAGCTTGCATCTCGCGCTCCAACTGATTAATAAGCTGTGTGCGCTCGCCGCGCAGGTACATGATTAATTTCTTTAGCTGCTCTTTATACGCCTTGCTGTCGAGCTGACCTGTCTCTGGCCCAGGACACAGGCCCAGATGATACTGCAGACATGCCCGCTTGGGCAGAATGGTGTGGGTGGAATACGGGAAGATTTTTCGCAGATACTTGAGTGCACGCTTTACACTAAAACCAGCCAGATAGGGTCCCAGATACAGCGCGCCGTCATCCAGCGGCCGGCGTGTATAGGTAACGCTCGGATAAACGCTTTTCATGTCAATCCGGACGTACAGATTGGATTTATCATCGCGCAGCAAAATGTTAAAGCGCGGCATGTAGCGCCTGATCATTTCCGCTTCCAAAAATAGCGCGTCTATTTCGGATTCGGTCTCTATCCAGTCAACGTCGGCTATTTCGCTGACCAGCACCTCTGTTTTTGGGTCACGGTTGCGGCTGGCCTGAAAATACTGCCGAACCCGGTTGCGCAGCACCGCCGCCTTGCCCACATAGATAATCTCCCCGGCGGCATTTTTATGAAAATACACTCCGGGACTTTTGGGCAATTCAGACAGTTTTTGGCGCACACTTTCGGTCATACGTACGTATTATCTCAAGAGTGCCAGTGTCTCTACAAGCCGAGGTAGTCTGCAAGGGGTGTTTCTTGAATGAAATTTACTTCTGCACCAGGGCTTCGGTGTGCCCGCCTTTGAAGAAGTATCTTTTGACCTTACCGATCCCTCAGACCAGGCCGAAATAATCAACTTGATACAGCAAAATTGCGATTACGTGGCCGGCAGAGGCTCTAACTTCTAGATTACAACACTGTTTAAGCGGACATGGGTTTTACGGCCTTAGTGCACGGCTCGCACACGACGTGCAGTTTGCGGCGGATGTTGGTTGAGTTGATCTGATTGCTGGTTTTAGCGCCGCAGTTCTCGCATTCGGCAATATCTTTTGCCTTATCTGAAAAGCCCATTTGCATGCGGTTATCGAATACGAACAACTTGCCTTCCCAGTAGCCGTCATCACCGTATTTTTCGCCGTATTTTACGATACCGCCGTCAAGCTGATACACCTCTTTGTAGCCGCGGTGTCGCATCAGTACGCTCAGGATTTCGCAGCGGATTCCGCCCGTGCAGTAGGTCACAATCGGCCGGTCTTTATATTTACTGATCTCGCCCTCTTCAATATCTTTTATAAAATCACGACTGGTGGCAACATTGGGAACAATGGTGTTTTTAAAACGACCGATTTGCGCCTCGTACATATTGCGGCCGTCATAAAAAATAACTTCGTCACCGCGCTCCTGCATGAGCCTGTGCAATGCGGCCGGTTTTAGGTGTCTGCCACCGCCCACCAGACCGCTTTCGTTGACAACCAGCTCGTCAGCCGCATCAAATGCCACGATTTCCGGCTTAACCTTTACGCGCAGTTTTGGAAAATGCTCCGTGCCGCCGTCGCTCCATTTGTAGGTAATGCCCTTAAATTTTGGGTGCAGGTTCATTTGCTTGACATAACTTTTCAGCGCTTTCATGTCGCCGCCAAGCGTGCCGTTAATACCATGCGGGCTGATTAAAATACGTCCCTTCAAACCCAGTGCCTCGCACAATGTGCGCTGCCAGAACATAACCGTTTCAGGATCGGCTACCGGCACAAACTTATAGTAGAGGATAATTTTTTCCATCAACCTTACATTTTACAATTTAATAACGCACTTGTCATCCAAAAGCTTTTTGCCTATACTGAACTCTAGCTTTTTATTACTAATTGAGGCGGCAAAAAACCTGGCCAGTCGGGGAAAGTCATGACTGGTACCCACACCAAAACCAACAAACAGCCTGAGCCCATCAGGCATACATAGATCAACTATTAATTTATAACGCACGGCCACCAGGGAGGAGCCGTTGCCATGCCGATGTCAAAACCACAAAAAACCAAACAGGTGGTTCGCTTTTACTGGAACACTGCCAAGCGCCATAAACTGTCGCTTCTGCTTGCAGGTATTTTTATCCCTATGGCGGTTATTGGTAACAACTTGCTGCCGCCGCTTATCCTGGCGCACGTGCTTAACCGGCTGAGCACTCAGGATTTTACTGCCGGCGATTTGTGGCAGAGCTTTGGTACCGAAATCATGTTATACGCGCTGGTAGTCTTTGGTGCCGGCACGGTTTTATGGCGGCTTGTCGATGCCGTAGTCTGGCGGCTTGAGGCAAATGTCTTAAGAGAGCTGTCCCAGCAGGTGTTCCGGCATCTTGCTGAACAAAGCGCCAGCTTTCATGCCGACAACTTTAGCGGGTCGCTGGTGTCGCAGAACAATAAACTCATGTCTGCATATATACGTATTGCTGATACAACCTTTTTTGGCACCATTCCGCTGATTGTCTCGATCGTTGCCTCGGCCGCGATTCTTGCTACCAAAAGTCCTTATTTTGCCGCAGCGCTGATTGTTTTTGTAATCATCTATATAACTGTCGCGTTTTTGGTCACGGCATCGACCCGCCGCGTCAGCGCCGAGCATGCCGCCGCCGAAAGCAGGCAGACCGGTTATCTGGCCGACGCCATCACCAACGCTATGGCAATTAAAAGTTTTGCCACCGACGAACGTGAATTCGAGGCGTACGCAAAAGTTACCGATAAGACGCGTGGCCATCTGCTTAGACTCATGAAGCGGGTGCAGATTCAGATGCTCTACTTTACCAGCATGACCAGCACCATCACTGTTGCTTCGCTTGTTTTTGCACTGCTGAGTGTCGTGCACTTCAATGCCGATATTGCGACGGCTTTTTTGATCTTCAACTATACGACGCTTATTGTACGGGAACTGTTTCAGTTCAGTAATCAGGCGCTTCGGGCCTATAACCGCTCAATTGGCGATGCCTCAGAAATGGTTGCCATCCTCAATACAAAACCGGAGGTCACTGATACCGACTCGCCCGAACAGCCGGCAATTGTCCGCGGAGCAGTTGAGTTTCGGGATGTTGTTTTCCGGCACAATGATGCACATATACCTATATTTAATAAGCTGAGTGTCCGCATAAAGCCAGGCGAAAAAATCGGCCTGGTCGGCCATTCGGGCTCGGGTAAGACAACACTTACCCGGCTGCTGCTGCGCTTTTCTGACGTGCAAAAAGGCGCCATATTAATTGACGATCAGAATATTCGGAAAATCACCCAGAATGATCTGCGCGCGGCGATTGCCTATGTCCCACAGGAGCCGCTGCTGTTTCACCGCACCATCGCCGAAAATATCGGCTACAGTGATCCGCACGCCAACCGCGAACAAATCGAGGCAATTGCGCGTCAGGCCAATGCTGCCGGCTTCATTGAAAAACTGCCAAAAGGCTACGATACCATTGTCGGCGAGCGGGGCATCAAGCTATCCGGCGGGCAACGTCAAAGGATTGCCATAGCCCGCGCCATGCTCAAGAACGCGCCCATTCTGGTCCTGGATGAAGCAACCAGTGCGCTGGACTCGGAAAGTGAAGAACTGATCCAGGATGCGCTCTGGAAATTGATGGAAGGCCGTACGGCAATCGTGATCGCCCACCGACTCAGCACTATTCAAAAAATGGACAGAATCCTCGTAATGGATGAAGGAGAAATAGTTGAAGAAGGCACCCACAACGAACTGATCAGACGCGAAAACGGCGTCTATGCCAACTTATGGCAAAAACAATCCGGAGGTTTCTTGGAGGAATAGTCCGGCAAACGATGTTTTGCAGCAAGAACGGCTGGGACCGGCGCTGACAATTAAAAATGCCGCAAGCCCGAGCTTGCGGCATTTTTGGACTATATCCTCTTGAACTAGACTACTCGGCTTTGTCAGCCTCTGACTCGGCTTCGTCTGTGTCCTGAGCGGACTCTACGTCACCGGCTTCTCTGGTCTCTTCAAGGGCGGCGTCAGCTTCTGCAATCTGATCACGCGGCACCTGTACATCGGCAACCATGGTCTCAGGATCGGTCATCATAGTCACGCCTTCCGGCAGCTTAATATCCGCCACGGTCACTTTGTCGCCTTCCTCGGCAAGCTTGGCGCCAGGTACGAACAGCTCGCTTGGCAGGTTGCCAGGCAATGCCTCGACAATAACCGTATCCAGGTTTTGCAGAACCAGCAGGCTGATCTTTTCGGCCGGAATCTCGCCCTCAATCTTCACAGGCACTTCGGCCTCAACTTTTTCGTTGCGCTTGACGGCATGGAAGCCGACGTGACGCAGAGTGTTTTTAACCGGATCGAGATCAACATCTTTAATCATGGCCAGGTGCTTTTTGCCGTCAACCTCCAGCTCCACCGGGTGGTGCTTGCCGGCCTGATTGTACACTTTAGCCAGCTCGAGCTGATCGGCCTTCAAAGCCTGCGAGGGCTTGCCGCGCTCATACATATTGGCCGGTACAAAGCCATCGCGCCGCAGCGCCTTAACAGATTTACCAATTTCTTTCCGTTCGGTCAGTTTCAGCGTAATTGTATCGCCGCCCATGTATTCCCTCTCTTATTATCATGCTTTAGTATACCAGATTTGGGCACATTCCGCATTACGAGCCGGCGCATAACGCCCTGTCGGCTCGCCCTGCAGTGCCAAAATAGCCTGCGGCTAAAGCCCGGGTTTATAGTAAACTATAATCCAGATGTTTGAATCATCACGACTTGTCACCGTCTTTGCCAGTTCGTCCATCACCGAGCGTATTACCGAGTGGTCTATTCGGGTTATGGAACTGCTGGGGGGACCGGGAGCAGCCTTTTTAATTGCGCTTGAGAATATTTTTCCGCCATTGCCCAGCGAGATTATTCTACCGCTGGCTGGCTTTACTGCCAGCCAGGGGAGTATACATTTTGTCAGCATGGTTGTTTGGACCACGATCGGTTCGCTTGTCGGTGCAGTCGTCCTGTACCACATTGGTGCCTGGCTCGGCCGGGAGAGAGTTCGTCATCTTGCCCGCAAACTGCCCCTTGTTAAGGTGGCTGATATCAACAAAGCCGAACACTGGTTTACCAAGCACGAAAACCAGGCCGTGTTTATCGGACGCATGATCCCTGTGGTACGAAGCCTTATCTCAATCCCGGCCGGAATCGAAAAAATGCCGATGAAATTGTTTATCGCCTACAGCGCCGCCGGCAGCCTGATATGGAACAGTGCACTCATCAGCGCCGGCTATTTGCTTGGTGAGCAGTGGCACATTGTCGAAGCTTACGTAGGTGTCCTGCAGTACCTTGTTATTGCCGTGTTCGTCATCTTTGTGTCACGTTTTGTGCTGACGCGCCTGGCAAAACGACGCCAGCGAAAGCTGGCCGCCGCAGCCGATAAATAGCCGGATATTAACTAGAGAAACTTTTTGAGGAACCGGCCGGTGTGGCTGTGCGGGGTTTTTGCAACCTGCTCGGGCGTACCGGTCGCGACCACGGCGCCGCCCTTATCGCCGCCCTCTGGGCCCATATCAATGATATGATCAGCTGATTTTATGACATCCAGATTGTGCTCAATAATGACCATGCTGTTGCCGGTATCAACCAAAGCATGCAACACCTCAAGCAGCTTCTTCACATCCGCCATGTGCAGTCCGGTGGTCGGCTCGTCAAGGATGTACAGCGTACGGCCGGTGGCCCGGCGCGATAGCTCGGTAGCCAGTTTAATGCGCTGGGCTTCGCCGCCGGACAGCGTAGTCGCCGGCTGGCCCAGACCGATATAGCCAAGCCCTACATCCACCAAAGTCTGCAACTTTTTCGCAATTACGGGCATGTTTTCAAAGAACTCCAGCGCCTGCTCTACAGTCATTGCCAGGACATCGCTAATGGTCTTGCCTTTATAGTGGATCTCTAACGCCTCGCGGTTATAGCGCTTGCCGTGACAGACTTCGCACGGCACGTAGACATCGGGCAGAAAATGCATTTCTATCTTGATGATGCCGTCACCGGTACAGTTTTCGCAGCGCCCGCCTTTAACATTAAAGCTGAAGCGTCCGGCCTTGTAGCCGCGGATTTTGGCCTCAGGCGTGCTGGCAAACAGCTCGCGGATAGGCGTAAACAAGCCAGTGTAAGTCGCAGGGTTACTGCGCGGCGTCCGCCCGATGGGCGACTGGTCGATGACGATTGCCTTATCCAGCTCTTTAATACCCTCAATATCGTCGTGTCTGCCCGGCACCATATTGGCACGCATCAACCGGGCCTGCAGTTCTTTGGCCAGAATATCATTGATCAGACTGGATTTGCCCGAGCCGCTGACTCCACTGACAACCACAAGTTGCCCAAGCGGAATCTCGACATCAACATTTTTCAGATTATTTTCGCGCGCGCCTTTAATACGCAGCGCTTTACCGTTGCCTTTGCGGCGCTGCTTGGGCGTTGCAATGGATTCTTCGCCGCGCAGGTATCTGCCGGTTATACTTTTTTCGCTGCGGGCAACCTCCTGCGGCGTGCCGGTCGCGACTATCCGGCCGCCATGCACACCCGCACCCGGACCGATATCAACCAGAAAATCCGCCGTTCTGATAGTGTCTTCATCGTGCTCGACCACAATAACCGTATTGCCCAGATCCCGCAGATGCTCAAGCGTCTTGATAAGCCGCTCATTATCACGCTGATGCAGACCGATACTCGGCTCGTCGAGTACATACAGCACACCCATCAGACCGGATCCGATTTGCGTAGCCAATCTGATGCGCTGTGCCTCGCCGCCGCTTAATGACACGGCGCTGCGCGCCAGGTTGAGGTAATTGAGTCCGACATCCTGCATAAACTTAAGCCGGGCATTGATCTCTTTAAGTATTTGTTCGGCAATATGATGCTCTTTTTCGTCGAGCTTCAGGCCTGCAAATGTCTCTATTGCGTCATCAATCGAAAGCTCGCAGACGTCCATAATAGACAAGTTATTGACTGTTATAGCCAACACCTCGGGCTTTAAACGCCGGCCTTTGCACACTGCACATGGCCGTTCCTGCATAAAGCGTTCGATATCACGGCGAATAAAATCACTGTCGGTTTCTTTGTGGCGTCGTTCCAGGTTTGGTATCACGCCTTCGTATGTCGTCGTAAAGCTGCGGCCGGTGCCCAAACTGACACTGTATGTCTGATTGCCGGTGCCATAGAGAATACGCTCCAGATCCTGAGACTTCAGCTCGCCCGTTGGCACATGCAGGCTAAAGCCATATGCGTCCGCCACCGCCTGCATTTTTTTCATGTACCACGCATCTACCGTAATGCGGTTAAACGGACGGATAGCACCCTCGGCAATAGTCAGTCGGCCGTTCGGAATCACCAGATCGGGATCAACTTCAAGACGGCTGCCCAGGCCCGTACAGACCGGACAGGCGCCGTGCGGACTGTTAAAACTGAAAGTACGCGGCTCAAGCTCCGGAATTGACACGTCGGGGTGGTCAACACAGGCATAGCGCAGACTATAGACGGTATCCTCCTCGGTGTCGGCATGATGTACCTTCAGCTTGCCGTCAGCCAGATCCAGCGCCTGCTCTACACTCTGCGCCAGACGCGACCGCGAAGCCTCGTCATTAATCAATCGGTCAACCACGATCTCTATGGTGTGTTTGTAATTTTTATCAAGATCAGGAAACTCGTCCAGCGCATAGATCACCCCGTCCACCCGCACACGGGCAAAACCGAGTCGCATAAACTGCTCGGGGATATGTTCGAAGGCACCCTTTTTGTCTATCACCACCGGCGCCAGCACAATCAGCTTGGCGCTTTCGGGCAGCCGGGTAATTTGCTCAATAATATTCTGCGTCGTTTGCCGCGTCACCGCCTTGCCACAAATCGGACAGTGCGGCGTCCCAATGCGCGCATACAGCAGGCGCAGGTAATCATAAATCTCGGTGACGGTGGCAACGGTACTGCGGGGGTTGCGGCTGGTGGATTTTTGATCTATCGAAATGGCCGGACTTAAGCCGTCTATCTGATCGACATCGGGTTTTTCCATAATACCTAAGAATTGCCGCGCATAGCTGCTTAAAGATTCGACGTAGCGGCGCTGGCCCTCGGCGTAAATGGTATCAAACGCCAGGCTGGACTTGCCCGACCCGGACAAGCCCGTAATCACGACCAGTTTCTCGCGCGGGATCTTAAGATCAACGTCTTTAAGATTATGTTCGCGTGCACCCTTAACAACAATAAAATCTGCCAAAATCCACTCTCCTTAAACGGACAGATTATACATGAAAAAACCGTTTTTATCCACTGTGTCAGCTTGACACATGAATACTTATCCGGGGCTCATGGGCACGAACATACAGAGGGAAAATGGATGACATATCTGATGACAGGTGGCGCAAAAAGCGCTCGGTCTGTTCGTACGGCGCAGCCATATCCAGCGTAGCAAATGGGATTTGCAAGCTCTGTGGACTAACCGGATAAGCCACCCCTTTGGATATACTCCCGAGAACTGCCGCGCTCTCTTTTGCCTGCTTTACTAAAATAGCGGTAGCCTCATCAGCAATATCAGGCACCAGCGTTAACTCCACTCCGCCATTCGCTACCTCGCCCAGAAAGCGGTAGCTTACCTGGCTAATTTTTACACGCAAATCATCCGGATTCGGATGGCCTGCCTCTAGTTGTATTTTATTAAGGGTTGATTTCAAAGGTGCGATATCGAAAGAACTATCATCTGTTTTGCGTTTATCACGATGCTTTTTAGGCACCTCCTTACCTTCACGCAACACGCGGGCTGCACTGCTGAATGGATTTTCAGAATGTGTGGCAGGAATAGTATATCTCTCAAGCAAGGGTAGCCTGAGCCCGTCCGGGGTAAAAACACGGCAAAATTGCGGCGACGCACCTACGTGGTACTGGTTTTCTTCGCCTTCTATCTCTTTATCTGTAATGGTCACAAGGACAGAAACATTGTCATTCTGGAACACGACGCTTGCAATTTTGTTTGCCTTGTTCAAGAAATCGCTGGCGTTACTGATCGGTCTGACCGCCTCTAAATAGGTTAAGTCCTGCATACGTCTCATATTGTGCGCCTATATAATTATCTAGACTACTGCGCAAATTATAGCATTAATGACTAGCTTCTGTACGGTTTGTTTTCGTTATAGAATGCCTTCGGCGGATGCAGCGCAACCCTGGTCGGCACATCCGCTCCGCGCACCGCCACTTCTGACAAAGATGCAAAAGCATCAAACACGCTCATGTGCGGCCGCCGCCTGCGGTCTACCAAGCTTACATCGTAGCCCTCTTCTTTCCAAAAGCCCCACGTCGCCTCCATCTCCTCTGTCAAAATTTCTTCATGATCCCGCGCAAAGACTAAAGAGACATCACACTTACCAAACGGTTCTGGACTTTGGCCGACATTAAAGATCCCGTCGATCCATTTACGTTCAGAGCGCTCCCGATCAAACAACAAATCCGAACCATTAGCCGCCTGAGCCTGCACCTGCGCCTCTTGAAAGCTATTATCCCTCACAAAATCATGATAATCACGCTTGATCCGATTTAAAATCTGGAATAGTCTGCGATTAACAAGCGTACTGCCTTCATAGAGATCCGGATGCTTCTTTGCCAGCATTCTGCCTGCTTCGTTAGCGGTGACAAATGTCACAACGATACTGCCATATGCCTTTGCTTTCCCCCTGTTGTAGTTCTTAGCTCCGACTTCGTCTAAATAGTCATGCCAGCTGTCCTTTAGCACAATGTTAGAGTCTGAGTTGCTTCTGTTGACTGCCCGACCCATGCTGAGCTGCGGGCGGATCCTCTGGGGCGTGAGCACACCGCGGGCCTCGCCGATCCTATGAAATGTATCAGAATCTGCCACATTATAGCTGCCAAAATTATGCGAGGATTCCGCCATTTCAATACCCCGTTCTACTTTAGTTGTAGTATACAAAGAGTAAGGACTCCCGACAAACCGGTTACGTTGTAAAATAAGCTTTTTAGCTCTGCTATACTGGTTACATGCGACGTATGAAACGTTATGGGAAAATTATTGTCTTTGATACGCTCGCGGTCTTTTGTTTTATCGGCGTCATTCTGTTCGGCTGGCTGCCGGGACCGGGCGGCATACCGCTGTTCCTGCTTGGCTTAAGCCTTTTAGCGGTCAATCACGACTGGGCCGAGCGCTGGTTGAACACGGCAAAACATAAAGGGGTAAGTTTTCGTAAATGGCTGTTCCCCAATAAGGCCTGGGTCAAAAACACCTATGATGTTGCTGCCGTTGCACTGATCTGTGCGGCCGGTGCGGTACTGGTGACTTCTCAGAACCGGTTTATCGAAGGTGCGGCTGTTGTGATTATCACCTCAAGCTTGTTTGTGTTTTTAATTAACCGCGACCGTTTCGGCTCATTTACCAACCTGCTCAGAAAAATAAAACGAAAATACCGTAAGCATTTTATAGAATCTAATTGATTTTATATAAATAAAGTACTATAATACAGCCAACTTAAGAGGTGGCTGTGATGCTTCAATTTATTGTCCTGGGCTATGTTCCGGGTACTTCTGTTCAACTTTCCTTCACCGATATCCTGCTGCTTGCCGGCACAGGGCTTGCTGTTGCCTGTCTTGCCTTTTACTGGATCAAATACCAGAACCGGCGCAGGCTCAGCCACGCCATCCCGCACTCTCTCGAGCTTAATCAACACGCTCAGTAAAGACGACCAGACGCTCGTCAAACGTATTGCGGTCTTTATTAAACCTGCCGCTGCAGGTAATGAGATTGAGCCCCTGTTTTTCTGAATTGACGGGACTAAGAGCGGCGCCTAAGTCAACTTCGTCTGCAGGGTAGCGGCGTCTATCCACCACGCGGTAGGCTAGGACGCTGCCGTCGCCTTTTTCGAGCTTGATTTCGGCTCCGGCCGTTAGCTTATGCAGGCGCTCAGGTTCAGGCTGGCATTATTGCCAACCGTGGTGCCGCCGGCGGATGTGCCGACAAGCCTATTGCTGGCACTAAAGCTGCCGTCTGTAAAGCTCAGGTTTCCGGCAAAGTCATCAAAATTTACATGGTAAGGGGTGATATCCCCGGGCCCTTTAAACGCGAGCGTCCCCGAGCCAGTGGGCGCAGAGTTGAAGTATATCAGGTTATTTTGGGCACTCTGCAGCGTAAGTGTGTATGTTGACACATTGACTGTACCGGAGCCGTCCGGAGGGCCGATAATCAGCGTACTTTCATCAGACGGAGCCGAGGAGCTGGAAACAATACTGACATTCGCGCCCGCTATCAGATCAAGCGTTACCTGTGCCACGCAACCGCCGGTCGCATCATAGGTAAGACTGCCGGTCAGGGTGATAGAGTTGCCGGCCAGTGTGTATGCCAGTGACGTGCAGTCATTGTTGGTGCCGGTAAACTGAATGCCCGCAAAGCTCGTACCTTCCGGTAAATCGTTAAAAGGATGCCTGTTAGCCGACGCAACCGTCATCGGAAACACCAGGCTATCCCCGGCCTCTGGTACCGTGCTGTTGTCACAGCCGGTCCAGTTATCCGAGGTACTAAAGTTATCGTCCTCACCAGCACCCGTCCAGGTACAGGTATCGGCTGCGGCACCGGCCAGTCCCGGCGTCCATACCGCCAGCGCCGAAACCGCCAATACAAAGGCCATTACAAATAGATTTAGTTTTTTAATACTGTTTGTTTTCATTTTAACCCCTCCTTATTCATAAGGGTTGCACGTTTTTTTGATTAAGGTGCAGTTGTATAAACTTAAGCATTACTATAGGCACGATATGGACAGACTGCAAATAATCGTGTCTGACTTTTCTACAGTTTACTGATCGGCCACGGGCAGAATACTCTCGCCGTACAGCTGCAGCTCCTGCAGCAAAAACTGCTGGTGGCTGGTCAGCCCTTCACGCGCCGCCAGTTCGCTCAGACGCACAAAGTACCGTTCGGCCCGGCTTGGCCTGCCGCCCAGCAGCCGGGCGCGGCGAAAAGCCTCCCAGGCCGTCTGCTCGTCTGTTGTCAACAGCTTGGGGAAGTTGCGCGCTTTATACAGCGGAAATAATTTGGTCAGCCGGGGATCGGAAAAATCAGGCTCCAGCGAGGAGATTTCGTCGTCATCGGCCGCACGCACTACCGACATGACCGTTTTGTCTTTGTCACCTATAAATCCGTCATACAGCTGCGTATCCACGTCCTGTTCGTCAGCTAAAAAGCTGGTCTGACGCTGTTTATCCAACAGGCCAAGCGCCGCACACAGCTGTTTATACAGGTCCGGATACTCAGCCAGCGCCTTGCGATGGGCGGTGATGGTCTCCATATCAAGCTGCAGCCGCTCCTGACTGGCATTGTCAAGCACACCCAACGGCGCCACGGCCGGGCAACGGTTAAACTGCAGTGTCTTAACCGGAAAACGCTGCGTCTCGTCCTCGACACGCTGGTGCCAGGCCGCCGCCAGTTCGGCCGGTGACATGCCGGCAATATCGGCCGGATTACGCCGCAGATCATAGACCAGCACTCCCTGCTTGCCGGGGTGTTCGCCTAACACTGTAACCAGCGTGGTCTTTTGATAGATACTTGGATACTTACCGCTGGTATAAACAAATATGTCGTTCTGGGACGCCAGCTCCTTAACCTTGTTCTTGTTACGCAGTTGCAGTAAAAAATCAAAGAGCTTCGGCTGCTTGTTGCGTATCAGCCGGGCCACGGCAATGGTTGCATTGACGTCGCTGAGAGCATCGTGAGCATTGTTGTGTACAAGCTTATTCACAGACGTCAGCAGCTCCAGGCGGTTACTGGGGCGCCCGTCAGCCGCGAACGGCCACTCAATACCGTCCGGCCGCAGCGCCCGTGTCATACGAATCATATCAAGCAAATCCCACCGGCTGCGTCCGTCCCGCCAGCTCCATTCATAGGCGTCATAAAAGTTGCGGTACAGCGCAAAGCGCATAAACTCATCATCAAACCGCACATTGTTATAGCCAATAAAAACTGTGTCCGGCAGGGCAATTTGGTCGGCAAAGTAACGTAAAAACTCTGCCTCGCTCAGACCGTCAGCGCGCGTCGCCTGAGGCGTGATACCGGTAACCAGAATGGCGTCAGGTTCGGGCAGGATATCATCTGTCAGCCGGATCAGAATATTGTCCGGCTCGCTGACGGGTTTGAGGTTTATATCGGTGCGCTGACCGGCAAACTGCATAATCCGGCCGTCGCGCGGACTGACGCTGCTTGTCTCAAGGTCATAAAAATAAAAACTGACAGCCATTGGTACTTACCAGTCTATCACCTCTTGTCGCACCCTACACGACCCTATCTTTCTATTATACCATACTTGTCAATAATCTGTCAAGTTTCGCAGCGTCTAGTACTCGATCTGGCCGTGACCATGACCAAAGACAATAATCTGGCCCTTTTCTATGCCGCGGCGCTCCAGCTCGCGCATGATACCCATTTTTTTCATGATGTCGCGCAGCCGGCGCACGCCGTCTTCATTATCAAAGTCGGTCCGGGCAGCAAACCGCTCAATCTTGCGCCCCTTGACCAAAAAGCCGTCTTTTTGGCTGAGTATCTGCCACGGCAGAGCGGCTTCATCCAGTGTGTACACCGGTACCTCGTCCTCGTCCGGTTGTTGCTCCTCAGCCTGGGCGCGCGCCTGCATCACCTGATCCTTGACCTTGTATAAAAGCTCAGACAGGCCCGCCTTACTTTGGGCAGAGATGGCCATCAGCGGCGTGCCTTTTTTGACCACCTTTTTTAACTCGGCAAGCCTGTCCTGGATTATCTCGTCATCCAGACCCTCTATTTTTGTCAGCGCGACTATCTGCGGCCGCTCGGACAAATCCGTCCGATAATCCTTCAGCTCCTGCTGTATGGTGTTGTAGGCGTCGGCTACCGAATTGTTATAGGCATCAATCAGATGAACCAAAACCTTTGTGCGTTCAATATGACGCAGAAACTCATCGCCCAGACCCTTGCCGCGGGAGGCGCCCTCGATCAGGCCGGGAATATCCGCAAACAGCAACGAGGTCTGCCCGTCGATGTCGGCAACCCCCAGATTAGGCGAAAGTGTCGTAAACGGATAATCGGCTATCTCCGGGCGGGCACCCGATATAACGCTGAGCAGAGTCGACTTGCCGGCATTGGGCAGGCCGACCAGCCCGACATCGGCAATCATCTTCAGCTCTAAAATCGCTTTAAAGGCATCGCCGCGCTCACCGCGCTCGGCCACGCGCGGGGCCTGCCGGACCGAACTGACAAAGTGCGCGTTGCCAAAGCCGCCCTTGCCGCCCCGGGCAATAACCGCTTCCTGCCCGTCGCTGCGCAGATCAGCCAGCACATTATCCTGCTCGTCCATAACAACGGTGCCCACGGGTACCGGCACACGCAGATCCCGGCCGCTTTTGCCGTGTTTTTTGCGCTTGGAGCCGTTTTGCCCGTCTTCTGCCTGAATGGTCTTTTGAAACCGAAAATTAGCAAGTGTGTTCTGATTATTGCTGGCAACCAGTATGACATCGCCGCCGTCGCCGCCGTCGCCGCCGTCAGGGCCGCCGCGGTCAACAAATTTCTCATGCCGAAAACTGACGGCACCATTGCCGCCATTGCCTGCCCGCACTCCGACTATTACCTTATCTACAAACATGCGGTTAAATTATACAACATTACGACCCCTTATGCCAGCCCGGAACCAGTCTAGCCGCGCGAGATAAACCAGTCGTAGTTACTGACCGGTATCCAGCCGCTGTAGCCAACCTGGCCCCAGCCTGCCACACCGTTCATATCAGAAATCCGCATCATCGTGCCATCGGCCGATACTTCTTCAACAATTGCCACGTGACCCAGGTAGTGATAGCGCGTTGTCTGGGCAATGGCCCCAACCCGCGGGACCTTGCCCACCACCCAGCCCGGCGTCGTCTGGGCGTATGCAGCCCAGGTGCGGGCATTACCCCAGCCGCCCGGAGCGCCGGCTTTCATGGCAGCATAATAGGTACACCAGCCAAAGGGATAGCCGCCCCCGCCCCGATACACCAGCGAATAGGTAGCCCGCGGTGCCGGCCGCTGACCATTAGGGATAAAGATGGTTTCGCCCTCTTTGATGCCGGTCAGTTCAATATCGTTAAAGACTGTGATTTGCCGTGCCGAGGCCTTGTACAGCTGCGCCAGCTTGTCGACGGTGTCACCGCTGCGCACGGTATAGACGATTCCGTTGAGCGGCGGGATGGTAAGTGTGGTGCCGACCCGGAGATTGTCGCTGGTCAGATTGTTCGACCAGCGTACCGTGTCGGACGTTACCCCGAACTGCTCGGCTATCTTGGTGACTGTATCACCCTCTACGGTTACGTATTGCTTGATGTCGGCTTTGGTTTTTATGTCCGGGCTGAGGATTTGCGGCTTGAAGGCAAAGTCCCTTCCGGTAACCGAGGTATTAAGCGCCAACCTGACGTCATCAGCCAGGTTCACAACCGATAACTCCTCAGGCATGCTCGTCATACGGGCAATATTAACGGCAATATCGGTTGCGGTCAGCGTATCGAGCGGATTAGAGACGCGAGTCTCCTGAGCGGTGTTAAAAGCCCGGTAAGCCGACGGCTTGCTGACATGAGAGCTTTTAACCACGACCAGGCCGGCGATAACCAATATCGCCAGGTTGCCGACCACCAGGCCGTATCTAATCAGACGCTTGTGACCAAAGCGCCGTACAAACCTCGACCAAGAACGCGGCCGGGACGCCCGACCCCCACCCTCGGTGACGGTTACCACCGGGGAGCGTTTGATAATTTTAGGAAATTTACGAATCATTTACTCCTCTTTGCAAACGATCCTGAAGAGGTATCACCTGCGTTAAAGAGACTTTTGTTTTATTAAAAAAAGACCATCACCTTGCAGCTCTGGTCGACAGATTTCAAAGTTCATTCTATGCATTACCGCGCCGTCGGGGCAAAAAAGCGGTTTTGCAGCACAAATAGTACCAAAATTACACCGGCCGGTCAACAGCAGTACCCTGTTCGTTCTAGTGCACACGGTAGATAAAGTTCTGGAACAAACCATGTGCTGGCACCCAGTCCGGAGTCCGTCCCACCCGGTTAAAGCCTGCCAGCCCGTTCATGTCTGAATACTTTATGAAATACTGGCCGTTTTCTTCTTTGACATCTTCAACGATACCCACATGCCCCAGTGACCAGCCCAGGCCCCCGCCGGGGATACCGGTTGTCTGGGCAATAGCACCCGGTACCGGCACCTTACTGACCATCCAGCCCGGCGTTTTAGCTGCATTGACTGCCCAGGTCCGCGCATGGCCCCAGCCTGTCGGAGCGCCGCTGCGGCCGGCTGCATAGTACGTACACCAGCCCGGATCGTAGCCGTTGCTGCCATAGCGGGCAAAGAAACTGAATACCGGTGCCGGTTTTTGGGCATTGGGCAGGAAAATCCGTGCGCCGGGCTGCAGACCGGTCAGCTCGGCATCGTTAAAGACGATAATCTGGCTGGCAGAGGTGCGGTAGGTCTCGGCAAGACGTTCCGGCGTATCACCGCTGCGTACCGTATACAGCATGCCGTCCATAGGCGGAATAAACAGCTTTTGGCCGGCCTGCAGCGTGTCGTTGGCCAGATCATTCGACCATTTTATACTGTCGGACGTAATACCAAACCTGCCGGCAAGCGCACTGACGGTATCGCCCTCGACCGCAATATATTCGACTGAATCCGCCATGGTTTTTATATTGGTTGTAACGATTTGCGGTAATTGCACGACCTCTGATGCCACCACAGTGGTTGCCAGCTCGGCATTGATGGTGTCGGCATAATTGGTAACGGCTGTTGTTTCATGCAGCCCGGCCATGCGGGCAATATTGACGGCAATATCGGCGGCAGAAAGAGAATCCAGCGGGCTGGAAACCGCCTTTGCAGTGGTGCTGTGCACACCATAGCCGGCGTTATCAGTGGTATAAATCAGGGCCGCATAGCTGACAGAGCCGATAATCAGCAGGTTTACCACAACCAGCACCGGACGCAGCAGCCACGAGCGGCGCTTTTTAGCTGCAGCCGGGCGGCGGTAGAAGCCGGCAGGCGCCGGAGAAGACGGCGGCAGTTCGTTCCTGACCGGAGCGAGACTTTTAATTTTGGGGACTTTCTTTGGGAGTAGATCCAAGAATCACCTGCTAAAACTTATTTTAACCAGCCATAAACAATTTTGACTTCAAAATTGTACCAGTTCGGTGCGGCGCGCGTCAATCACTAACCGCGGCACTGATCTTCCGGCCGCGCCACGCCATGCTGAGTCTTTAAGGCTTCATGCTGTTCATTTGTCTGGCTAAAGCGCGTCACGCAGTCCCGGCCGGCTACAAAATACAGGTAATCCGTGTCCGAAGGGTTGGTGACAGCCGTAAGCGAACTCAAACTGACATTGCTGATCGGGCCCGGCGGCAGACCGGCAATAGCGTAGGTGTCGTACTCTGGAGGATAATTGTCGGTCGCATTTGACTGCAGCATCATGCCAATCTGGAGCCGCTTCAAAAACACCTGCGCCGCCTTAGCCCGGTTATCTGTCGGCAGCCCGTCTTTATCAACTGCGCCAACCTCGCGCTCGACAATTGAAGCCAGGATAATCCCCTGATAGACACTCAGCCCCTGAGCCGCCATGCCGGCACGTATCTCAGGTGTCAGCGCACTGGCCATTTCGTCCAAAGCCAGTTTAATAACCGTTTCGGGGCGGGTTGTGCCGGGCAAAAACTCGTACGAATCAGGGAACAGAAACCCCTCCAGGCTCGCCCCCTCCGGCTTGTCAACCAGTGCCGGGTGACCGGTATACTGCGCGGGATTAAAGGCCTGCTCGACCTCTGCCTCTGTAAAGCCCTTTTTGATAAAGTCCGCCTTGATATTGGCGAGATTATATCCCGGTATGATGGTAAACAAATTAGCCGCTACCCTCCCCTCTGTCAGGATCTGCACAATCTCCTGTACGCTCTGTGACTGCTTAAGACTATAAGTGCCTGCCTTGATTTTTTCCTCCAGCCCGCTGATCTTCACGTACTGCGTAAAAGAACGGGTCGAGCGTATCAGCTGTTTGTCGCTGAGCCCCTGGGCAATCCGTGCCGGCGTATCGCCGCTTTGGACCACAAAGGTTATCTCGGTATCAGCCGACGGATCTATGGGTTTAAGCCCCTGCTCATAAAGAGCCTTGAGCCCGAAAAACGCCGCCACACCGGCCAACACAACCGTGATAGCCAGAAACAACATTAACTTTGGCCATCGGCGCTTGGCGGCTGCGCCGGCACGATATGACTTCATGTCTTCAGCCCCCTTTTGGCTGGCCAGATGCGGCCACCGCGCGCCAGCCTGTCCCCTGACTTGATATCCCGGATCTGGTGACAATAACCGGTGCGGCTCATGCGACACGCTCCTGTTCGGTTTGCAAAAAATCACGCAGTATCAGGCAGGCAGCCTCGGCATCAATATCGCCCTGCGTATACGGCTTGCCGCGGCGCTTGAGGACCGCCTCAGCCTCTACGGATGTTCCGGCTTCGTCCTGCATTACCACCGGAATGGACATGCTTTTTTGCAGCTGTGCTGCAAACTGACGACTGCGGGCCGTCTGCTCGGTCTCGGCACTTTGCAGATTGCGCGGCAATCCGACCACTATGGTCGAGACGTTTTCTTTCTGCGCCAGTTCGCGAATGCGCCCGAACACATCCCCCACCGCCTGCCTGTCAAGGGTCAAAAGCGGAGCCGGCAGCCGCGCAACAGACGAGGCCAGCGCCACGCCAATACGCCGCTCGCCCACATCCAGTGCCATGATATACCTAGCGTCCATTGCCGTCTGCTGCCTGGTCCTGCTCACCGGTATGCTTGATTTCTATGGTGATTTTTTTGGCGGCTTTCGGGGTCGAATAGACCCAGAACGGACTGTATTCGATCAGCACATCATCGACACCCGGCTGCTGGTCAAGATACTGCTCGACTTCGCCGCGCTTTTTACCGCGCACCGCTTCTTTGATTGCATCCACATCAATCTCCGGCCCGGCCGTCACAGAGGTGCGGAAGCTAATAAACGCCTCGTTCGGGTTTGGCTGGTTATTGAGCCGCATGATCGCCGAATCAATTCCGTCATCACTGATGGACTGTTTTTCGAGATCAATCTCTTCATCGATGTCGGCTTTGATAACCTCCACCAGATCGGCGCGCTCGATGCCCAGCATGGTGTAGGTTATTTCGGCTTTTACTACCACCTCATCTGACTCTTCGTCTACCGCCGGTGTGGCTTCGGCTGCCGGATCGCCTGCGCGCTTGGTTTCGGTCAGGGCAAGCAACTCATCTGCGTCAAACAGCGCGCCCAGTTCTTCGTCGATCTGTGCGTTCAGCCGCTCGGTAATCCGGTTAAGTGCAGTATCGATATCTTTTTGGCTGACTATTTTGACGATTTTTGATGTACCGCCCGAGAATCCCGAACTGTTACTGCCGCTCACCCCTGAAAAACCGGCCACTGTGAAGTTGCGCCCATTGCCTATGTTATAGGAGTCGCCATTCTGAGCAGCCCGTACTTCCACCGTATCGGTAAAGCGGCAAGGACCGCTGGCATGATTGTCCAGACGCGCCGTTTCCTGGGTAATAAAGTTGAGGCCGCCCGTACTGACAGCCGTACCTGAGGGCACTACCGTACTGTCACCGGTCGCGCACGGCACCGACAACGTCACCTCGCCCTCTGCCCTGGTGCCGTCGTCGCGCTCGCCGGTAGCCGGCAATGTCTCGGTGTCGGTCTTTTTGACTTCTTTCAGTACAGCCGGCACGCGTCCCGCCTCAGCATCAACTGTTGTCTGTGTGGTTGAGGCCGTAAAATCAAATGAACTGACCACTGATGTGGTGTCCGTCGCAATAACAATATTGGCCTTAGGCAGCACCACAAACGCCACATACCAGCCGGCCAGCAGCAAAACCAGCCCCAGGCCCGCCAGGAAAAAACCGAGGCGGAATTTCTCAAAGTTTGGCACCCGCAGGTGCTTCTGACGCTTTGGCTTGACAGCCGCAGCGCCGGATGCCGGTGGTTCAACCTGCAGGTTATCAAGCTCGATTGTTTCGGTGTCGTCATCGCGGGCAGGAGCGGCAGCCAGGGCACCGATACTGGCCGTTTTGTCCAGAACCACGTCTTCTTCATCGCCGATAGTTTCGGTTTCGTCGTCGGCACCCGGCTGCCGGGGCGGCGGCGGAATCTCCGGCTTGCTCTGCAGGCTCTTTGCCACATGCAGCCCGGCTGCGCCGGCCAGCGGCATCAGACCAGTCTCGGACGTTATCAGCACCACGCTTTTCTTGGTGCTTTGGGCGGCTTTTTTGAGCAGCTTCATATTAACCACGCTCTGCAGGGCAGTAGCGCGCTTGGGCAGGACCAGGGCAACTATCTTTTGATCAGACTTTTTGACCTTGTCGATAATATTGGTGATCTCGTCATCAACATCGACATAGACAGTCTCTTTGTTGCCTGCGGTTTTGCTTGGTGCGTTCTTTTTTGTGGCCATGTTTACACTTATACGCTTAGTAAACGGTTAATTCTTTCCTTTATTGAGCCTGCCTTATGGTTGGGGTTCTGCTGATTAAGCGTATCAACCCCCACCCGGAGCAATCCCATCGCGGTTATGAATGTATGGTCGTCTACCGCGCCGGTTTTGTCAATAATTCCTGCTACCTGTCCCGGCTCGATGTGGTGCACGGCCGGCTTTCGTGTAAAAGGCAGCCCTGTGTACCAGTCTGACCTGGCAAGCTCTTCCATCAGCATATCCAAAGAAGACCCGCCGCCGCAAAGCAGGATACGGTGCGGCAGATGATCCAGCTTGGTAAACTCGCCCAATGCCAATTCGACGCCGCTTACCCAGACCTCCAGTGTCTTGCGCAGCGCCTCGGTAATCTGCGCCTTTTTATGCGCGGGTATTTTGTTCGAATCAACAGCCAGCTTGAGCGTTTCGGCCTGATCAAAATCCGTTGACATCTCGCGCTCGATGGACTTGGTAAATGCGCGGCCGCCGATACCGAACATCTTGGTACCCTCAACGCCGCCCTCGTTCAGGACGGCAATATCGGTCGTGCCGCCGCCCACATCCATCAAAATAGCACTCATACTGGCGTTCGGGTCATTGCCGACCACGCTGCGGGCCACCGCAAACGGCTCGGCCGCCACCGCCAGCAGATCGAGATCAAGCTCGCCAGCTGTCCGTTCCAGCGCGCCAATATGCACTAACGGTGCAAAAGCGGTATAAAGTTGTATTAGAACATCACGGCCCTGAAAGCCCAACGGGCTGCTGACCACATAGCCATCAATTGTAATGTTGACCAACGCACTGTTGACCAGCCGGATCTCGACCTCTTTGCCGCCCAGTTCCCACGCCAGTTGGGCCTTGGCTTTTTCAAGTGCCCTGGCCTGCACCATGCCGATAATTCTTTCGACTTCAGGCATATCCAGAGGTTTGCTGGGCTCCTTGCGCGTAAACTTTACGGTTGTGGTCGTACCCTTTACCAGCTCGCCGGCAATCCCGATGACTGCTCCGCGCACGCTGACTCCGGCCATTTTTTCGGCTTGAGCCAGCGCCTCGTCACAGTTTGCCACCACACCGGCAATATCGGCAATTGCCCCCGCCTGCATATCAGCCTGATGCTGGTGCGCCCGGCCGACCCCGACAATTTCTATCTCGTCGCCCTTGACACGGCCCAGCAGCGCTTTGACATTTTCGGTTCCGATATCCAGCGCAATGATATGTTCCGGCAGCGCCTCTGCAGGCGCGGCTGAGGCGCCCGGCTTTAATCTCTTCAAATGCTTAAGCATACTCCGTTTTATTGTAACACGAACGCATTACAGAGCTTTGCCACCTGCCGCTTCTTCTGCACGGTTTCTATCGTATTGTGCAACTCTCAATGCCACGCTCCAACGCTCTACCCAGGCCGGGTCGCATAATAGCGGCGAATAAACATATTCTGAGCCGGCACCGACCGGCAGCTGATCGACTACCAGCCTTTCAAGTGACACAAGCTCGTGGGGCCGGATCAGCGCCTCAGCCAGAGCTGCTGCCTCTACTTCACATTCCGTGCTGACAGCCACGCTGCCGACTGCGGGCCGCACCCGTCTGTACTGTGTACATTCCTGCACTACATCATTGACAGCTCTGTCATATACCGCCCGAAGTGAGTTCCACAGCAAAAGCTCGGTATTGGAATCAGCTTTCATCCGTGCCCACTTTACCTCTACAACACTTCCTGCCAGCCACAGATACCCCTCGAGTGGTTTGGGCGGCAAGTCTCGATGTGTCAAAAAATAATCATACCGGCTTTGGCTGTCAAACAGTTCTGCAAACCGCTCAGCAGAAACTCTTGTCATAGCTTAAAGACCCCTAAGCCAACACCGCCTTAATGCGTCTGATGCCGGCGCTGGAGGCTTCTTCTTTACAGCGTTGCCGTATGAGACACCTACCAGCAGGTTTCTCATCGCGCCGGCAAAATGAAATACATTTTGTCGGGCTGCTCTTCCCGGTCATTACTGCAACACCGCCTTTATTCTTCTGATTCCGGCGCTGGAGGCTTCTTCTTTGATGATTTTGAAAGTTTTGCCGTCTTCGGCCAGCTGGGCCGTGTGGTCAACGTGCGGGCCGCCGCAGATTTCAAAGCTGAAAGGCCGTTCCGCCGGATCAGATTTGGGATCTTTCATCGAGTAGACTTTGACCGTGTCGCCGTAGCGGTCGCCAAACTGCCCCAGCGCACCCAAAGGACCGGTGGCTTCCTCGGTTGGATATTCCGCCCAGCTGACCTGGAGATCTTTTTTGATCTGCTCGTTTACAATTTCTTCAACCCTGTCCAGTTGTTCGCGGGTGACTTTTTCGGGATGGCTAAAGTCAAAGCGCAGACGCTCTTCAGTGATGTTGCTGCCGTTTTGGATCACATGATCACCCAGCACATCGCGCAGCGCCTGATACATCAGGTGCGTCGCGGTGTGGTATTTCTTGTGCTGCATGGTCTGGCCGCCCAAGCCGCCCTTAAAAGTTCCCTTAGCCGCAGTCTGGCTGCGGGCGCGCTGCTGGGCCATTTTCTCATCAAAAACCTTACGCCAATCGTCCGGGACAGCAATATCCTGCTTGTATGCTTCTTCGATACTTAATTCAACCGGAAAACCATAGGTGTCATACAGCTTGAAAAGCTCGTCGCCGGTCAGGCCGTTTTCTTTTAATTTTTCGAGCTCTTTAATGCCTTTACGCAGCGTTTGCCGGAAAGCCTTCTCTTCTTTTATCAAGATTTCTACGACTTTGTCGCGATTTTCTTTGACTTCCGGATAATCCGCCTCATACAGATCGGCAATCACCGGCACGACCTCTTGCATGAAGTTTTGTTCGATACCAAGCCCGAAAGCAAACCGGATAGCCCGGCGCATCAGCCGGCGCATCACATAGCCCTGTTCTTTGTTGCTCGGCGTCACGCCGTCAACAGCTAAAAAGGTCGCTGCGCGCAGATGGTCGGCAATGACGCGCATGCTTGTGGTATAGCTGTCATAGGATTTGCCGCTTAATGACTCGAGCCTGTCTATAATCGGTGCCAGCACGCTGATCTTAAAGACATCCGGACTGTCTAAGCTTGCCGCAGCAATACGCTCCAGACCGCCGCCAAAATCGACGTTTTGTTTGGGCAGCTTTTCAAAACCGGACTCTGTGCGCAAATATTCCATAAAAACCGAGTTACCGATCTCCATATAGCGGCCGCAATCACAGTTGGGGTGGCAGTTTTCGCCAAAACTTTTGTCATGTTCGATGTGCTCAAACAAATAGAACACCTCGCTGTCAGGACCGCAGGGCTCACCAACCTTAACCTGCGCCGGCGCGCCATTGCGGCTCCACCAGTTTTTCTCGTCGTAAAAGAAAATCCGGCCGCCCTGTTCGCCGACTTTATAGCCATTCTCTTCCGAACCAATCTCTACCTGTTTGGCATCGATACCCTTAGCCGCAAACAGTTTACTCCAGATTTCGGCACCCTCGGTATCTTTTGGTATATCCCATTCCGGAAAACCGCTGCAGCAGGTTACATAAATGCGCTTCGGGTCAAGCCCGACAACATCAGTCAAAAATTCAAAAAACCACGGCAGCTGCTCTGCTTTAAAATAGTCGCCGAGCGACCAGTTGCCCAGCATCTCAAAAAACGTCGTATGGCGGTTGTCGCCGATATCGTCAATGTCCTGAGCGCGCAGGCACGTCTGGCTGTTCACCAGCCGGGTGCCCTTTGGGTGCGGCTCGCCCAACAGATAGGGGATTAACGGCTGCATACCGCTGCCGGTAAACAGTGTGGTCGGGTCGTTGTACGGCACTAAAAGCGCACGCGGTACAACCGCATGCCCGCGCTCTTCAAAAAACCCCAAGTAAGCTTTACGTATTTCTTGTGCTGTCATAATGTAAGTACCTTTATTCAAAGTTAATAAACGCTGGCTACATTGCAGCTATCCGCGCATGCCGTAGAAGTACCGTAATGCAAAAATCTCATTACTTGTACTGTAACAGAGGTGGCCGGTTTTGCCAACGAATGCAAATCAAACCAATTAAGCTTGACAACATCTAATTTATTTGCTATAATAAAAAGATAGGCTCTCAAAAATAAAAACCCTACCGCGGTGAAACGCGGATAATCCTGTCCTGCCCGCCGGAATTGTCGGTTGTTATAAAGAGATCGCCGCCGGGAGCCATCCGCACTGTGCGAATGCGACCAAAGTCAGTCAAAAGTTCTTGCTGGCTGCGCACGCTGCCGTCCTCGGCAATATCCAGCAGACGGACGTGCTGGCCCTTCAGGGTTGCCATGACCAGCCGGCCCTGCCATAAACCCCAGCGTTCGTGCTGCAAAATAGCTATACCTGACGGCGCGATGGTCGGCGAACCTGACCGCCATACCGGCTCATGGGCATCGGGGTATCTGTCCAAATCCGTCATTGGCACTGATTCGTCATAACGGCCGTCCTGACCGTTTGGATCCCAACCGAAGTTACCGGACCGCAGCCAGTTGATTTCATCATCACGATCAGGCCCATGCTCGGCCGTAAAACCGCGCGCACCGTTTGCCAACGGCTGATCCAGCACCACCAGACCCTGTACATTGCGGTGCCCATAGCTGTAAATACGCGGATCAAACGGTGCACCCAGATTGCCGCTTGCAGCCTGACCATCACGATCAACGCGCAGCACCTTACTGGCCAGACTGGCCGGGTTTTGCGGTGCGGCACCCAGTGCCGAATCGCCCGTGCCGATCCACAAAACCCCCTCGCTATCCATATGCAGGCGGCAGCCGGAGTGTCGGCCGCCCTGACTCTCGATGTCGGTGATAATCTCGGTTATTTCGCCTATAGACCGGTTGTCCGGCTGCAAAACAAAACGCCCCACACGCACACTGCGCACCGGACCGGCCGCGTTATAGCAGGCATACATGGTGCGGTTATCGGCAAAACTGCTATCCAGCGCCAGGCCCAGCAGCCCGCCTTCGCCCCCGGCCTGCACCATAGGCAGTTCGGCAATCTGCCAGTCCTCGCCGGTGTCAATATCCAGGCCATACAGTCGCCCGGCGCGCTCGCTAAACACTGCCGTCGTCTCGTTGATAAAAACCATATCCCAGATATGCGAATAACCTTCGGCTGCTGTGCTGATGCTCAGCTCCGGTGCGTCCGGCTCGACATCACTCACAGGCGGACTGTCCGGTGCGGCCTGCTCAGTCCGGCTGCCGTAAACAAGCAAGCCGACGCCCAGCACGATCAGCACAATACCGATTATTGCCCAGATAATACGTGCTTTTGTTGACACCTCATACATATGTCCGGCCATACATCCAGCATAGACGACCTGATAGGCTTGGGCAATATCAAAGTGCCCGCGCCGCCCTTACGCCCCGTACATAAACGCCGCATCATATGCGCCGATATTTTTGGTCGATACCACAGGATGCCCGGCAACAGACAAATCACGCAGCGGTTTGGGCAAGGTGACAGACACCGGCGACCCGGTGGTGTTGACATACACCCAGCCAAGCGTATAGGCGCGGGTCTTTACACCCGGCTCGACCTCTGGAATATCATCCCAGGTTGCGTAGTTGGCGCGCGGGCGGCCCAGATTCATTAAAAACTCCTGCTCAATCGTAGACTTGTAATCCAGTCCCCACTCTGTCAAAAACTGTTGGTTGCGTGAACCGCGCCAGCCTAAGAGAAAATGCCCGTAACACCAGCGGCGGTAATGCGCCAGATCAGCCGCGCTGATATTGCCCGCTCCGGTAGGAGGCGAGTCAAACACCGTGCCCACTAAACCGTTCTGTCCGCTTTTTGCCCATACGCATGCCTTGTAATCATTGGCGCAGATGGTCATCCACTGATTACGCTGGGCTGTGGTTTTTGCTATCTGCACGCTGGGATTATTCAGCCAGAACTCAAGCACCGACATATCGAGCGCACCGGAGGCTATAACCGAAAGCTGATAAGGATCCTGCGGATTTGCCTGAGCCGCCAGGTTATTGCCGATAATATACTGCGGACCGGGTATGCCGGCCGTCGTCATAAAAGACCGAAAGTCATGCATCTTATGAATCTGCATGGCCGCCAGACTGGCATTGGTATGCATGGTGTCGGGATCGATCACCGAAGGCACCCCAACCAGCGACCAGGGCCTGACATCATAGCCGTAGCTATCCGACTGATTATAAAAATTGGTTCCGGTAATATCCACGTACAGTGCGTTGACGCTCTTGATATCGCTGCCGGCAGACGCATACCCGCTCCATCCGGCAGGCGCCGGCTGATCCGGGTCGGTAGTCTGCGGAACATTTGCGGGGTTACCAGCCCGGTCAAATTCGAGCATTTCCATGATACGCCGCTTGGCCACCCACTCGGTGGCGCGCTTTTTGACATCCTCGGTCAGACGCTGATCCAAAGCCAGCACATAGCGCAGCGCTCTGTCCGCCCTGTTCACCGCCGGGGTACCCGCAAAAGTGGCGTCAGCTCCTTCAGAGATTGAGCCGACATACACCGGTGCAAACACCTTTGCGTCGTCAGCATGGCTGGCGGCCGTGGTACCCCACATGCCGCGCACCACTGTCAGTGTCACGATACCGGCAACCGGCCCGCTCACCGCGGTAATCCCCATAATCTCATCATCAATCCGCACCCAGTGCACGCACTCGGCGGAACTGACCGATACAACCGAAGCATTACTGACGGCTGGATCGCCCGGGCGCGGCGCCCGGAAAGGCCATGAATCCGGCGCCCGCGAGTAACTGGTGGCTGCTCCGGTAGTGGTTAAATCAAGTACACTGCCCCCTGCGGTTTCGGCCACCTGAAAGGTGTTGGTATCGGGGTTTCTAACAAAATATTCCGTACCGGCAACAAGCGGCGAGGGCAGATTATTGCCCGAAAAATACACCGACTCATTAGCACTCAGCCCATGACCATTGGCCGTCAATCGATCCGTCCCGGTATTGACGGAGGAGATACCGGCAGTCGGTTTATGTAAGTGAGCTGCATAAAGCTGTACGGTAGTGGTTGCGGCATCGATACCGCCGCTCAGCCGTGCGGCATGCTCGATCACCGAAGCATCATCGATATAATGGGTTTCGCCGTTAGCGGGCGGGCCGGTCCATCTGACCTGCAACGCAAACCAGGCGGCACCGGCGGGCGCAACCGCCGTCACGGTGCGCTGCGTCCAGCTGGCGCCGTCGGCGCTCGCACTGCCCGCAGAAGTTTGAATGGTGGCAAAGCTTGCATCCAGCCAGCGGATTTCGGCCGCGCAGGAGCGGCCGGTGGTCTGGGCCTTTACCCACAGACTGCCGGTTACTTTCATGCCTTCAAAGGCAGCCATCGACGTACCGCTGGAAATACCGGTAGATGCCACCATCTGTCCGGCCGAAGCACCCATTGTCACCGCCAGACAAGCCGAACCGTTCCGCGGTGCAGTGCCGATAGAAGGCGTGCTGCTGGTCACAATAGTCGCCGATACGCCGTTTGGCGCCCGCGCATTCCAGAAGTTCTGGCTGCTGCCCTCAAATCCGGCCTCGTCACGTCCGCTGCCGGACAAATCCACGGTCAGCCTCTCAGCCGAACGTGCCTCAATCGGGCTGCCGGGATAAAAAACCGCCATTGCCAGCGGGTAGTGCGCCTCCAGATCAGGCGCTTCTTCGAATCGTGTTTGCATAACGTACGAACCATGTCCGTAGGTGCTGGTGATCATGCCGGCCGCCGTTAACTTCTGCCCTAATGATGTGGGTGAAGTTCCTTTGTTTTTTTCTCCGCACCACAGATTATACGAACCTGCCGTCGTATGGTTTTCGCTATGCATGCGGGTCAGATAGCGGCTCAGCTCGGTTATGACGTGGGGTTGCGAGTCGGCAGCCTGGTTAAGGGCGGTGGCTGCAGGAATATCACTCGCTGTCACAATGGTAGCCAACGGTATGGTGGGCCGCTTGGGTGGGGTTGAGAGTGAAGCAGCCTGCCGAGCCCGGCCTGCAGCCCCTAGACTCATGCCATGTCCTCACCGGCTACAAAACCAAACCACGTTGACCCCCCGTTGATAGTCAAAAACGAAAGAATACTCACCGCATTACCGGTGGTGGGCAGAGTTGGCGCCGCGCCAGCCGACCACTTAACGCTGCCTGGCCAGGTGACCGTCCGGCCGCCGGTACCATCCTGAGAGACAAACAATGTAAACGAACACATCACCCCGTTGGTCGCTCCTGAAAAGGCAAATGTGCAATTGCCGGTCAGCGTGATATTAAATACGCTGCCGCTGGCCAGATTAACCGTATAGGACGACCCCGAGTTGGCACTGACGACTGTTTCCTTGCCGCCGCCGACGCGTGAAAGTTTTTCCTGGTCGAGCTCCTGGATTGCCGATTGTACATTCGATGCCGAAACATCACCCCCGGGGGTTATCTGCACATTACTGGCATTAACCGGCTTAAGACTGCCGTCATTATTGTGTGAAACCTGCAGATATTCATTCAGAATACCTCCCCAGGTTCCGGCATCCTGGCCGGGAACGGGCAAACGCGCCATACTTTTTATATCCTGATTATGCTTTTAGCATAGCAAGCAAAGCCGTGGTTGGCTAGGGCCTGGTGACAATTCCGCCGCCCAAAACCCGATCACCACTATAGAGCACTGCCGACTGACCGGGGGTAACGGCCCTGATGTCTTCGGATAACGCTATATCTAGCGTGTCTACGCCATATGTAGCGTGCTCTTTTGCATGGGGCACTATATCTAACGTGCCCCTGATAAGCGGTGCCCGGTGGCGCACCCTCACCTCTATTGCCTGGCCGGCCGCCTCCGGCTCGTTAATCCAGTGGACCGAGCCAAGCGTCAGGCGGTCGCTCCACAGCCGGGCATCCTGAAGATCGGTTGTTACATACACTTCGTTTTTTTCCATGTTCTTGCCCACGACATAGTAAGGCAGCCCGGCCCCCACCCCAAGCCAATGCCGCTGGCCGATGGTGTAGTAAATGGCGCCGTCATGCCGGCCCAGCACCCTGCCGTCCTGATCAATAATGTCGCCAGGCGGCTGCTCGCCCAACTCGTGCCGCAGAAAATCCTTGATCCCTACCTTACCGACAAAGCAAATGCCCATACTTTCTTTCTTGCCCGCTGTTGCCAGACCGAACTTACGGGCCAGCTCGCGGACCTCCGGCTTGGTGTAATCCCCTAGCGGGAACAGTGTCTTGCTCAGCGCCTCCTCCGTGACGCGGTACAAAAAATAGGTTTGGTCTTTGTTGCTATCCTTTGCAGTCAGCAGCACGGCTTTCGGCGGGCGCGGATCTGGCGAACCGGAATGCGAAGAGTCTTGGGGGCGCAAAGGAGACGCATCAACCGCGCCCTGTGCCTGCGTACCGGGGTCGAGGGCACTGTCATGGTCATCAGCTGCATGCCGGACGCGGGCATAGTGGCCGGTGGCAACCAGGTCAGCACCGTCAGCCAGTGCCGTCTCCAAAAATAGCTTAAACTTGATCTCCTGGTTGCACATGATATCGGGGTTGGGCGTGCGGCCGGCCTTATACTCGGCAATCATGTAGTCAACCACTTTTTGACGATACTGGGTCTCAAAATCATACAGCTTGAACGGTATACCCAGACGCACTGCCACCCGCTTGGCATCATTAAAATCCTGCCGCCATGGGCACTCAAAGCCAGGCAGATCCTGGCTCCAGTTCTTCATATACACACCCGTCACGTCATAGCCCTGCTCCTTTAACAAAGCAGCCGTCACGCTTGAATCCACACCTCCGCTGAGGCCAACATACACCTTCTTCACCATAAACTTATTTTAACATATTTCTTAACTTTCTAGGTTCTGACCCCAGAAACTTCAAAATTATGGTGTGGTATGGTATTTTTGAGATATGCCAGCAAAGAATACGGTTCGGGCCTTTCAAAATGACGGCTTTTATCATGTTTATAATCGCGGGGTGAATAAGCAACCCGTTTTTCTAGACGACGCTGACTATCGGGCTTTTCTCAATCTACTCAAAAGATATCTGTCAGCCGAGCCGGTAGCCCATCCCAAAAACGGCGTCTACCCTACCTACGTAAGCCAGGTCGAGCTGCTTGCCTACTGCCTGATGCCGAATCACTTTCACCTACTGCTCTATCAGCTTGATGATAACGGTGTAGCTTTGCTGCTCAAGGCTGTTGCGACATCATACGGTATGTACTTCAACAAAAAGTACGAGCGAGTCGGCCCGGTATTCCAAGGAAGATTCAAGGCGAGCAGTATTAACCACGACGCATATTTACACCACGTCAGCCGCTACATTCACCTGAATCCGCGCGATTACGGCAACTGGCCCTACTCCAGCCTCCCCTGTTATCTCGGCACGCACAATGCCCCGTGGATAAAACCAGCAAGAGTATTGGAGCTTTTCGATAACAATGCCGAACAGTATCTAACATTCATACAGGACTACGAAGAACAAAAAGAACTACTGGACGAACTCAAATACGAACTCGCTGACAAATAGCCTATTATGACATAATTTCTAAGTTTATGGGGTCAGAACCTAGAAAGTTCTAGAAAGTTATTTGTCGATGGGGATGATGCGGTGCTTCATGCGGTAGCGGACACGCTTGAGCTGGTATTTTTTGCCCAGCCAGAAAGAAGAGAGCAGCAGCGGGAACATGAGCAGCGACGGCTGCCACAGTACCCTGGTGCGAATGACCGTCGGCTCGCCCCCACCGGCAGATGCGGCACCGGTGCCCAGCTCGCCGTTAGCGATACCTACCAGCTGCAGGAACGCTGATTCGCCATCTGCGTCCGTGGCCTTTATAGTTACACGGTAAACACCCGGCCGCTCATAAATGTGCTTGATATCAAAAGTTCCGGGGGCATTCTGAGTGAGCAGATCGTTTTTGCCGTCACCCCATTCGATGCTGACCGCATACGGACCGCGGCCGCCGCTGATCGTTATCGGCCACACCAGCTCGGTGCCCGGATCGGCACCCCGGCGGGCAAAGTTGCTGGTCAGCGTAATCCGCTGCGCCACCTGATCAGGCGAGCCAGGAACCGGCGGCACATCGATTGCATAGGTTACCGTGCGGCGGTTGGATTCGGGACTGGCCTGGTCCAGCTCATCATACTGACGGGCCACCAGCTCATTGGATCCCGGGAACAAGTCTATTTGCATTTCATAACTGCCGCCCTCACACATGGCCGCACCGCCAAAGACATTATTCTTGAATATCCTGACCATGAGCCCGTCTGTACACAGACCCGTTACCGCCACCGGTATTTCCTCAAACACCTGTCCGTCGGCCGGAATAGCAATTGTCGGCGCATCAGTCGGTGGCGGCTGCTGTATACGCCCCTGCATACCAATACCCTGATCACTGGGGTTAGTCTGCGGCTGGGACTGCTGCGCCAGCGCCGTAACTGGCAGCATTAGTACCAGCAGCACGCTTGCAAATAGGATTTGGAGCTTTCTCATGGATGTTTATACCTATAGTAACCTGAGAGCTTTAGCATTACCAGCCCATCTCCGTACCACCTGTATCATATAATCCATTGCTGAAAAAAACGATTCAGACTTAGGCTTGCTTCGGTGCAATCTGCGGAACGCAAGGGAGCCGTATATACGCTACGGTAACCGCGTACTGCAAAGGCTCAAATCACAACAAGCCAAGAGGCAAACGGGCAACTAGCCCTGCCAGACGGCAGGCTTGCCGATCCTAAATCGTTTTAACGGCGGCGGGTCTTGCGGCTGCGCACTTCCTTGACCCGGCGCATGACATACACCACAACCCCGGCCAGTATCAAAAGACCAGCCACAATCACGGCCACAAACCACCAGGGCAGATACCAGAAAGTGGTTTTAGCAGTTATTTCGCGGGTTTCGTTGCCGTTTTCGCCATAGAGGATAGACAGCTCGGCAGTATAGCGGCCCGGGCTTAGTTTTTCTGTATCGCCGCAAACGATGGTATTAATATCCGTGCCGGTGTTTGTAGTCTGGGTAACATCCTCGGGGTTAATACAGGCGTCAAAACGTCGGGTCTGACCGCGCAGCGCCAGCTGATCGCGGGGGTTGGCATCCCTGATAGTATAGACTTCTTCACCCGAGAAATTACGTACCACAATATTGCCGGTCGGCTGCTCGGCGATGTTACCGTCGTTCTTAAGCCGATAGGCCAATACCCGCGGACGCTCGCCAAAATACAGACCCTTAAAGACGCCGTCCCGGCCGCTCTGGTCCGGCACAAAAGCGCCGAACTGCAGGAGCGTCAGCCGCTGATGAGCCTTGCCGGGCACCTTAACAAACACCAGGCTCACGCCGCTGGCGGCAATGTTGACCTGTGTGTCAGAGGTAGGACCCACTGCGGCGTATTCAATCGCACTATAGTAGCTGCCGGCACCAATATCTGAAGGCATTTCTATGGTTATAGGTACGCGTATGGTTTCGTTGGGGTTGATCGTTATTTGATCGGGCAGTTGGATGTAGTTTTTGAGTGACCAGGCAGTACGCTCGGTGCTGTTGCGCATCAACAGCGGCGACCCTGATTCGTCCTGGGCTTGAAAATCCACAATGCGCAAACTCAGATTAAGCGGCTCGGTCTGATGCCGGTTGGTGACGGTTAAGGTGTCGCTGACCGATCTGCCGGGCTGCAGATTATAATCTTTGCGTGGCTGAATAGCCAGCGCGTTCGACTGGCCGCTGACGCTGCCGAGCTGCACGAACACAAAGCCGGCCAACACAGCCGTGACTGCCAATAGCCTAAACAACTTTCTCATCTATCCCCTCTCTTTGTATGTAAAAACATTAGAATTACGCCTAGTCTACCATACCGCCGCCGCATACCGCCAACGTATTTATGGCAACAATTTAGAAAGCTGCCGTACAGATAAAAGCAATCGTCGTATTGTAAATTCCGCTGGGCTGGTCGGGCGGCACATTGACGATATAGGTAACAGTATAGGTATTGAACGTTGTGCCGGTTGCGGCACTGGCAACGATATCACCGTCAACAAACTTAAACATATCCGGCACATCGTATTCGGCCGCCACCACGCCGATGCCGGCGCCAAACGCATCCTGGCCCAGGGCAGGATTGGTATTGGCGCGCAGATTAAGGCCGAACTGCGGCGTGCCGGGGGCGTTGGCCGACAACACACCAAGCGGGGCGATGGTTTTATTGCCGGCAGTCATGGTGCTGCCGTTTATGGTTACTACGTAGCCGCCCTGGGCGTTGGTGGCCACCCCAAACTGTGAGGTCGCACTGTCTTCGACCGCAGGGGACAGTTCGTCATAGTCTATAAAGTTACCGTCGACGTTTTCGCACCACTCGTCAACAGTCAAAGCCGCACAAAAGAATAAATAAGGCGGCACCTCGGTGGTGATGACGATAGGCTCGGCGGTCGCGTTGGTAACGCTGGCCATATGTGTCGCCGTGCCGGTGGCATCTGTTGAGGTATAGGTGAATATCTGCACAAAAAACCGCATGTGCACGCCCGTTGGGTTGATCATGTTTTCAAACTCAAACGAATACTGCCCGGTGCCTGTCATGCCGGCTGCCCCGCGCGATAACACAATCTCGTTAACGCTCTGCGAAGCAATCGAAAACCCGCCCAGCGCTCCGGATTGATTGGTCAACACTGCCTGACCAAAATCACCGGGCGGAGTTACGGCACACGGATCGGTGACATAGGCGTCGCTGCACAGCAGCAACCGTACCGAACCAATAGAAGTATTTGTGGGCCAGCGCCAGCGAAACAAATAATCAGTGGCTGCACCCGGTTCGGTCGTACCAATGGTCAAGCTGCGATCAAACACACGCGGATAATCTGCATATACCCGGCCTATCTGTATAGCCACAATCAACACCGCAAACAAAACAAAAGCGATCAATACCCAAACCATTCGGCCCGCACGGTTATAGACCTTACTGCTCATGCTCTTTATTCTACACGAGCCGCTCAGTTACGGACAAAAGTAAAACCGACCCCTTTGGAGCTATGTCCGGGGTCGGTTTTATGTAGAAGCTATGTTCTATATTTGTATCTGCTATGAGATTAGTAGGTCGGGACCGCTGAGTACACAATGGTTGTGCTATAGGTACCAGAGGTGGTTGTAGGACTGATGTTGGCGACATAGCGCACAGCTACAGTCTTACACTCGGTATAGCCGGCAGTGCTTGCAATGGTGGTGGGGGTGTTGGCAGCGAATGAGAACTGTGCACCACCCGCGGTTAGTGCGCCTGAGCCGTTCGCATAGCCGGCAGCTGGGGTCAGGGCACCATTAGCGCCCAGATTGGTTGCCGTATCCACATACTGGAACTGCAAGGGGCTATCACTACTTGCAACCATGACAGGGGCAGCAACACCTTCACCACCGCTTACTGTATCGATTGCCAGACCAAACTGTTCGGTGCCCGGACTGCTCTCGACACCGGTGCCGATTGGGTTGATGTCAGGGTCGTTGAGAGGATCGTTACCTTTGCGCAAGGTATCACCCTCGTACTGCACCACGACACCGCTTGCAGCGTTGGTATACAGACGGAAGGCAGAGTAGTTATCGTATGCCTGCAACAGTGACAGGGTCTGCTCATCGGGATCACCCAAAGTGATTGCACCGCTACCCTCTAGTGGTGAACAGCTGGCGCCTGGGTCATCTACTTCACCAAAATCACCGGTAGTAGAGAAGCCAAGCGTTTCAGCCACGCGTGTGGTGATGTAGATACCTTCAGTGATTGAGCTGGCCACTGTGCCGTCATCTACGAGGTCGTCCCAGTCGGCTGTGTCAGGGTCGTCGTCGCTGTGCGTAGAGATGCGCACAAAGAAAGTGCCGAGGGTCTCGGGGTTTTTAACACCCACGATAGTGAAAGAGACATTACCGGCAATGTTCTGTGCTGCATCGGTGTTAACAAGCCTAACCGTATTGGCTGAGGCAGCACCTATTTCCCAGTCGTTGTTCAGTACCGCGACACCGCCAAGCGTTACGTTTGTGGCATCCATGTCAGCTACTGCCGTACAAGGTCCGATAGCCTCCTGGCAGTAGCGCAGCAATATAGACTGCACAGGGGTAGTGGTAGCGGTTGTAAACGCAAATGTATGATCTGCCTCTGCACCGTTGGTTTCGCTTCCGGGGTCGCCGTCCGCCACATCACCCGCCAGGGTGCTGCTGAGTGTCAGACTGCGATTGGTCACCTGCGCAGCCTGAGCTGTGCTGAAGAACGATGCAAAGTTCACCACCAGCAGCAACGCCGTAAAGCTCAAGGCTGCCAGGAGAGCCGTCGATCGTTTCAGCGAAATTGCATAAT
This sequence comes from uncultured Candidatus Saccharibacteria bacterium, assembly GCA_964490245.1. Lineage (GTDB taxonomy): Bacteria > Patescibacteriota > Saccharimonadia > Saccharimonadales > JACDBH01 > CAZBAF01. The sequence continues at coordinate 50,980 of CAZBAF010000002.1, forward strand.
TACTCATGCACTATTCTCCTTTGTTTTACTTTTTATTTTAGGTGTTACCTGACGGCTAAGATACCAAAACCCTTATGCCTGCGCAAGTATTTTATAGAACCACTTATCCACAATTTTATTTTAAAACGTGGCAATTGCCTGCACGACCAGCACTGTTTTATATTGGCCGCCCGGCGTAGCGTTTGAGATATTGGCAATAATAGAAATAGTGTAGCCGGTTTCGCCGCTGTCGCGTTCGCTTTGGGCAATAATGTCGCCGCTAACAAATTTAAAGTGATCTTCAGTGTTGTAACCGGGCGCTGCTTCGCCGAAAGAGAAAGTCTCGTCCGGTGACAGCGACGGATTGGCACCAATACCCGGATTGCTGTTGGCAACCAGATTAATACCAAACTGCTCGGTGCCGGGCTGAGACAAGCTGGGCGAGTTAAGCGCGGTCAGCGCATGCTGCGCACCGCTGCTGTTGGTTGGCGTGGCGCCATAGATCTTCACCACATATCCATCGGTTAAATAGTTAATGACCCGAAAGTTGGCACTGGCTGCGGCCGTACCAGACGTGTTCAGAACACCCAGGTCTATTAAGTAATTTGAGACACTGACCTCGATAAAAGGCTCGCCCGGCGTACCAAACCCGCCGTCTGTCTGAAAGTTTTCGCTGCTGGTTCCGCCCACTGCCGTACCGCCGATTGACTGATCGGCACAGTATTCGTCGCTGCAAGCATCCAGCTCGCCACCGCCGCCTATGAATATTTCGTCAACCCGAAAATTAGGCGATGTGTGTTGGGCATATGTCACTGCCGGCACCGCCAACAGCAGCAATAGCGTCACTACCCCCAGTCGCACGATGCGAGATTTCATAAGCGTTATTATAAGTCGATATCGTCTATCAAGTCTACACACCGCTCTAGCCCTAAGCGCCGCACGCATGCCAAAGTTACCCTTAGACTTTTTGGGGGCCATCAGTTATGATAGTCCTTAAAGAACAAGCATTATGTATCCCGTGAGAAACTACCAGATCAGACTGCGTTTAGTAGCGGTTGAAATACCGTTAACGGCTTCGGGTACCCGCCAGCGGGCAGGAAGGGCCGGTTCTTAAGATCCATGAATGACGAAAACAAACAGCCCGAAGGCGCAACCGGCGAACCGGCGCAGAACCAGAAGTCAGACAAGTCACCTGAGGAGCTGATGGGCCAGGTCAGCCAGGCTGACGGCTCGCTGGAATCCGGACACAAACAATCGGCGGTTGACGCCATGGCCGACGCCTCTACGACCGAAACCGACCCCGCTGCCGTGCCTAAAAAGCCCGAGGCAAAGGGTTTTAAAAAGATCATCGGCAAGGTTAATGTCTACCTGCTGTTATTTATTTTGCTGCTGGTTGTTGCGGGGGCGGTCTTTTTGGTCATGTATTACATGAATAAGCGCGAAACCGCCGTCAGACTTGAAACTACCCAGCTCACCCAAGAAACTCTTGAAGAACTTAAAACCAGCGATGCAATTGTAGGCGACCCGCGCCAGATCCTGACCATCGAATCAAACGCCGTCATTACCGGCAAAGTGGTGATGCGCGACACGCTGGATATAGCCGGCGCCTTAAGCATCGGCGGGCCGCTCAGCATCCCCAGTATTCAGGCCGGCGGTAACGGTACCTTTGGCAGTCTGCAAACCAATGACCTGCAGGCAGCCGGCAATGTCGGCATTGGCGGGGTGCTGGATGTAGTGGGCGTGGTTACCTTAGGCAACAACCTGACGGTGGCCGGCGACATTAATGGCGGCGGCCGGCTGGATGTGGGCGGCCAGGCAACCATAGGCGGTAACCTCAACGTCAACGGCATTATCTCGGCCATCGGTATCAACTTTAATGAGATATCCATCAACCGCATTAATATTACCGGCTCCAACCCGACCGTATCTGTCGGCGGGGCAGCCGGCGGCGGCGCAACCGCCAGCGTGAACGGTACCGACACAGCCGCCACCGTAACTATCAACACCGGCGGCGGCACCGGCGCAGGCATTCTGGCGACCATAACCTTTACCGGCGCCTTCAACAGCAATAACCCGCACCCCGTCCTGACGCCGAACGGACCCGGCTGCGCGCATATTTCGTATTATGTGACCAATATAAGCGCCACGCAGTTTTCGATTGCCAGCGCTAATAATCCGCCGCCAGGGGTAACCTGCCGGTTTAATTATATTGTTATTAATTAAGGTTTTGGATTATTAGGGTTTTTCGGTAAGCCCCTGCGGGGGCTTGACCCCATCTCTTTTATTTAAAATAATTTCAATTAACCATCTCAATGTTTTGCCGCTTTTCTTTTTAAGAGTAAGCAAAAGATTGACTCTTTTTCATAACTTCTTGTAGTCAAGAAGCAACCCCATACCTTTTTGTATCGACAAAAAGGTATGCCAAAAAGCTCGGCCGGCCCACCTGCCGTGACTCGGCTTGTTGTTCAAAAATACAATACGAAAGGCGGACTCCTTTCAGTCGGCCCCAATAGTTTCATATTTGAGTATTGGGGCTGACGCCTTGCTCTCTATTGTATTTTTGACGAACACCCGAATCAGGACAGGTGGGCATGGCCAGAACAAGCTGAAGCCCGCTAAAGCGGGCATTTTTTAATGGGCGGCTTTGTCGCCTTTATCTTCTATCCTCTATTAACTATTATCTATCAGCTAAGCAGGCCGGTGTACTACACATCCAAAAACACAATAACCTGATCGGCCTTTACATGCATAACCGCGCGGTTGATGCGGATGATTTTGTCGCCGGTAGGCGCGACGATTTTCATCTCGCAGGCACTGACAAGCGTCATAAAGTTATGGTGACGCGGCAGGATATCAAACGGCCCGGTGTGGTTTTCGGCGCTGATGCTGTAAGCCGGCTCATCAAAATAGTTCTGAAACGGCGAATAGACCTTTACCCGCATCAGCGGCTGGCCCTTGTCGTCCTTTAGCTCTTCGGTCGGCGGTTTTTTGGAGTCGTTTTTATCCTTCTTGGCCATATCTTACCTGTCTAAGCACTAGTTGATGAGTGAAATCTGAGCCTTGAGGCAAGCAGCTTCATACAGCACCTGCCACATAGTAAGTATTATCCATGAAATTCCTGCTAGCCAACAAGAATCTCCTCAACGCCGTTCAGCATCTCGTCGCGCTTGACGTATTCGCCCGGCACACCCAGCATTTTCTCGGTTACGAACATCTTTTGTGTAAAGTACTGCACCAGCGCCTTAGCTTTGGCAAAGTCGGCCCGATCCTCGGGACTGAGTTCGTTTTCGCCGATAATAGCGATAATGCCTTTGAGCGATTCGTACTTTTGCAGCACCGCCTGCACCTGCACGCTCAGCAGATAGTGGCGCTCGCCGACAATCTCGGGCGTAAGCATGGACGAGCTGGTTTTGGTCAGGTCAACGGCCGGACGGATACCCTGCTCGGCTACTTTGCGCGACAACACCAGCGTACTGTCCAGCTCATGCTGAATCATCTGCACTGCCGGGTCACTCAGGTCGTCGGCCGGTACGTAAATTGTCTGCACTGCAGTAATAGAGCCGTTCTCGTTACTGCTGAGGCGGTCCTGCAATGTTTTGATGTCGGAGAATATTGTCGCTTCGTACCCTCCTTCGGCCGGAATCTGCTCCATAATGGTCGACAGCTCGTTCTTGGCCTGCACATAGCGGTACATATTATCGGCAAAAAACAAAACGTCTTTTTTCATCTCGTCCCGGAAATATTCAAGTGCAGCCGTGGCCGAAATCGCAATCAAGGCACGCTGGACCGGGTTTTCATTCATCTGCCCAAAGAACATGCCGGTACTGTCAAGCAGTTCAGAATCTTTAAGCGTCTCGAACAGTTCGTGCCCCTCGCGAATGCGCTCGCCGATACCGGCAAAGAAGCTCAAAACACCGCTGTTTTTAGCCACATTATGAATAATTTCGGTCGTCAGCACGGTTTTGCCGACACCGGCACCGCCGATTACACCAATCTTGCGGCCCTTCACAAACGGCGTAAAGAAATCGAGCACTTTAATACCGGTTTCCAGGATCTCCGGCTTTAACGCCTCGAACTTGGTCGACTTGTTCTCTATTCTGAAGATATCCCTGCGCGGCGCCGTCTGGTCAATCGGCGTGCCGCCATCCAGCGGATTGCCCATAAAGTCCAGCACGCGGCCGATAATTTTAGGGCCCGTCGGCACCTCTATGCCATGCCCGGTCCGCGCCGCCGCATAGCCCTTTTTAATCGTCCGGTCAGACATAATGTTCAGACAGACAACGGTTCCGTCATCTTTGATATTGTCTACCAGCAGCGGTGCCTTTTTCTCTGACTCTTCAACAATCAGGATTTCGCCAATCATCGGATAATCATCATCAAACTCAACCTGGATGACCAGATCCTGAATAATACTGATGACGCCTTTAGACAGATTGGTAGAATCAGCCATTATGCTTTTGCCCTCGCCTCGCGGGAGGCATTCACTTTACGCATGCCGACAACTATCTCCTTCATACGCGCATCCTTGATCGCACGCTTACTACGGTTATACATCATCTTGAGTTCTGCTAGCGACTCGTCAGCCCGCTCGTGCGCGGCCGTCATTGCCTTAAACCGGCTGGCGTACTGGGCCAGCTTTGATTCAAGCACAATCTGCGCCAGAATAATACTGGTCATCGAGCGCTCCAGGTATTCAATTACTTCATAGGTACTGGGCTCAAATATATAAGTTTCCTCGTTAATTACATCACCGCTTAATAGCTGATCCTCGTTGGCCTCGCCCTGTTCCTGCAGAGCTTTGCTGAGATTCATTTTTTTGACGTTCTGTACGGTCAGGGACTGATAGCTCTGATAGTACGCCAGCGTGTTGTCGTACAGCTGGACCTCTTCGGCTATCGGCTCGACATTGATGTCCTCGTCCTGCTTTGGCAGCTTAAAATACTTCTTAAAATCAATACCCTGCTGGGCCAGCTGGACGGCGCCGTGGTGGCCGATAATAATAATGTCACATTCATTCTTGTCATATCCTTCCAGGGCCAGCCGGATAAGCCGCTGATCAATGTCGCCCGAGAACCCGCCTTCAGCGGTAATCAGAATACGCAGCTCTTTCTTGTCGGCTTTTTTGTGCTCTTCGCGCCCAAAACGGAAGGTCTGGTCCAGCCTGATCTGGCGGTAGATATGCCACAGTTCACCAAAGAACACCTGCGACTGCTGCACCTTACCCTTGATCTGCGAGATACGCATGGAAGCCAGGCTTTCAAACACGCTGGTCAGGTTAACCATGGTCATCATGGTTTCGACATCGCGCTGGATCTCTTGCGGACGCCTCATGAGGCATACTCCGTACGCATAGATGATAAGTAATAGATAATAGGCAATAGATGATTTGTCATTTCTTGACCTCGGCTTCCTGCTTGACCTCTGTAACCGTGCCATCCTTATCGACCTGGATGGGGCGAACCTCGGCGTCTTCTTCTTTGTCGGCGGTGTTTTTCTGCTTGGCCTCTTCGAGTGCCTTCTTGGCTTCTGCTTCGTCTTTGTTTTGGGCAGTTTCAGCCGGCTTATCACCTGCGGCCGCATCATCGGCCTTTGGGGTTTCGGCCGGGGCAGCAGCGTCCGCCTGCGGCGTAGTCGGCGCCGGAGTTGCCGTCGCCAGCAGACAATCATTCTGCAGCTGGTCGCGAACACGCTTAAAGGTCTCGTCATTGTCGTCCGTCACCTGCTTGGCTGCCTCGCGGACTTTTTCTTTCATTTTCTTGACGTCAAGCAGGGCCGTGTCATCCATGTTCAGCACAATGTCGAACATTAGCTGCTGCTCCATAAAGTTATAGGTGACCGTCGGCGGCTGGTTAAAAATCTCAAGAATACTCTTACCGCGCGCCAGATCCTTATGGGCGCTCAGGGCCAACTCAGATCCAAAGTGTGCATATTCCTCGGCCTGACGATAGGTGGCCAGCGCTTTCATGGCAGCCACAGTGTGGCCTTTTTGGCGTTTGTTCTGCCCTACGCCGCCAACACGCGTCACACTTAGACCGGTTGATACCGCCGGCCGGTTTCCGCTTAAAAACACCTGCAGGTCCATGATCCACTGTCCGTCAGTGATTGACATAATGTTGGTCGGCAGATAGGCGGTAATGTCGTTATTGGGGGTCAGCACCAGCGGCAGACAGGTTAGTGTCTTATGATTGCGGGCCAGCTTACCGGCCCGCTCCAGCAGACTGGAGTGCGCATAGAACATGTCGCCCGGGTACGAATCACGTCCGGGACTGGTATTGGACATCAACGCGACTTCGCGATACGCCTGGGCGTGGCTGGTCAGATCGTCATAAATAATCAGTGTCTCCTGATCACACACCTGCCACAGATATTCCGCCATGGCGCAGCCAACATACGGCGCCAGGTAGGTCATAATTAGCGATTCGAACAATGTCGACACGATAACAATGGTGTTTTTTAGCGAGTCGGTGTCGTTTAAGCGGGTCATCAGCTCATCAATGTCGCTGCGGCGCTTGGCAATCAGCACATAGACAGTGATAATATCAGTACTTTTCTGATTAATGGCAATCTGGGTGGCCAGGGCGGTCTTGCCGGTTTTATTATCACCCAGGATAGCCAAACGCTGCCCGCGCACAATCGGGAACAGGCCGTCTACCGCGACCACACCGGTCTCGAGCTGTAGATCCAGCATTTCACGCTCAAAAATCGGCGGTGCCGGATTGAACACCGGCCAAACATCATCAACCGCAATCGGGCCTTTTCCGTCCAGCGGCTCGCCCATAACGTTCACCACCCGACCGACAAAATCCTTGCCCACCTTGGTCACCAATTTGTCGTACTGCGTCACGGCAACCATGCCAACCTTTAGTTTCTCAGTTCCCAAATGCAGCACCAGCACGTGATCATCCAGAACATGGTGGATGAACCCCTTGCTACCGTCCTCAAACATGACAATGGCGTGGGCATTAGCCGGCTGCAGACCTTTCACCATAATGATGTACTGGTTGACTCCAATCACCTCACCGACAGGATTGCCCTGCTCGATCAGCTTTTGAAAGTGTTTGTTTGTCCCGGCCTCGCTCATGCCGCAGCCTCCTGCCCAGGCTGGGCTGGCGCCGCAGACTCTGCCGGCGCTTCAACCGGTGCCATCATGCCACCACCATCGGCCGCAGGTGTTGATAGACCTTCGTCAAGCCGCTCTATTGCCTTGACCAGCTTGATCTTGGTTTTTTCAAAGCGGCCGCGAAAACTGAAATCAAAAAACTTATTTGTCGTCCGTACCGTACAGCCGGCCGCCAGCTCGGGCCGCAAACCGACCGTCAGCAGCGTGTAGGCATGCAGGTTGGCGCGGTACCACTCCAGCAGCTTGGCGGTAAAATCACTGCTTGCCTCTGACGGAAAGCTCATATGGACAACCGGCGCCTTGGTCTTAAGCTGGGTCAAAAACGCCTTGAGCTTATCCCGGTCTTCGGCATGGATCATATTCAAACCATTAGCCTGCGACAGGCTGTCGAGTACCAGACTGAGTGTGGGCAGCGGCTTGTCCTTGCTGCCGCGCAGGCCCTCCTGGTGAAAAAAATCGTTGATTTTGTCTATCTCGCGGAGTGCTTTGCCCACATCACTGCGCGACACTACCGCTGTTGGCAAAACCAGGCCGGCCGGCTGCGCCGGCGACGCATTTGCCTGAGGCGCTACCGGCTCAGCCGCCGGCAGCGACGCATCAGAGTCCGTCACCTGGGGACGGCCCATGGCCTGCTGACGGTCATAATGAGCCGCCTGCGAAGCCTGAGGCTGGTGCTGATTGCGGGTCTCAGGCGCCACTCCTGATATCCTCCACCATCACCTCCTTGTTAGCCTCCAGCTCGCCCAGGATATATTCAAGCTGATCACTCAGATCAATTTCGCTGCCGATTGCATCCAGGACATAGTGGTTAACAATCTCCCCCATATTCTCTTCAAAACGCTTGATCAGCCGTTCGCGCTGTGCGTCAACCTCGGCCTGGAGTTTCTGGCGCAGAATCTGCCGCTCCTCCTCAAGCGCCACCTGAGTCTTCTGCATCGCATCCATTGCCTGCTTTTTGGCATCCTCAATTGACTGCTCGTATTTGGCAAATTCCTCCTGCAGGGTTTTGGTGATCTCCTGCTTCATGTACTCGTTGATCTGACTGGTTGTCAGACGCAGATCCTGCTGCAGGAACATGGCGTTCTCGCCGATGATTTTCTCAAAATGCAGGCGGCCGCGGTTACGCAGCTCCTCGCGGAATTCATCGTTAAAGATACGCTCAACATCCTCATCAGCTGCCTGAACCAGTTCGTCTTTTGGATTGGTGCCTTTTTTGCCGGCCGGCGGCGCCGAACCAAGCCGCATAGCCACCCACACAAATGCCAGGGCAGTCATTGACAGCGCCCCTATTACCAGTCCCAGCCCCCATGTGTTCATGTTCTTCTGCCCACCATTCTGCCTTATCTGTCCTTATGCATTGCGTACCCTGATGCAGCCCGAGCCAAAAACAGCGCCGCGGAATCAGCATGATTCCCATCGGTACCGGTTTTTACCCAAACTGTGCAACGTACGTAAGTCATAATGCTTATGCTCTTAGTAGTAAATATACCCCAACAACGCTGATAATGAAAACGATTAGACTGGTAAATATCACCTGAAGCAGACTTTTGAGAATACTTTTTTTGCTTAAAGGGTTGCGCCCGATAGCAATAATACTGCTGCGGATACCGGCATACAGGATTGCACCGGCAATGAAGGCACCAATCACGAATATTGCTGCACTTATATAGACTTTGGCCGGGCTGAGCGACTTGCCGGCGATAGCCTGTCCCAGACGGCCCAGCCATTCCGGCGTCACCGCGGCGCTTTTACTTAAAGGATTGCTGCCGATGGCAATATCCATCTGTATGCGGCCGATATTGACAGTGCGGGTATTGCCCTGCGTGTCAGTCAGCGTACTGGTGCCAACAACGCTGTCCTTGCCGTTAAAACCGGTTACTGCCCGGCCGACAATCTCGCTCTGCTCATACGTCGCCCTCATTCCTATGCCGTTGAGAGCCGAGACGGTAATGTATTCGGTGGGATTAATGGCCCCCTCCTGATCGCTGACCAGTACATCATATCTTCCGACCGTGGCCACAAATGCCTGTTCTTCTTCGCCGGAAATAGTAATCGGGGATTCATTGGCGTCCACCACCACACCTAAGATACGGTCCAGCTGATCGACGCTGATGGGCTCTACCTTGTTAGGTTCGCCCTCTTTTATGCCGACGATCATGCCGCGCTGCAGGACTTCGTCTGTGCCGTACCCCTGCGTCACGCTTTGTGCCAGCGTTGCGCCGGTGATATTGGCAACGATCAGAAAAGCCAGCGCAATGCCCGACATACACCGCTTAAAGGTCAGTAATTGCCTGATTTTGATACGTAACATGCTTACGTCTAATTCTACAGCTGTTTACCCGTAAGCACAACCGCAGCGTCTACCGCAGTACAGAGGCGAGCGCTTTGAGCAGGGCGCTGACTGCTGCCTGATCGGTCTGGCGGCCAAAGGTGATCCTGAGCGAACTGCGGGCCGCCTCGTCGGGCAGGCCGATGGCGCCCAGCACATGTGACGGCTCATCAGAGCTGGCACTGCAGGCCGAACCGGTCGCAACCATCATGCCGCGCTCGTCCAGCTCCATCAGCAGACGCTCGTTATCGGCGCCCGGGATGGTTATGTGCACGTTATTGGGCAGACGATGCGAACGGCTGCCATTGATACGTATATCGCTCCTGATGCTTGTCAGTTTGTCGAAAAAATCCGCCTGAAGCGCCTGCAGGCGCTCGGCTTCGGCTGTACGCAGACTCTGGGCTTCGGCCAGAGCAGCGCCAAAACCGGCAATTGCCGGAACGTTTTCTGTGCCGCTGCGCCAGCCCCTCTCCTGACCGCCGCCCAAAATCTGCGGCTTCAAAAGCACGCCACTCTTTACATACAAAATACCGGACTGCTTGGGCCCATAGATTTTGCCACCGTTCAGTGTCATCAGATCCACGCCGAGACTGTTGACAAGCAGCGGCAGATAGTTTGCCGCCTGACAGGCGTCAGTGTGCACATACAGCGGCAACTGCCGGCCAGCGCCCGATTGATTGGCGCGCTCGGCACGGATTTTCTTAACAAGTGCGGCAATGTCACGCAGCGGCTGGATGGTGCCGATCTCGTTATTGGCGTACATGATACTTATCAGTACGGTGTCGTCATCAATCAGCTGCTCAAGCCTGGTTAGATTAATGCGTCCGTCGGGGTCAACCGGGGCGATTTTGTGATCATAATTGCCCGCTGGTGCCAGTACCGAATCGTGTTCGATAGCGCTCACCACACAGTTTTTGCCGGCAAAATGCTGCATCACGCCCTGAATAGCCAGATTATTGGCCTCAGTCCCGCCGGCGGTAAAAACCACCTCTGTCGGCCTGCACCCGAGCAGCGAGGCCACCTCTGTACGTACGCTATATATAGCGTGCCCTACGTTCTGAGACGCTATATATAGCGCCGACGGGTTATAAAACTGCTCAGAAAAATACGGCTGCATGGCTGCCAGCGCCGTATCGCTGAGTGGTGTTGCTGCTGCGTAATCAAAGTAAAGAATGTTCATGTGGTTATAGTCTATAGGTAATAGATGATAGATAATAGGTAGCAAATAATCTATTACCTATTACCCATTACCCTAAAGGTACGGGGCGTAAAGTGCGTGGATACGCTGCCGGTATTCCTGGGCGGCTGCCTGCAGCCGTTCGGCCTCAGCCCGGGTAACGCGCTGATAGGCCTGACCATCCTGAGCCTTCAAAATACCGTTTGGCCGCACATCATAACGCGTGGTGCGGACCCGCCGCTTACCGCTTGAGTCAGTCCATTCCTCGTGCCAGATCCAGGTTCGTTCGTCCAGACAAAAAAACTCACGGCGCGTTCCTGCCGGCACCGGGCCGAACAGCTCTCCGCCGATTTTGGCCTCGCGGCGAATGAGCGCACGGTACAGCTCGGCGGCACGCTCTTCGTGGCGCTGACTCTTGCGCGATCCGATCACTTTTTTAAGCAGCGAAGCCATAGGAGGTGTTGTCCCTGTCATCTTGCTCGCGGACAGCTTCCGGCTGGGCTGCCAGCAGCCGCCGCGCCTCGGCAATACGCCGCTGCCTGTCGGCTTCGTCCGGTGTCAATGTCTTATCAGTCGGCACTGTCTCTGTCTGGCCGGTCTGCTGCGGCAGCGGATACTCAGCCGTAGTCTTAGGGGCAAAATCAGCTGCAGGTCTTTCATTAACCAGGCCGTACTTGGGCACAAAATCAACGGTCGTACCCAGCGCCGGCTGGCCAATGGTGTCGTGAGGCGTGCCGAACAACACTGCGTCAGCTATGTATGCCACGGCAGCATCGGCAATCTCCGCCCTGACCTGCATGGGCGTTTTGTCCGGCGTCTGTTCTGGTGAGTAAGAAGTGGTTCCGTTCATATACTGAATAATTTACGTGCGTTCGCAGTAGTGACGGCGGCCAGATCTTCGAGCTTTTCACCCCGTAAATCTGCCAAAAACTCCGCAACCGTCCGCACATGCTTAGGCTCACAGATTTTACCACGATACGGGGCCGGGGTCAAGAAAGGCGCGTCTGTTTCAAGGAGTAATTTGCCAAGCGGTACGGCTTTTGCTGCCGCCAGCTGATCAGCGCGTTTTGTAAAAGTCATAATACCATTCAGACCCACATAAAGACCGCGTGACAGAATCTTTTCCAAATCGGCTCTATCAGACGTAAAGCTATGTACCACGCCCTGGACGCCCTGGTAATCATCAAGGATGGCAAAAAAGTCGTCAAATGCTTGCCCAGCATCTCCCGCTGAGGCTGCGGCATCCCGTACATGAAAAATAAGGGGCAGCTTATGCTCTAGCGCCAACTCCAGCTGATAGCGAAACAGCTTTTTCTGATCAGCCCGCGGTGAGTGCTCGTAATAATAATCCAGCCCTGTCTCGCCGATCGCCACAACTTTCGGTTTGGCAGCCAGGCCGCGGAATCGCTGTAATGCCTGCCGGTTATCGGCATACTGCGCCGCCTCATGCGGATGCAGACCGATGCTGGCCCAGACATTTTCATAGCGGGCCGCAAACTCGGGTGCAGCCGCCGAATTCGGCAGATCACACCCTACTACCAGCATCCTGTTCACCCCGGCCTGTACCGCATTCTGAATCACTTCATCAACGTCCAGGGGATAATCAGCGAACTGGATATGGCAGTGGGTATCTGTCAGCTCCATGGCGCCCTCGTATTATGATTTATCTTTAGCGGTGTAATTCTCGATCTTCGGAAACAGAACGTTCTGAGGCTTGTGCAATATGCCGGCGGCAAAAATGTTTTTGATCGCCTGGGCAGTGTCCGGCAGGAAGGGGCTTAGCAGATCGGCTATCTCCAGCAGGTAGCCTGCAATATAAGCCAAAACCTCGCGCAGGTGTTCTTTGTCTTCGCCTTTGGCTATGACCCAGGGCTTTTGTTCTTCGATGTACTGATTCAGGCTCCGGATACGCTCCCAGACATCATCCAGCGCCCGGTCAAACCGGCAGTTTCTGATCGCTTCATGAAACTCGGCTACATCATGCCCGGCCGCAGGGATGTCGCCGATCAGGCCATCCTGGTATTTATCAATCATGACAATCGTGCGCTGCACGACATTACCCAGCTCGTTGGCAAGCTCGGTGTTGTAGGCGGTTTCAAACGCCTCCCAGCTGAAGTCGCCGTCGCCATAGCTTGGTATGTGCCGCAAGAAGTAGTAGCGGAAAGCATCAACGCCGTATTCCTTGACAATATCTGCCGGCAAAACCACATTGCCCAGTGACTTGCTCATTTTCTGACCAGAAACATTCACAAAACCATGCACATACAGACTTTTTGGCAGAGGCAGCCCCAAAGCCAGCAAAATACCCGGCCAGATGGCGGCATGAAAACGTATAATATCCTTGCCAATTACCTGAACATCAGCCGGCCAGAATTTTTTAAAATCGCTATGCTCGGGATAGCCTAAGACCGTTATGTAATTAAGCAGCGCCTCGAACCAGACATACATAACCTGCTTGCTGTCGCCGGGCACGGCAATACCCCAGCCGATCTTTTCTTTCGGGCGGCTGATACTTATATCCTGCAGCCCGTCACCCCTTATGAGCGACAGGATTTCATTCCGCCTGGTGTCCGGCACCACCTTAAACGTGCCTGTCTCTAAAGCTTCGCGGATCTGACTGGTGTATTTGCTGAGCCTGAAGAAATAATTCTCTTCTTCGACTTTTTCATACGGACGCTTGTGGTTGGGGCACACGCCGCCGTTGGCCTTGACCTCTACCTCGGTAAAAAAGGCTTCGTCGCCCGTGCAGTACCAGCCGATATATTTGCTTTTATAAATATCTTCTTTGAGATTCTTCCAGACCACCTGGGCCCGCTGCTCATGACCCTTGTCGGTTGTCCTGATAAACCGGTCGTTGGAAATACCAAGTGTAGCCGCCAGATCATGGAACTTTGCTGAGTTTTTATCAGCCAGCTCAATCGGCTTAATCCCCAGCTCGGCAGCTTTTTCTTCAATCTTGCCGCCGTGCTCGTCGGTGCCGGTACTGAAAATAACGTCATGCCCGGACAAGCGCGCATAACGGGCAATCACATCAGCCAGCGTGATTTCATAGCCGAAACCAATGTGCGGCTCGCCATTGATGTAAGGGATAGAGGTGGTGACGTAAAAATGTTTGTTGGTCATTGGGGAGGTTAGTGATTAGTGGTTAGTGATTAAGGGCTAGTGGTTAGTGAGTTGGGCCAGTGTTGTGTGACGGGACAAAGAAAGGAGCGGCCCCCGAGCCTCATCGCCTGTGACCTGATTGTCGCGATGCGTGTCATGAAGCTTATTTTACCACAGTTACACCATCAGCGCCAGATACGCCCGCTGTTTTGCCGGCAGTTTTATGAGCGGTCTTCCAGCAGGTCAAATTCACGCACCAGCTTAATGAAGACAGCATTCGTCCAGCCAAAACCGGTTTGCGACGGGTACACACCCTCGACAGGGTGACGCCGGGGGTTGACGACATTGTACTTTTCGAGAAAGTTGCCGTTGCGCTCGAACCACTGCAGATTGGTCTGCACCCACGACAGGGCAATGCGGCGTGCCTCTTCGTGGTAGCCGTATTTCCTCAGCCCCTCCACCACTATATAATGCAGCGGCGCCCAGCCGTTCGGGAACGCCCACTGGGCCTTCAGCGAGCCGAACAGAACCGTCGTGTTAATCAGCGGTCTTGCCGTGGTGGCCAGGCCGCCCTTTTTCTCGAACCGTTTGAGGTTTTCGACCATCCGCTCGGCCTGCTCCTGCGATACCATACCGGCCCACATCGGGTAAAAACCGGCCAAAGACCAGATATCGCCGATGGCCTTGCGCTGGTAATTATAATCAAAATAAAAACCGCGGATTCTGCCCCACATTAATTTATCCATGGCTTTTTTGCGCGCGTCGGCTTTGCGCAGCCATTCACGGGCCTTGTCTGCATTGCCGAATAGTTCCTCGGCCCGGGCAAAGTCTGTTTCGTATTTATAAAGCAAAGCATTCAGATCAACCGGCAGAAAGTCCAGGCATTTGCGCTCAAATCGCGGCGTCATGTCCCAGCCGCTTTCCGCCTCGGCAAGGTCGTGCAGCATATTGATGTCGTAATAGCGGCTTAGACCCTTGTGCACCAGGTGCCACTGCGGGTGCGCGTCATTCATCCAGACGCGCTCGTACTCTTCTTGGGCTATATCGATCTTTTGCTTCAGCCAGCTGTCATCTTTTTTATACGTGTCGTACAAATGGAAGATAAAGCTTGTCAAAACCGGCGGCTGCGAACGGCTGGTTGAATACATCCGCGATGCGTTGGGCACCAGGCCAAAGCGCTTAAACAGATATAGCAGGTTTTCGAGCATGCCCTCGGCCAGCTGCTGGTGGGCGCTGTCGTGCAGGCCGATGGCCGTAAAATAGCTGTCCCAGTAATACATTTCTTCAAACCGGAATTTGGCCGACGTATCCGCCGTGGGGATGACGTACGGGTGCGGCAAGCCCACAAGCGTACCGGTGTCTTCGGTGTGGCTCTGAATAAGCTGCGGCCAGTATCCGTCAATATACTCAAGGGCGCGTCGCAACTGCGCCTGATCAATACCTGATACACTGCGGCCGGTAAGCAGCCGGATTTTGTTGATGACCATATGGTATTGACTGTACCGTTTTTTGCGCAACTTGACAAAGGATTATGCACGAGCATAATATTAGTTATAAAACAAGGCCGACTTAGCCATGAGCAATGTTTTGTTTAAGACAACAACATCCACACTCTTTGCTCAGGTCGTCCGCGAATTTGACGAAAGCATGCTGCCCATCATGCCTGTCAATAACGATTCCGGCCTTAACGTGCCGTTGGTAGCGGGTATTATCGGGGGCTGCCTGGCTCTTTTGGTCATTTTTTGGGTGGTCAAGCGTTTTCGGGCCCGTTAATCACCATAGTCAGTTGCCACATGCCACAGATTGCAGTACGAACAGCGGTAAGGCTTTACCCGCGTGCCGTATCGATACAGCACTGAGGTTGCCATCGCAGACGCCTCCTGACTTGTATCAAACGCCAGCTTGCCGGCGCACGGCAACTCATCCGGCTCATCATATTCCATGCCACCTATTGTATAGATACCGGGCGCCTGCCGCCATCTATGACTGGTCGGACTCGTCATCCTCGGGGTCATAATCGACCACCGCGTCCTGTTGATTGGGCTCGCTGGCCTCGGCCGCACCGCCCAAACCCTCGTCATAGACCTCTTCGGGCTGGATATTGGTATCGGTTACGGGGTGCGTATTATCCAGGTCGTGATCAAGCTCGCGATCAAAAGGGTCGCGCCTGTCATCATTAAGCACATCCTCAGGCGGCGAAAACGGCGGATTGTCGTCGCCTGTCAGCGGCGACTCGATTTCTTTCTTCAGATCTTCATCGTCCATCGTGTATTTCTCCTGCCTACATCACGATTGTATAAAAACCCAGTCTCACCATTCAGTAAGAAAAATTACATCTCGTGTGTACGGGCAATAAAAATGCTCTGTTTTTAGCAAAAATCATTAGATGAGCCGCTTCCTAAGAAATGCTTTGCCGGACGCAGTTTTTAAATACTTTTCAAACGCTATTGCCCGTGGCTTTGAGTCAAAGCACGCAAACCATTTCACCACCCAGGGCTTATACTTTTTTGTATGCTGGACTTGTCCGGCATTATGCTGCTTCAATCTGTTTTTTAAGTCTTTAGTAGAGCCATAATAATGCTCATCACTCGATTCACTTTTCAGAATATAAACATAGTACATAAAAAGGAGTGTGCAACAATAGAGCATCCTTCGTCGCCGAGGCTTTGAAGGACATTCTTCGCAGTGGATTGATAAAGTCATACAACGTATTAAGCGCCGTGGCCTGCCATTCGTAGCCCGGAGGGCGAAGAATGGTGGAGCTGGCGGGTATGTCCTAACTTCTCGCAAAAGAGCTGAAGCATTTTGCGAGGACAAGCAAGGAAAACGTCGAGCGCCCGTGGCGCTCGCCGCCCTCGCGGGTTCATACCCGCCCCAAGTGGTGCACCAAAGAAAAAACCCGCACGCATCGGGGTGGGTCTTTGGTGGAGCTGG
>CAZBAF010000002.1:67630-130737 GCA_964490245.1 uncultured Candidatus Saccharibacteria bacterium
AAAATTTCTTTTTTTTTTTTTTTTTTTAAATCTATATAAACAGTTCCCCGCTGTGGGGGCGCCCACGCCCTCTCGGGATCATACCCGCCCCAAGTGATGCACCAAAGAAAAAACCCGAACGAATCGGGTTCTTTCTTTGGTGGAGCTGGCGGGTATGATCCCGCGTCCATTTGGTTACTTGCTGGCTTTCTACAGGCTTAGTCGGTTTACGTGATTTCTTTAGCCGCTCATGATTGAAACTGACAAAAACATGAACTGCTGCAATCCTAAAATCTTACTAAGTACTACGGATCGCAGTATTTAGGCAATCAGATACATATGAGACTGGGTCGCCCTATCTGATGTCGGGCTATCAGTCGCTGCGAAAATAATTAGGCAGCTACGGTAGCTGGCTTAGCGAAAGCAGCTTGCAGAGAATCTACAAATGCCTGGCTAAAACCTGCTACACGGTCAGATACTTTTGCATCTATTTGGTTTGTCCGGATAACGTTCAGACGTACCGGCCTGCTGGCACCAACTTGTAAAAGTCCAAATGTCGAGCTATTCAGCCCCATATCTATGGATTTGTACAAAAATCCTAATCTGCCCCATTTAAGGGGATAACTGCATTATAGCATAAACGTAATTCTTATGCAAGTATATCGGGCTGAACACCTTTAGTGGCAGTCTCAGCAAGATAGCTTTCTACCCTACTCAGCACACTTTCGACCAACTCCTCAGGGGTAGCAGCCTCCGGCGTCTCGTTTGCAACCTGTTCAGCCACAGAGGCCAGGTGCGGATAACGGCTTGGATCTATATATGCCATTGCGCCATCGGCAAGTGTTTCTGCGCTTGTCATATGACACTCCTTTCAAGCGATGATGCTTTTTAAATGTATACATCTGTTATACTCCTTTAATTTTATAATTCAAGGGTATTTATCCACAGGGTGCTTAAAGCATTTTACAGAGGTCGTACCAATCCTGCAGAGTAAGTTCCTGCGCGCGCCGGTCCGGGCTGATGCCTGCCCGCCTGAGCAATTCCTCTACCTCTGTTTTACTAAGCGCCAACCCGCCGCTTAAGGAGCTGCGCAGCTTCTTGCGCCGCTCCGAAAACCCGGCTTTTACCAACTGAAAGAATCTTTCCGTATCAACATCCGTAAACAACGGCTGAGGCCGCCGGTGCAATACAAGTATCTGTGAATCAACCTGGGGCGGCGGCGTAAACAGCTCGGCCGGCACAACCGCGCCCAGCGAAACTTCGCAATAAAACTGCACACTGACGCTTAGAATGCTCATTGCGCCCGGTGCCGCACAAACACGCTCGGCCACCTCTTTCTGAACCAGCAGCGCCGCCTTGCTAAACGGATTTGACGCCTCGCATAGACGCCTAAGCAGGTTACTGGTCAGATAGTACGGAATGTTGGCCACCACCTTATACCCCGGCGGCAGACTTTCTAAATCAAATTGCAGTATATCCGCCTGCTCAAGACTGAACTGGGGATGATGGGCAAACTTTTTTTGCAGCTTTGGTATCAGCTGCTGATCAAACTCGACAGCACGCACCGTCGCCTCAGCGGCCAGCAGTTTTTCCGTTAAAGTACCCAGGCCTGGTCCCACCTCCAGCACCATGTCGCCGGGCTGCACCTCGGCTGCCTCAATCATTGCTTCCAGCGCGGTATCATCATGCAGCCAATGCTGACCCAGGGACTTTTTCGGCATACTCATAAGTCAAGTAAATTCAGCCCTGTGGCCTCGTCTTTTGACCGCTGCAAGCCCTCATCCCGCAACCAGCGATGTATAAAAACTTCTACCGTGCCGGCTGCCTCGGCCTCTTTAAGGTGACCGCCATGGGCATGAAAGCTAGCATCACTAATAGTCGCATGCAGATGCAGGACGGTTTGATTATGCTGCCAGGCGATATTGCCGGTCAGGTTGGTGAGCTCGAGCAGGGTATCAAACTTTTTCCAATCATATTCTTTGGCTGCAAGGTCATAAAAGCCAAGCTCGGCCCAAGCCAGCCCGCCTAAGCCCACGACCCAGCCGCCGCCTATCTGTTGATCTTTTATAAACTGAACCAGATTTTCGATAATCAATTCGCCGCGCTCAAACCGCAGCGTGTAATTGTACCCGTCAAACGCAAAAACCATACCCCTTATTCTAACAGTAAGGGAAATAAAACAGCACAATATCCTAACAATACAGACAGAACTGGATTTATTTCAGTTCTGTCGTTTCAGCAGGAGGTGAACAGCCCGACGACTAAGCCCTGCTTGCCGCCGGCGCGTTAGGAGGCGCGAAGAATGCCAGTGGTATTCTGCAAGGCAACCTACTCTTGCAAACTTGTTTGCAAAGATGAAGTTGCGGGCTCGCAGGATGTGGGGTGCACCCTCTCCTAAAAGCAGCAAAGCGCAGCGCTTACCACCAATGCTTCTCTGTCCAAAAATTGTATGCCGCCGCCCAGCTGCCATAACGCCCCAGCGCATAACTGTTACACCATTTTAGCTGCGTAACCGCATTGGTCTGCCAGTCCGAGCCGGCACTGGCCATTTTACTGCCGGGCAATGCCTGGCACAGGCCATAGGCACCGCTCGAAGCGTTCTGGGCAACAACATTCCAGCGTGATTCACGGCTGACAATGTAATTAACGTAAGCATGGTCGTTGGGGTGGATACCGGCCGCGTTCATAGCGGCAGTCTTGTCGCTGGGGATAGAAACAGCCCGGCCGCGCGCCACCACCTGTTTGACCGGCTCCTGCACGACTATCTCCTGTATCAGGGTGCGACCGGTCTCGCGGCCATTGCGCATATCAAGCTGATAGGTGACGGATTTTTTACCGGGCGAACCCTGCTGGCGTACCACCACGGTCCCGAATGACAGCGAGGCGTCATCGACAGTCTCAGTCGGCATGGGGATTGACTGCTCGACCGTCAGCACCTGGGTGCCGAACCTGGTAATAAAGACCTGCGTATTATCCGAAATAGGGGTCTCTGCCGAAGGCTGGATGGTGTCATCCGGGGCCAGGATAATGTTTTTTTCTTTCAACAGCTCGCCGACGGTCTTGGCGTGAGTGCGTGTTGACAGGGCGGTACCGTAAAAGTTGAGATGCACAGCGGTCGAGCGCTTAATGATAACTTTTTGGGCAATACCATCACGCAAAAAATCCCGGCTTGGCTCGGTAATTATTTCGTCCTCGGGGTACACAATCAGGCCGGCCTGATCGGCAATACTGCGTGAGGTCTGCGCGGCACTTAGCGCGCCGATTCGCCGGCCGTCATCCTCTATCAGCACAGGCACCGCCCGGTAGACGTTGACACGAAAATCATCCTCTTGGATAGGTGTATCTATGCCGGGCTCGACCACATCACCGTCGCGCAACTCAACCCCGGCTTTTTGCAAAAACCCGCCAACCGTCTCTTCGCGCGTGGGCAGAATCCTGGTCTCGTCATCGGCATGCAGAATAACAATGTTGGCGTCGAGTTTGCGCACGACAATAGCGCTGTCGCGCAGTGTGATCGCCAGAATAATAAAAATGCCAACAACAGCAATCGCCGCCAGCGCCGGCACCAGACGCGGATGATAACGATACCGCTTCTCAAACCGGCGCGCAAACCGACGGGTCATAAGCTTGTAGTGCTTCAGCCTATAGTGCACGACGTCCCCTGTTTCCTACTGTCCAGTATACCAAATCCGGCTGCCGTACTGCTCAAGCGCTTTCCGTGCATCGGCATTCAGGCTAAGGGTAGCAAGCGCCTGCCGGTCAAACCAGCCGATTGCAGCGATCTCGCCCTTCCGTCTTTTAAGGCGGCCGACAGTATCCGGCCGGTGCAGAAAAAAGTACGCCTGATAGCGCACCCCCGCCTGGCTATGTACAAAGTCCCCCAATTGCTCAAGCTGATCCGCTGCCGCCTTTAGCCCCGCCTCTTCCTCAAGCTCGCGCACAGCCGAGTCTGCCACCGGTTCGCCAGGCCGTGCGCCACCGCCGGGTAGTCCCCACTTGCCATCGCCAATAATGCCCTTTACCAGCAGCAGCTTGCCGCCATGCACCACAAGCACCCGGCTGCGCACAGGATTGACCTTAAAGTACACCAGCCAAAACGGCCATGCCAGCCACCAGGTCAGCCTGCCGAACAGCGCAATCATAACTTCTCCAGTGGCGCAAAGGCGGTGTTGAGTTTTTTAACGCCTTTGGTTGCGCTTCGCTTATGAGAAAACCCAGGTTTTCTCATCGCGCGGGGCGCAGGCAAAGCCTGCCGCTCCGGCTGCTCTTTCCTGGACTTCATCATAACTTCTCCAGGGGTGCGAAGGCGGTGTTGAGTTTTTTGACGCCTTTGGTTTTGAAGAAGACTGCCACATTGTCGCCGTCCACCTCAAGCACTCGCCCCTCGCCAAACGCCTGATGACGCACCATGTCACCCTCGTTCAGCTCAATTACATAGCGCGGCTCGCTGTCTGGTGCGGCAACACCCGGACCGCCAGTGAATACTTCGTCCGACTCATCTGCCGGCGCACTAAAGCCGGCAAAAGCCGGCTTGGCCGCTACGGCACCGTCGATTTCACTCAAAAAACGTGACGGCGGATTATACAGTACGCCGCCGTACAGCGCCCGCGACGTCGCATAGAGCAAATACAGCTCCTCGCGGGCACGGGTCATTCCGACGTACATCAGCCGCCGCTCCTCCTCCATCTCGTTCTGGTCGTAAAGGGCGCGGCTGTGCGGCAGGACCGTCTCTTCAAGACCGGTCATGAACACCGCCGGAAACTCCAAACCCTTTGCCGAGTGCAGCGTCATAAGTGTCACGGCATTAGAGCCCATATCAGCGGTGTCCAGGTCGCTCACCAGACTGACTTCCTCTAAAAAGCCGTCCAGCCCGACATCTTGATAAGCTTTGGCAACCGAGATAAGTTCGCGTACGTTCTCCTGGCGCGACTCGCCCTGCAATGTGCCGTCGTCAAGGTATGCCATATAGTCCAAACGGCGCAGCAGACTGTCGATCACGCCCGACACGGCCGCATCTTCCATCAGCTCGCGGTAGCGCACAATCAGATCCGCCATATCGCTAAAGCCGGCTTTAGCCTTAGGGGTCAGTCCGGGGCAATCGGCCACGCTTTCCAAGCCCTTCATGATGCCGCCGGCCTGACTGGCCCAAACACGAAACACCTCGAGCGACTTGGCACCAATACCGCGTGCCGGCACATTGACGACACGCTCAAAACTGACCGCGTCCTCCGGCTGGAAAATCAGGCGCAAGTAAGCAATGATGTCTTTTATTTCTTTACGATCATAAAAGCGCACGCCGCCCACCACACGGTAAGGCACGCCGTAGCGCACAAACATTTCTTCAATGGCACGGCTTTGGGCGTTGGTGCGGTACAGTACGGCAAAGTCATTGTAGCGGCGCCGGCCGACATCAACCGCTGTTTTAATGCGGCGGATGATCGCCTCAGCCTCGGCGCTTTGATTAGCCACCTGCAGCACCTGTACGGGCAGGCCCTTGCCGGCGTCGGTCCAAAGTTTTTTGTCAGAACGTTGCTGGTTTTTGGTAATAATGGTGTGCGCCGCGTCCAGAATGGATTTGGTGCTGCGGTAGTTTTGCTCCAGCTTGATGACCGTGGTGTTTTGGTAATCGCGTTCAAAGTTTAAAATATTGCGAAAATCTGCCCCGCGCCAACTATAGATTGAGTTATGTACGATAATCCCGGCCGCACTATAGTTATGAACTTTCTCTACATCCAGATCATACACCGGCCCCCGGTATGCCTCGGCTGTGACTTCAACAACCCTGTCCTCAGTAATGCTCTCGCCGTCATGCACCGGCAGCATCATGCCTTCGCGCACGTGCGCCGCAGGAGTAAATGCAAATTTTTTGTCCGTCATAAAAGCATATCGGCAAATTCTGAACTCTTTATCGGCATGATCCCTTGCCTCATTAAGCAGCTGCTCAATCCTGCCGTAATCCAGGTTATGCACCTCTACCCTAAAAGTGCCGGCCCGGCCCGGCCGGACGGTAAAGCCACGCTTTTCAAAAAAATCCAGGTCTCTTTGGTCGGTAGTGTTTATAGAAATCCTGCTCGCCGACCAACCACTCCGCCCGCTCACCCGCTTATCACCGAACAGCACCACGTTAAGATTGAGTTTTTTGCGGCCGTTTCTTGATGAGGCCTGCGGCATAAAGTGCGGATAATCCGGCATTAAACCCTCTGCCTGCATGAGCTCGGCTGCCCGGGTCTTTGTATCGATCTGACCATAGAGCTCGTCTATATAGTGCTGGCCTAACCCCATTGCCCGATTGGCATATGCATAAAACACCATCATTGGTATGCCGTACTTGTATGCAAACAGGGCTTCGTAATAAAGTGCCTCTTCCCGGGTCTGGCAAACCCGCAGCACCCACATGCGATCAGCCCTTTCCTGGTTGGCACGGACGCGCAGGCCAATGTCATTCTTTTTACCGTCAAAACGGGCACCTTTGGCAACACCTATGCGGTAACCCTTGTCCTCTGCCTGTATAAGATACACAAAAAATGCATCCGTTTCGCCCCACCGCGCAAAAACTATATGATTGGGTGTCGTGGTTACCTCCCGGCCGGAGGCCGTTCTTATGCGAACCAGCTGTCCCTTGTTGTAATGAAAGCGCCTGCGTGCCTGTACTTTTAAGAGTGCGGTCCGGCCATAGCCGGCAGCCGCAAGCACCTGGTCGCCCGTGCGCATATCTTTTATCGGCTTCAGCCCTGCGTCTGTCTCTATCATAGTGTCTGGCGGAAAGCACTGCCAGTCGTCACCGACGACAGCGATGTTGTTATGCGGCCCGGTCAGCAGTTTGACCAGTTTGTACTGGGCTGCGTTGGTGTCCTGATATTCGTCAATCAGAACATAGCGGAACTGATCCTGCCATTTTTTGCGCACATCCGGCACAGTGGCAAGCATGTGAACAGTTTTTGCGATCAGATCATCAAAATCCAGCGCGCCGGCGTCCTTGAGCGCCCGTTCATACAGCGGATACACTTTAGCTGCAGCCGACTGGTTGGGCGAGTTCGCCAGCCCCTCGTACTCGGCCGGAGACACCAGATCATTCTTGGCGCTGCTGATCAGCCCTGCCAGCGTACGGGCCGGAAAGGACTTTTCGTCCAGACTAAGCGAGCGGCTTGCCTGCTTAATGGCGGTCAGCCGGTCGGATTCGTCAAAAATAACAAAGTTTTTAGGGATACCGGCATATTCGCCGCTTTGGCGCAGCAAACGCACACAGATGCTATGGAAGGTGCCCATAAAAGGCATGAACGAACGGTTATTGGCGTCTTCGCCCAGCAGGTGCGCAATCCGCTCGCGCATTTCTTTGGCGGCCTTATTGGTAAAAGTGACGGCCAGAATGTTGTACGGTGTCGCCTTATGCGTAGCAATAATATAGGCGATGCGGTGCGTCAGAGTCTTGGTCTTACCGCTGCCGGCACCGGCCTGGATCAGCAACGGACCTTCGGTTGTTTCGACCGCCCGGCGCTGCTCGGCGTTCAGGCCGGCAAGCAGACGGTCGGTGTTTATAACAGGCTCCTCATCCGCCCACGGGTCAATAATCGGATTATCATCACTCACAGACATCAATACATTGTAGCAAAAAGCCGCGCTACTTTATCAATTCGAATGGCAGGTCAAAGCCCGGGTCCACCACCCCGGCATCAACCAGCAGATAGGCTGCCAGAAGCAGCACCAGCACTGCCAGCAAAACGCCAACAAACATCCCCGACCGGCTGCGTGCGGACCGCGCACCCTGACCAATAGGCACAACGTATTGTTTGCTGTCGATCAGCTGCTGCAGCTCTTCTTCTTTTTTCTTCTGGGCTTCGGCCTCTTTGGCGGCCAGCTTCTTGGCCTCGGCCGCTTTAGCCAATGCGTTAACTTCGGCGGCTTCAGATGTCTGGTCCTGTCCGGCTGCTGTTTCGGGTTCCGGCTCCGCCCCCTCCGAATCCTGCTCGGCTGCAGACTCCTCCGGTGCTGCCGCCTCTATGGCGTCTGCTGTTTCGGTGTCTTCAGTTACCGCCGTTTCGCTCAACGGTTCTATAACTTTGTGCCCTGATGAGGGCGTCAACGGTGCCGGCTGTTCGGTCTCAGGGGTGCTGGTGCCTGCATCGGTGTCGTCATTTTTAGGTGTATCAGCCACCAGCGGCGCTACAACCGGACGCGAAGTCGGCACAATCTTGCCCTTGCCGGGCCGGCTTACATCCATCACTTTTGCATCATCAACACTGATGGTTCGGGCCATTTTATTCTTCCCCCAGCTCGTGGCGCAAGTTGTAGGCGGCATCTACAATTTTTGCAAATTTGTGATAGTTAACACTTGCACCGCCAATGATGGCACCGTCACAACCCTCCAGCTCCAGATAACTGCGGGCCGACTGATCGTCAACGCTGCCGCCATACAGAACCCTTACTTCTTCACCGGCTTTTTTGCCGTAAAGCTCGCGTATCTGTAACCGGACATAATCCATCATCTCTTTGGCTAGACTGGGCGAAGCGACCTCGCCGCCAAAAGTGGTGATAGCCCAGACCGGCTCGTAAGCAATAACTATCTTGGGAATATCCTCGGCGGCAACATACTTAAGCGCCGCCTGCAGCTGGTAGTACACAACCCGCTTGGATTGCTTTTCAAGGCGTTCGGTTTTTGACTCGCCGACACAGATAATAGGCTGGATGTTGTTACGCAGCGCCGAGGCCACTTTCTCGCTGACATCTTTGTCTGTTTCACCGAAATACACCCGGCGCTCAGAGTGGCCGACAATCACATACTGCACCAGATCCCTGAGCATGGTCATGCTGACCTCGCCCATATACGCACCGCTGTCTTTATAAAACGCGTTCTGGGCGGCCAGCTTGAACTTGCGCGCATCAATCTGCAGGCTTAGCGGCTGCAAAACCAGCATATTAGGCGCGAGAACGACCTCTATGTCGCGGTAGATCCGAATCCTCTCCTGAAGCCGATGCACCAGAATGCTCGCCTGCATGGTATTAAGATGCATCTTCCAGTTACCGACGATGAGGGTTTTCTTATTCATACTTTCCTCCGGCCAGGGGAGAGCAGCCGGAACGTCCGGCTACGCCGGCGTCCCGCGCGATGAGAGGGGATGCTCCCCTCTCATAAGCGTAAGCGCTGAGGTGCATCTTCCAGTTACCGACGATGAGGGTTTTCTTGTTCATACTTCTTATGCTTAGTATATCAAGAGATTTCACATTTTACATTTTTCAATTTACATTAATTTTTCACTCACTCTTCACTTCACAACGAGCGCTCCGTCTGAGAAATGTGAAATAGTAAATTTCTGTAAAATATAAATTGGTAAATGGTAAATTACCTATCCTGCAGGGCTTCGACGCCGGGCAGCTTTCTGCCCTCCATCAGCTCCAGGCTGGCACCGCCGCCGGTTGAGACATGGTCAAAAGCCTTAGTCAGTCCGCGCCCTTCGACAAACGAAACAGTGTCGCCGCCGCCAACCACCGTAAACGGCCGATGACCGAACTGCCCCAGCAGCGCCTCCACCACCAGCTCGGTACCATGCGCAAAGGGGCCAACCGGATCGTTATTTCTGCCTTTAGTCTCGGTTACGCCCATCGTACCGTTCCAGACGACTGTTTTGGCCATTTGCGCGGCACCGGCAATAAACGCTCCCGAGAAAGGCCCGATATCCAGGATACGCTCATCAGAGGCAACCCGACTGGCTGAACGGGCCGGACGCCGGGGATAGGACTCAATATCGGCGATTATATGAGCGTCCCAGTCCACAATCCGGGTTGAGGTGGGATTGGCTATGTCCGTTGCTACCACGCCGTCCTGAGGCAGATAAAACACAAAGGGCTGCTTGCGGGCTTTGGCTTCTGCCTTTTCGATAATCTCACGCGCAATCGGCACGTCTTCCGGCTCGGTCAGACTCTTACCGGTTTCTATACCCAGCGCCAGCAGAAATGTGTTAGCCATAGCGCCGCCGATGGCGATAAAGTCTGCCAGCTCTATAAACCGATCCAGAACCTTTATCTTGTCCGATATCTTTGCGCCGCCGACGATGGCCATCAGGGGACGCTGCGGCGCCTCCATGACGCTCGTGATGGTGTCAACCTCTTTCTCGAGCAACAGACCGGCGACTGCCGGCAAATGCTTGGGAACCCCTGACACACTGGCTGCTGCGCGGTGCACTACGCCAAAGGCGTCCTGCACAAAGACCTCACCGTGCGCAGCCAGTCTTTTAGCGAACGTGTCACCGCCGGACTCTTCATCGCGGTGAAAACGCACGTTTTCAAGCAAGGCGATCTGGCCCGGCTGCAGCGATTCCACCACAGCAGTGGCCTGCGCGCCGATGCAATCTTCTGCAAACAGCACCTCTTTATCAAGTAGCTTGGATAAGCGCTTCGCCACAGGCTGCAGCGAATACTCTTTATCCGGCTTGCCGTCCGGACGACCCAGGTGCGATATCAGTACAATCCGGCAATCCTGTTCCAGCAGGTATTTAATAGTCGGCAGACTTTGCACAATACGATAATCGCTGGCCACCTTGCCGTTACTGACCGGCACGTTATAATCCACCCGCATCAAAACGCGCTTGCCCCGCAGGTCCATGTCCCTGACTGTTTGCTTTTGGAATGCCATCCCCACCCCCGAGCGGCTCTTTAGGCCGTGTTTACAATTTCACCTTTAAATTTACCGGCAAAACCCCTAAATCACAAGCATTTTTGTTTCTATCAGGCCGTAGTTACACTGTATAAGTAAGGATTTCGGCCAAACCCCGGCAGAGTCTTAATCCCATCTCTTTTTAGCTAAAGTAGTTTCGGTAAAGCCCCTTTGGGGCTTTTGACCGACATCCTTTCTTGTATCAGCAAGAAAGGATGCAAAGAACTGACCGGCGACTGACAAAAACATGATTGAAATCACCTGACTGTCTGCCGCGCCGACAGCATTACTTATTCATGTCAGCGGGCAAAGCCCGCCTGCCCTGAATAAGAGACGACTAAGAACGACAAGCACCTCCGCTGCAATATTTTCAGTAGGCAGCGGAGGACGCTTCGGCTTGACTCGGCAGACAGTACCAGGCCATTTCATCAGTTTTTGCAGAGCCGGAGCAACAAGGAAGCCGCTGATAAATCAGCGGCATCATTTCTATTCTTGAGCAACATCCGAATCAGGAGCCATTTTGATGTCCATAAAAAACAGAGGCCCTAAAGGGCGTCTAAAGCATTAATCGCTCCGCTTAGAGCGCGCATTGTAAGAGCATACTCGGTGAAGCGATGTCTTTAGGATCGAATCAAATGACCGCTCTCAAAATCTGTGTGCTATTCGAGCACACGGACTTTGATAGTGTCAGTGGTGCCCACTACCCCTGGATACTGCCCAGAACAGCTCACAATCACATCGCCCTCGCTCAGCACATCGCTGGCACGCAGCCAGTTGGTCAGTTTTTGAGCGGCATGCTTGTCGTCGGGTCGTACATAGCTCTTGCAGCCATAGACAATCGCCAGCTGCTGAGCCACCCGCTTGTCAGAGGTGGCAGCAATGAGCGGAAACTCCGATCGCTGCGCTGCAATCTGCAGGGCAGTCGCACCGGACTTGGTCTCGGCCACAATGGCGTTGGCCTGCACATCTTTGGCAATACGAATCACCGCCCGCGAAATCGCCTGCTGACGGCTCTTGCGGGAGGCCGGCTGCTCGTCCACAAAAACCGGCTTAACCGGTGCGTTCTGTTCGGTGTATTGAATAACCCGCTTCATGACCTCTATAGCCTTGATGGGATAGCGGCCGTTGGCCGTCTCGTCACTTAGCATAACGCAGTCCGCCCCGACCAGTACGGCCGTGGCCACATCGGACACCTCAGCGCGGGTCGGTTCGGGCATTTCGGTCATAGAAAACAGCATCTGGGTGGCTACAATAGTCGGCTTGGCATGCTTAACGCCCAGGCCAATCAGCTGGCGTTGGATAATCGGCACACTCTCGGTTGGCGTCTCGACCGCCAGATCGCCGCGGGCAATCATGATCGAGTCTGTCTCCTGCACGATTTCTTCCATGTTCTGCACGGCCGAGCGGGTCTCGAACTTGACGATCACGCGGGCATTCATACCCAGATTCTTCATGATACGCCGTAAATTGCGGATATCATCAGCGGTCTGCACAAAACTCTGGGCGACATAATCAATGTCATTTTGCGACCCAAAGGCCAGGTCTTCACGGTCTTTTTTAGTAATCACATCGCCGCCAAAATCAGTATCCGGCAGGTTAAGTCCCTTGCGCTTGATCAGAATACCGTCGTTTTCGACACGGACATAGATAATGCCTTCACGCACACTGGTCACGGTCGTGCGCACCTTGCCGTCATAGATAAACATGCGCTCACCGCGCTTGACCTTTTTGCTCAAGTCATACTGCACGGGCACAACGCCGGTCTTCTCATAATCAGACCGATAACCAAGCCGCAGCTCCTGACCTTCCTGAACATTAATAATGCCTTCAAAATCACCAAGCCGAATCTTGGGCCCCTGCAGGTCCTGGATAATCGCAACCGGCTTGCCGGTCTCGCGGCTGGCCTTGCGCACCCATTTGATGCGGCGGCCGTGTTCTTCGTGGTCACCATGGCTAAAATTAAGCCTGATGCCATTGGCACCGGCCTTGATAGCCGCCAGTACCGCCTCATAGTTATCTGTGGCGGGTCCGATTGTTGCAATAATTTTTGTGCGCTTGTACTTGTCCAATGGTACAACGGGCACCTTGTGCGTCGTTTTCATACTTATCCTTATTCTATACCCTTATGCCTTGTTTTTAAACACCGAACCTGCCGATTCGCGATTGTTTTCATCGCTCTGCACCTGCCGGCCCCTGTTGCCGCCGGTAACAGGCGTTCGTTTCCGTTGACCAAAGCAAAAACCGGAGAATTGCTCCGGTTCTTGCTTTGGTGATCCCAAGGGGAATCGAACCCCTGTTGCCGGGATGAAAACCCGGTGTCCTAACCGCTAGACGATGGGACCAGCTGTAGTCTTAATTGTAATGTGCAGGGGTTCGATTGGGAATCGACTCACCTTCGGCGAGCCCCGAACTTCGTCTTTGCAAACAAATTTGTAAGAGAAGGTTCCCTCGCGTTCCGCTACTTAGCGGAGTCACCGACAGTCCTCACCCTGTTGCCGGGATGACTTAATAATTTTGTCCGGCAAGCCAGACAGGCCGGTGCCCTAGCCGCAAGACGATGAAGAAAGTTCTGCTGCAAAGTACGAGGATGCCAATATAGGGGTGCGGACTGCTTTGGATGGTGCCGCGATCCGACCCCGCAAAGCATAATTATCTCTAAAGGGCGTTGCCTAATTACCGAAATATACCCCTTAACATCCTAAAAAGCAGCTACTGCTGCTTTTCTTGGTATTCTTTAGACGAACACCAAGAAAATTGTAGCATAACAGATACAATCCGTCCAGGTATGGTTGGCCTTTTAGCCTGATTTTTGTTTCTAGGAGCGGTCAGTCACGACTTGTCCCGCATGATTTCCGCTTACGAGTAGTCGGCAATCGGATTATGAGTAAGAGCGAAATCGTCGGGATGCTCAATCGAACATTCTCACCATAGCACAAAAACCATAAAAATTCTACTGCTTATCCACATCATTGCCTGCTGGCACACGGAGGCCAACCTCTGCAAATCAAAACACTTTCCAAAAGATTGCATGCCAATACCCAGACATAGAAAAGACTCCCCTGTTACAGGGAGTCCTTCCTCAAGCGAACCAAAGCGGCCAGTCAACTTCCGCTAGACTACTAAGGATTTTGCATGCGGATGTACAGTGCGATTTCTTTGTTGCAAAGCAGACCGAGCCGTATATGTAATACGGTGAGGGAGCATTTGTGACAAAAAATCGTGCTGGACACCGCAAGCATCCCGAGCAGGTTTCCGGCTAAGCCGGAAAGCAGGCCCGGGATGCGGTGCAAGATCCTTAGCTGTTGCGGCGGCGGGCTACAACATTATGTGCAACCCCACCAGCTACAGAAGTAGCAGCAACCAGACCGATCAGGCTGCCTGCACCAGTGTTAGGAAGCTCGGTTGGCTTCTCTTTGTCAAAGGTGACAGATGCCTTACATGCATCGCTGGTAACAGTCTTGTCCTCGCCGTTGACACGGAAGGTGACACTAGCAGCGATCTGGTAGGTACCGTTGTTCTGGTACTCGTACTCGTTTACCAGCTTGTCGGTAACCAGTGCCTGAGAGCCGTCACCAAAGTTAATGGTAACGCTCCTGAAGGTTGCGCCACCGCTGGCCGGAGCCTTAACGGTTACGCGAACCTTGCGGCCGCCAAGCTTCTCAACCTTTACAGATTCGCAAACAAAGCTTGGCTTTTCAGGCTCTTCACACTTCTTCTCAACTTTAGTGATCGCAGTGTTGTAGAACTCGTTCATGTCCTTAGGACGTGCCACACCAACGTTGCGAAATTCAGTAACACCACAATCCAGCTCGTCAGCTGTTGGCATCTTAGCCTCGAACATGACATAAGCACCAGCGCCCGATACGTAGTTTCCTACTATGATACCAGTCGTAGTAACGCCGTCAGCGACTGATTTTGTGCCTGCACTGTTAATCAGCTTGGTGCTGCCAGGTACATATGTTACCACCGGCGGCAAGTTATCGCGGATTAATACCTCATTGTGTGTAGTATTTCCAGCGTTCTGGTAAGCCAACAGGTATTCTACCGTATCGCCAGGCTTGGCTGTATTGGAGACTTTCCACTCTGTCGCACCTTTGACACGAACCTGCTTGTCGATCTTAATGCCTGGCTTAGGCGTACGTACACGAACCTGTATCGTAACAGTCTCGTGATGCGCGTTACAGCCACGCAGAGGAGTCTTACGGATAGTGTCAAGGTTAACACCGCCACCGATCACATTGTCAGAAATCTGAACAATTTCGTAGCAATGTGCAGGCGGAACTTCAAAACCTGTCTCACAGGACTTGTCGCCTTCTGCAGCACCCTTGTTGTAGCGGTACTTGGCAGTGCCAGGAATATACTCAATGGATGACTCTGGGTTGTCCAAAACTACTGTTGTTACGTCAGTGACAGTATTAAAGTTATCTGACGTAATGGTGCCGGTGATGTTCTGCTTCTCGCCAGGTTGATTCTGGGGAACAGAAATCATAACGGTTGTATTGTTGGCGCGTTCACCATCTGGATTCTCGCGGTTGTGCAACCAAACTTGCACCTGTACTACTTCGTCATCACTGGCGTTAGTAGTTTGCTGATATTGGGTTTCCCCGCGCGTCACATTAAGTGAACGGGTATACCCTTCCATCAAATTGCTGTTTGCAGCAGTGACTGCGCCAAAACCTACTACGCTCAGCAGGGCTACAAACAGCAGCGCCAGCTTAGCAGCAAGTTTTTGAGGCAGACGGATTATATTCTTCATATACACCTCCTTAAAAGTAGTGATCGGTGTTTAGGGGCTAAGTATTAGCACTAAACACGGGAAGAAACTTAAAATTATCAATTTATGCCAAACTGTTAAAGAATATATTTGGTACTTCACTCCACCTCACGTGGGCAAAATAACCCTATACTTCCATTGTAGCATAAATATTATTATATGTCAATAATGTGGTTACGCTTACTTGTTAAGGAGCTGTATATGACTTACAAATCGGATCATTACAAGTCATTGGGGTGAGAGGAGTGTGATCTGGAGTTGTTGCCGTGAGGCATAAATGACGATCGCCAAAGCAATCATCAAACAACATTCCAGACCACACCCTCAGTGCGACTACATCATCCTGTTTCAGGATACACACTGTGACCAATCACCCATTTCCTAACTTCTTACAATCTCCGTTGATGGCACATCAGCACAGAGCTGACACGGAGCAGAAGCCTACCAGCTACCTCACGGAGGAGGTGCGGGCATTCCCGTGTGGGTGTCGTTGTCCACGACGGGCGTCGGCCCGGGGGCGGCGGGGGTTGGACCTCCGCCCACGGTTGACCCATCGGGCCGCGTAGTGCTCCCGCCGGGAGTACCGCTCCCATCAGGGGACCCGCGGTCGTATCCACCCGGGAGGGGCGGAGGAGCCGGGGTGCCCTCGATGGGCGCGGGGCCAGTCGGCGGCACATGGACCGTCGTCGACGTGGTGGCCGGCGGCCTGTGCGGCGGCTGGGTAGCCACCGGGGGCGGGCCATCAGCCGGCGGGTGCATCGGCGGGACCGTCGACGGCGGCGCCGTGGTCGGCGGCACCGTGGTGGGTGCCGGCGGGACCGTCGACGTAGTGGGCGTCGGCCTCGGACGCGGCCTGGGGCCGGTCGTCGGCGTCGGCTCCGGGGCCGGCGGTTCCGGGGCCGGCGGAGGCGGGCACGCGAAGCGCGCGAACCGCTTGTCACCGAACGGGTTGTCAGGCGTGCCGGCATTGAAGCCGAACCGCTGGACGCACCCGAACCCCTTGGCCGTGAACTCGAACACCAGGAAGGTGCCCGTGTACTGGCGCTCGTTGAGCGCGACGCGCGGGATCGCTCCCTCGGTCACACCCTTGAGGTGCCAGTTCTCCGACGTCAGCAGGTCGGGCACGATGCCGACCAGCTGGGCCTTGGACAGGAGCGCGTTCGCCAGCATGGCGTACTCCTGCACCTCAGGCCTGACGTAGAGCTTGCGCTCCCCGCCCTCTTCCTTGACCAGAAGCAGCTCGTCGACGTTGACGAACTTCTCCAGGTCGGTACCGGCCAGGGCCATCCACTCCGCCATCCACGGGTTCAGCTGGGTCAGCGTCTTCCCGTTGACGACGAAGTTGGCCTCGTTGAAGGCCCGGATGACCATGTCGAGCACGACGATGTTCTGGCAGTCCTCCACGCGCAGCTCGGCGACCATGTCCTCAGCCTTGTCAGCCTGGAACGGGATGGTCACCGAATCGGTGTCCTGGCGCTTGGTCCGGTCGCCCCGCTTCACCTCCGCGAGGGAGTTGTAGAGGAACGGGTCGGACTTGCACTCGGCCACCGCACGCACCTCCGGGTGGACCAGGTCCTCCCGTCGGATGGTGAGCTCACGCTCGAGATCCGCCATGGCGTCAGCCAGGACTTCCTCGGCGGAGGCCACCGTGGTGGCGGGTGCCACCGTGGTCGGGGCCGTGGTCGTGGTGGACGACCGCGGCCTGGTGGTTGACGTCGTGGTGGCGGGCGATTCCTCGTCCGCACCACCACTCTTGCTGAGTCCTCCGACCGCCATGACGACGACGAAGGCAAGGATGACGATGCCCGTGAGCACCCCCATGATCTTTCTACCCATTTTTTTCACCTCCAGGTGATTAGGGGCATGGGTGCCCAGGGATCTATAGAAGACTTGCACTTGCTTAGCGGACGTAGAGGTTATCGAAACCTCTCACACCGAGGTGTTGCTGCAACCACGCAGCACGTCCGGGACCTGAGTCTACTCGCAGCGCCGCCGCTTGTAGATGACCCAGGTCCAGTACCCGGCCAGCACCATGAAGGCCATGACGAACAACGTCCGGATGAACCGGTTCGCTGCCCATCGGCGGTCTCCACCTGCCCAGTCGCGCCAGTCGTCCTGGACCGAGTCACCGATCACCAGCGCCACGAGGGCGGCAGCGATTGCGGCACACACGGCACCCAGGAAGACGATTCCGGAGCGCTTGGAGCGCACCCAGAGGCCCTTCCAGGCAAGGGCACCGAAGATGGCGGCCAGTACGATGAGCATGAAGCTCTGCATCTGGTCTCCTCCTTCTTGGTGCTACTTGCGGGTGAACCCGAACCGCGGGAGCTCGCGCACCTTCTTGACGAGGTGCGTGGTGGGGTCCGTCTCGAGCACCTGGTACTCCGAGGCGTTGTCCTCGTAGTCCTTGTACTCGAGCAGGTCCACCGGCTTGCCGTGCTTGTCCACCACCTTGACCTTGTCCGCGGAGGCCGGGGCCGGGATCGGCTTGGGGGCGGGCTTGCGCCAGCCCTTGATGGTGCCGTCCGTCTCCAGCCAGACCTCGAAGCCGGCGGCCTTCGCGTCCTCCTCCGACTTGAAGCCGGTGCCGAGGGGCGTGCCGTCGTGCTCGAACGCGGGCATGTAGCCCTTGTTCTTGGCCGGGGGCTCGCTCGCCTCGGGGGCGGGGTCGCTGGTCAGGCCGAGCAGTTCGGCGGCCTTCTCGTTCCCGCCGGGCTTGATGCCGAGCAGGACCTCGATGGCCTCCACGTTGGGGTCGTTCTCGTTGCCCTGCAGGCGGTCCCCGACGAGGCTGGTGATCCGGGCGAGCCGGTTGTAGATCCGGTCCTCCCGCTTCTTGGCCTCGCCGGCGGCGACACTGCTGAGCCTGGTGAAATCGATGGTCATTTCCCTGTTTCCTTCCTGCCTGTGATGAGGCATTGGGGCGGCTTCGCTACTTAGGCGGAATTGCCTGTTTGCTGCACGCTTTTCTCCTCCGCCTGATGGGCGAGAAAGGATATCTTCCTGGGACGGGAAGAAGGCGGCACCAGCTGCAAGTATTTGCAGCCGCTGTCGCCTTCTCCATACCCAAAAAGTATAGGAACATTCGAACTGTTGTTAGGAATTGTTAGACGATTAGTCTAAATTGTGTGGAATCTTTCGATTCCGATGTAGTCATTTCTGCGCCTGGAAAGCGGCAACTTAACCGGGAGCATTGCTGCTCGACCTACTGGCTGCACGCACATCAAGTGCAGATTACCAACCCCTGGCGCTAGCGCTTGCGGCTAGCATTTTACCCCTGTTAACTAGCCATGTAATACTAGCTGCTTAACAGATAAGGATGGGTAATCTGCACTGATGACCAAACACAGTTAAATGAACTGTAATGATCCGATTTGTTAAAATTTCACTGCACCACGGCTTTGGCCTGCTCTCTGGCTAGACCAGAGACCTGCCAAGCCGTTTCTGGCGCTTGACCCGATTTTTCGCTCCGCATGCTCCTTCACCGTACTTAAGTACAGCTCAGTCCGCTCCGGAGACGAATAAATCGCCCCAAGCATCCAGCTGCAGCAAAATTTAACAGGGTTGACGGGCTGAAACAGCACAAAAAGTACCGTCTCCGGTACTTCTGGCTGTTTTGACTTGTCTCCCTGTTCACATCCCTTCCCTAAAGATTTCCCACCTCAGGAGGATGATGTAAAAATTCTACCACACACAGCCCTAAAAGTCAATACTCTATACCATCTTTTTGCTTATGTTTATATTAAATACTTTTATCTGTTTCCAGCCTGTGGCGCGGAAAGCTGAAGCCGAACACACTCCCCTTACCTTCTGTGCTCTTAAAGATAATCGCGCCGCCCTGGGCCACGATGACTTTTTTGGCCATGAATAGGCCCAACCCCGTGCCGTCCGGGCGGGCGCGCTTGGCGTTCTCGGCCCGGTAGAATTTGGTAAACAATTTGTGCTGGTCAGCCTTTGGTACACCCAGACCCGTATCGGTGACCTTGAACTCGACCGTGCGCGGAGTGGCCTGCAGGCCAACGGTTATCTTGCCGCCGGATGGCGTGTAGTAAATAGCATTATCGATAAAGTTCATAATGACCTGACGGATTTTAGTCTCGTCCAGGTTGAGTATCGGAAAGTCGGCCGGTTTATCGAACTTTAGCTTCAGGCCGCGTGCCGCCGCCGTCTCTTGCAGCTGACTGAGCTCGCTCTCTATGACATCTACCAGGTTGGTCGGCTGCTCTTCAATCACAAATTTGCCGGTGCGCAGACGCGATACGTTCAGCAGGTCAGAGATAAGATAGACCATGCGCTGCGAGCTGGTAAACGCCTGATTGAGCAGCTTCTTTTGCTGGTCGTTCAGCGGCCCGGCGTCGCCCTCCAGCACCATACTCAGATAACCTTTGACGCTGGTCAGCGGCGTACGCAACTGGTGGCTGGCCATGCTGATAAACTCGTCCTTCGTCTCGTCCAATGCCTTGAGCTTTTCGTTGCTGTGCCGGAGCTTACGTGTTGCATCGTCCACCTCGTCCTGCAAAGTCTCGCTGAACTTTTGTATTTCCTCAAACTGCAGGGCGTTTTGGATTGCCCGCACTAATTCCTTTGATGTGATGCCAAGTAGCAGCCCCTCCTGCCGAGTGTAAATATCGCCACTCCTTTTATCCCCTAGGAAAATAAACCCGGACCTATACTCCTTATCGCCGTCTCCCCCCGGCAAGAAAGATACGAGCCCGATATCTTTTTTACGTAGAATGTCATAGATCCTGTCCTCTGGATCAAGGCTATCTGCTATGATAAAATTTTCATCCCTCTGCAAAAAAGCCTCATTAAGTAAAGCAATTTCCGTATCAGTCATCCCTATATCCATCCGCCCCGCTCTTCTGCGGAGACCCCGCACGCCCCTAATATGAAAAGCACAGAACTCTGACCTAAATGCTGGCTCAACTAAATCCGTCACAAGGCGCAGAAGCTTATTGACATCTACTTGACCTATTAATGTCTTGTTAAGTTCGTCGAGAAATTGCTGCGGATCAAACACATCTCTAAAGAAAAGTCTGCTGGTAGCTCTGTCAAAGAAAGATTTGACTCTTTGAAAAAATAGCACTGAAATTGTACTAAAAATAACAAGCAAGAATTGGGTGCCGGAGCTGATTTTAATATCAGTTAGCAAACGTACGATACCAAAGCCAAACACGCTGTAAATAATTGCAATAAATAAGAATGAGGCTGTGTATGCTAGAGTGCGAGCCATGACTGGACGTATATCAAATAATCTGTGCCTGATGATTACATACGCACTAGCAGCAACAAAAAGCAGGCTACCAGATGGCCCAATACGGACAAAGTCATATATACCATTTAGTGGCAAGAATAAATTAAATGCTACGCCAATCAGCGCCGCCCCCAGCAACCCCCCTAGTATAACTGTCACTTTTGCCCTATTTACACGAACGGCTCTTTTTCGCGCAAGTAACAGATCGAAAATCCCTGCGCTCAGAAAAGCGACGATGCAAATAGCATACACTGCCTGACCGAAATGATTGGTTACAACCCTATTATCTGAAGATACCTCTGTTGCGATAAACCCTGGGATCATGGACAAAAGGCTCACTAAAACACCCATGCCCACAAAACCATAGTAACGCACATCTTTTGAGCGTTTTGCCAATTCACTACAAAGCAAGAAGAAACAGACCGATAACAGCCCCGCAAACCCGTAGCTAATAAGCGCTACTGCATATTGAGTAGTCCCGGCCGTAAGACCAAAGATCATATTTGTTAAAACCCACCCAGAGGCATTGATGCCGATGCCAAAAAAAGATCTATTCAAAGCAGCTTTGCGATTACGCAGAAAAACGATAGCGCCAATGACAAAGTTGGTAGCCGCCGCGACTACAAGCAATAAGTTAATAACCCAGTGCTCTAAAGCCATTAACCGCACTATAGAGGATATGCTTAATTTAGTCTAGAACGTGCTTGACGGGCTCGCTCAATAACACGATATGCATATTGCTCGCGCTTATTCTCTGAGTTGCGCAGATACTCAAGCGCTACCGCAGGCTGTGTTATACAAAGAATTGATTCAGCCTCCCCTTCCTTCATTGTAACGCGGGCCATGACACGGTGCTGGATTCCAGCACTGGTGAGAAATTCCTGGAAATCTTTCGTAGTAAAGAAGAACCAGAAGGCATCCGAACTTAGGTCAGGACATGTATCCCCGAGCCCCGCACCAATGAGCTCTAAAATCATAGTCGCCCTACCCCGCAAACTAGCGCCTTCTGAAACCACTAGACGAGTAAGGTCCCATAGCTTGCCTTCTTTCGCAGCCCGATTTGCACTATCAATTTCAACTTGGTTAGCCTGCAGGATATCCGCCTCTAGATCTTGACGGGTTCGAAGCATGCTCCATGTTAAGCTGTTCTTGAATGAGGGTACTTGGGTTAGGCGCATGCCACTAAGCTGGCGCAGACTCCCGTCTTTGCCATAGCTTGGGCTCAATATATAGCGCGTACGCTCATACATATCATAGGCGTCCGCATCATCTGGGCGTTGTTCGGACGCAAACCAACCCATCGCCTGAACATACCTGCCTCGCTCTCTCATGTACAAACGATGCAAATAGCGCTGTGAAGCATTAAGGGTATCTTTTGGGCTGAACGCCTCAGGTGCACATACGTCTTCAGGAATTTTTGCAGTATACTCATTTGTCTTTCTGTATATGTACGGCTGAACGGCGCTCCTCCCAAAAGCCACTGGAGCTACACTGTCTTCGCCAGCTAATGAACCCTGTACTGCAAGATCCCCCACGGCAACAGCGCGTCTATCATTTTCGTTAATCCTGCGATCAAATAACACCGCATGCTCGTAGCTACGGCGATCAGGCAATCCTTTTCGCTCATCTTCGCTGATAATGACTTTCTGCTCAGTATCTATCAACACAGTTCTCCATGAATTTGTATTCTAACATAATTAGTATCAAAATACAATATAGCTATGTCGTTGTGCTTTGTAGGCCGTTTTTCTCTTCCGCTCAAAACTGCGTAAACGATGTGGCACTACGTAGCGCCACATAAACATTGCGTTATGCGTATCTATTCAAATATAGACTTAGAGTAGCATGATTCCACACATCGGAGGGAGATCTTGTTGTCTTTGTTGCTCTTTTGCCTTACTATTCGCTTATGGCGCACAAAATTGCGATTATTGAAGACGACAAAGCAATATCGCAAATGTACCGAATCAAGTTTGAGGCCGAGGGCTATAGTGTCGAGACGGCCGAAAACGGCCGGTTTGGCCTGCAACTTCTCGAAAAGTTCCGCCCCGACATTATTCTGCTGGACCTGATGATGCCAGAGGTAACCGGCACCGAAATGCTGCAACAACTGCGGCAAACCGACTGGGGTAAGGACATGAAAGTTATCATCCTCACCAACATGGGCGAGCAAGAAGCACCCGATAATCTAATAAAGTCGCTCAATGTGAGCGACTTTATTGTTAAGGCCGACATGACTCCGCGTCAGGTTGCCGAACTCGTCAAAAAACAACTCTCAGTATAAGGACTGTTTTCCCGCAGGCTGGAAGGGTTGTATTATGGATGAATGAAGATTGCACTTGTCGGGTTTGGGGTAGAAAACCAGGCCGCCTACAGATACTGGCAGACTAAAGGCCAGTCACCGGTTATTTGCGACCAGGATACGTCTGTCACGGTCCCTGAAGGCGCGCAGGCACAGCTGGGCGACAACTACCTGGACAACTTGGACCGTTTTGACCTGATTATCCGCAGCGTCGGCATACACCCCTCAGTTATTCTGGATAAAAACCCCTCCGTAAAAACCAAAATCACCACTGCAGTTAATCTGTTCTTTGAGGATTGCAAAACGCCCATCATAGGCGTGACCGGCACAAAGGGTAAGGGCACTACCAGCACACTTATCCACAAGATTCTTGAGGCAGCCGGCAAAAAGTCCGTGCTGGCCGGCAACATCGGCACCCCTATGCTCGACGTCCTGCCTCAGGCCGCAGCCAGCAACTACGTTATCTTAGAACTTTCGAGCTTTCAGCTGTACGACCTCAAGAAAAGCGCTTCTATCGCAGTCTGCCTAATGGTAGTGCCCGAACATCTGAACTGGCACCGTGACTTTGAAGACTACAAAAACGCCAAAGCAAATCTGTTCCGGTACCAGAACAGCAACGACGGCGCAGTTTACAATGCGCTCAACAAAACCAGCCGCGAAATTGCCGCCACCACGCCCGCTGCCTACAAATACACCTATGGCGTAGCCGATACCCCCGAGAAAGAGAACGAAACGATTCTCTACACCTGTTATGTCAAAGATGGAGTTATCTTTTATCGTAATCAACCGATTATGGACAGCCGCGATGTCAAGCTGCTGGGTCGCCATAATCTCGAGAACGTCTGCGCCGCCATTGCCACCACCTGGCCGCTGATTGATGGCAATGTCGAGGCTATCCGCCAGGCTGTAACGTCCTTCAGCGGACTGGAATTCCGCCTACAGCTGGTTCGCCAGCATAATGGCATTGCTTTCTATAATGACTCTTTTTCTACGACACCGGAAACAGCAATTGCCGCCCTGCGGAGTATCATACATCCCAAAATTCTTATCGCCGGTGGTAGCGACAAAGGCAGCTCGTTTGAAGCTCTCGCTGATGAAATTATTAAAAATAACGTGCAGCATGTACTGGCAATTGGTCAAACTGGACCAACTATAGCTTCTCTTCTTAAAAAACGAGGCTACGATAAAGTCACCCAAGAAGGCTTGAGCACTATGCAGGCAATAGTCGCAAAAGCAATAGAAGTAGCCGAGCCCGGAGACGCAGTATTACTTTCAACCGGCTGTGCAAGTTTCGGTATGTTCAAAGACTATAAGGATCGCGGACGACAATTCAATCAAGCTGTTCTATCACTCGCTTGAGCTGCGCAATAACCGGACCCTCCGGCTGTATAACCTGAGCCCGCCCATCGACAAGCACGTTTATAAGTTCCTCTATCCAATGATAATGAGTACAACCCAGCACGATCACATCGGCGCCACCTTCCAACATGAGATCAACCGACTGGCGGATCTGCTCACGATCAACACGCTGTGCTTCCACCATTTGAGCCCATCCACTGCAGTCAGGTTCAATTACTGCGACATTTTTGCAATATTCCTGCTTGAGCCAGTTATATCTCTTACTTTTCAGAGTTGCAGGTGTTGCACACACCCCAATCGTACCGGTCTTGGTTT
The DNA here is from genome assembly GCA_964490245.1 of uncultured Candidatus Saccharibacteria bacterium. Classification (GTDB taxonomy): domain Bacteria; phylum Patescibacteriota; class Saccharimonadia; order Saccharimonadales; family JACDBH01; genus CAZBAF01. The sequence continues at coordinate 92,262 of CAZBAF010000002.1, forward strand.
GTTCTGCAGCCGGCTTCACCATTGGCTCCATGCCGATCAGAGGCACCTGCAGTGTCTCTCGTAAGTCCTGAATAATGTTTGTCGTGACAGTATTGCAGGCAATAACAATCACCTCGCAGCCTTCGCTTGCCATCTGCTCTAATATCGGCATCACGAGCTCAAAGAGCTGTTCGGGGGTTTTGGTGCCGTATGGCAAGTTAGCTTTATCTTCCCGCAGAATAACTTCATGTGCAGGCAAAGCCTCTCTGATAGCGCTTGCGACTGATAAACCCCCGACACCTGAATCAAAGACTCCGATTCTCACTCAGCTTTTACTCCTTGTCGGGCGGCGCGGATAACATTTTCAAAAAGCGCGCAGACGGTCAGCGGCCCGACGCCGCCTTTGGCCGGTGTAATGGTCAGATCATCACGCTCATAAAGCTCGGGCGCAACATCGCCAACTGTTTTGCCGTCCTCGCTCGCCACCCCGGCGTCAACCACCACGGCACCTTGCTTGACCATATCCGGAAACAAGATTGCCGGGCTGCCTGCAGCGGTTATTATTACGTCAGCTTTTAATGTCTCGGCCTTAAGATCGGGCGTGCTCCGGTCTGCCGACATCACCTTATAGCCGGAGTTTCTGAGCATACGCTCAAGCGGTGCGCCCACCAGCTTGCCCCTGCCAATAAGCAGAATCTGCTTGCCCTCCAGCTTGACGTCATACCCTGCCAGCAGCCAGAGGATTGCCATTGGAGTCGCCGGGTCATACTTGGGCTGGCGGCCCAGCGCGTCTACGTCTTTTTCGGGCGCCACCAGATTGACTATCTCATCGGTCTGCGACGGATCTTCCAGCGGTAACTGTGTAATAATGCCGTGGATGCTATCATCGGCGTTCAACTGCTTAAGCAAGCCAGGCACCTCAGCCTGAGGAACACGGTGCACGTCGACATCAATCAGGATATCAGCGCCATATTGTTTTTTGAGCCGCACATACACATCAATGACCGGATGATCGACCGTAACCACAATAGCCAGCTTAGGCGCGACACCGTGCGCCTGGCGCAGGCCGCGCACCGCCTTTGCCTGCCGCTCTTTAATAAACCCGGCCAGTTCGCGGCCGTTGAGTAACTTCATAAATTAATGACCCCCGGAATATGCAAGGAAAAAGAACAGTAGGAGTGTCGGGCTTTGCCCGCACCCCGCACGATAAGAAAAAACCTTTGCGGTTTTGTCTTATAAGGCGCAGCCGATGTAGACCCGGCCAGTTCTTTACCGTTCAAAAGTTTCATTACTTACTATTTTAGCGCAGGTTCTTGAAAAAACAGAGGTAAAATGCTAAAATCCTTTTTGTACTTTTTGCAGCTTCTCAAATTTTCTAAACCAAGCAGCTTGTCTGCTGTTTAGGAAATTTAAAAGAGGAGCCGGTTAAAAAGCCAAGCGCGGCGCGCCTGCCGCGTCGTCGCTGGCCTATAGGCCGAGCTCCGACGCGGGCCCATAGCTCAGCCGGTTAGAGCATCTGCCTCTTAAGCAGAGTGTCGTGGGTTCGAGTCCCACTGGGCCCTCCATACAAAATGCCTCACTGCAGAGTGGGGCTTTTTGTATGGCCGGCTCCAGTAGACTCGCAACCGACGAGACTCCCTGGAGTGTCGTCGGGCATGAATGTCCAGTGGACATTCATGTTTTCCTTTGGAGCGAAGCGGCTTTGAAAAGATTCATCTTTTCAAAGGTACAGACAGCATGCGAGCCCCGCTGGTCCCTCCAATAAAAATACCCCAGACAAACTGAGGTATTTTTATTGGAGAGTATTAACGGGCTCGAACCCGAGAGGGCGAGATATGCCAGTGGCATATCGAGTTTTCCTTGCTTGGCCGCCTCGGCCGCTGCTTGCAGCTTGGCCAGGCGCAGAATAACTCGAGCCCCGCTGGTCCCTCCACTAAGAATTTAAAACCCGCACAAACCCAATCCCCAAATAACACCTTAAAAACCCAAAACTGGTAAAAATCCCATCTGTTAGAGGACAGTCCTCTAACAGAGAGAAAAATTACCAGTTTTGATATTTACAGAGGGATTTTAAGCTGAGGATCAGCGGCGTTTACTGCAAGACATAATTGCAAAAATCACACTATTCTTTATACATAAGCACTGCTACAATACGTGGCATAACAGTAAATAAAGGGGTGGGGAGAGAGGGTTTTTAGAAATGAAAAAGTTACTCCAACTTTCCACGTTAGCTGTGCTCGCCGTTGCGGGCGCCTTTGTACTGACAAGCGTCAATCCATCGCTTGCCGTCGCCCAGGAAAACGAGCAGCCGGTTGACGAATCAGCAGAGCAGCAAGCCGAAGAAACCGAAGAAGCCGTCGACACTGAGGAAGAAGCTGCCGATACCTACAGCTTTACCGCTCAGCCCGGCGATTCATACGCTAAAATCGCCCGCAAGTCTGTTCAGATCTATGGCATTGTCAATAACACCAACCTCAGCCAGGCTCAGATTGTTGCCGCCGAGACCTTCCTGTCCAGCGAAGCCGGCTTTCCGGTGCTTGCCGTTGGCGAAACCGTTACCTTGAGCGAAAGTGCTGTCCGCGCCGCTGTCGAAAAGGCCCAGGGTCTGGACGAAGCAGCTGTCGCTCTTTGGCAGCGCTATGTACCGTACGTAGATTTCAACACCGACAACGTCGGCGAAGCACGCAGTTAGACAAGCTCCTCCTTTTAGAGCCGAATCAAAAGCCCCCTTACACAGCAGGGGGCTTTAGGTTTATACTAAGAATAAGCATAAACCTAAAAGTTAAAGGCCGGTATTTGCGTTATGGAAAAAATCCGCGCCCCAAAAAAGTTCAAAATCACCAATATCAAGCTGCCCAAGCGGCTTAATATACCGATCAACCCCCTGTTGATTAGTCATATTCTGTTCCAAAAAGACAAACGTATCGAGCTGTTTTTGGAGCTGCCGGCCGACAAGCGCATCGAGCTGCTCAGATCGCTCACCCACAGCGTCAGACGCGATATTCTGATGCACGTACCAGAGAAAGATCTGGCGCGCATACTGGAAGCGGTCGACCCGGACGAGGCAACCGACATGCTGCAGCTGCTGACCCGCCGCAAACGTGAAAAAATCCTGCAGCTTGTCAGCCAGGATCTAAAAAACGCCATTTCCACCCTGCTGGAATTTGACGCCGAGACCGCAGCCGGCCTGATGACCCTGGACTACGTACAGGTTGGCGTCAATGACAATATCGCAACTGTGGCCAAAAAATTCCGTCAACACGAAAAGCGCACCGGCCGGCCGCCGGTTATTCTGGCGCTCGGCCCCAACGGCAAGCTGGAAGGCTTCTTGCCGGGGCATGAACTGGGCTTTGCCCGCAAAAGTGAAGAGATCGGCAAGTACGTCAAGCGCATGCCGGCCATACCCTACACCGCCAGCCATGGTGAGGTGATGGATATGTTCACCACCCATCCCCACGCCAAGATAGCCGTACTGGACGACACCGGCACCGTGATGGGTATTATCTATTCGGATGATATTTTACGGCTGATGCAAGAATCAGAAGCATCGTCACTGTATGACTTTGCCGGTATTAGCGAGGAAGAAAGCGTGACCGACCCGGCCCGTGCCAAAGTCCGCAACCGCTACCGCTGGCTGATCATAAACCTGGGGACAGCCTTTCTGGCATCGTTTGTGGTCAGCCGGTTCGAGGATACCCTGACTGCTTTTGTCCTGCTGGCAGCCTATATGCCCATCGTCGCCGGACTGGGCGGCAATGCAGCCACGCAGACTTTGGCTGTTCTGGTGCGCGGTATTGCACTGCACCAGATAGAGCTTAAGACCGCCTGGCGCACCCTGCGCAATGAGATAGGCGCCGGCCTGATAAACGGTATTATCGTGGGCAGCCTGGTGGCCCTTATTGTTACCCTCACCACCGGCAACACAAAGATTGCGCTGGTACTAGGGCTGGCCATGGTCATTAATCTGCTGGTAGCCGCGCTGTTTGGCACAATGGTGCCGCTGGTGATGTCGCGGCTGGGCAAGGACCCGGCCGCCTCTGCTGCAGTCTTTATTACCGCCGGCACTGACGCGCTGGGGTTTTTGGTTTTTCTGGGGCTGGCAACGGCCATCCTGACTTAAAACTGTATATTAAGTCTCAGAAAGTCATTTAACTGTATGGTTAAATGTTATTTCGGCGCCCATATCTCAAACCGGAACCGTATCCCATTCTCGGCTTGCCAGGGGCCGGCCGATTCCAGCCGAAAGCCGTCTTCATACCGCGGAAAGAACACGTCACAGTCAAAATCCCCTATTACCCGCGTTATATACAGGATGGTCGCAAACGGCAGCGCGGCCGCAAAAATCTCGCCGCCGCCCGCAACCCAAACGTCATAATCCAGGTTTTTAAAGAACTTTTCAGCATCACGATGCACCGCCGCATTATCCAGACTAATATCCTGGCGACTAAAGACCGTGTTTTCGAATGTTCCGTATGGCTTACGGCCATTGCTGACATAAGTTTTATAACCCATCACAACCGGTCCGGTTGCCAGCTTGTCTCTAAAGTATTTTTTGTCTGTCGGCAGATCCCACGGAATTTTTTGCTTTTTAGCAAGGCCGCGCTTGTCGTCGATGGCAGCGATAAAGCGTATCTCAGGCATGACGCAGCTCCGGATGCCTTTGTCTAAGCTGCCCGATAAGATAAAACGAGCCGGTTATGACCCCCATATCACTCACCTCCTGCAGGAACAGCTGATACGACCTCTCCTGATCCGGTTCGACCACGATATCCTTAAAGCGAAAACTCTCGGCTGCCTTGCCCAGCTCGGCGGCATCAATAGCCGGAATCGGCAGATCCTGCCCCTGTTCAAATGTGGTAATAAATAGCCTGGCAGTAACCGGCCTGATAAGCGGCAGCACCGCCGCCAGTTCTTTGCCTTGTTTGAGACTCAGCAGCACCGGCACTTTAACCCCCGGATATTGCCGCATAAAACTGTTAATAAAAGCCTGCATTTTTTGCTCATTATGTGCGCCGTCCATCACAATGGTTTTACCGCCCAGCTGCACCGTGTCCATCCGGCCCGGCACCCGGGTATGCAATGATGCTTCAATATCAATTTCACCCAGTCCATCACGCTGCCTTATATATTCAAACACCGCCTGCGCCAGCCGCCAATTTCGCTGCTGAAACTCCGGCAGATTCTCAAGGGTCAGACCCTTGTAGGTGTTATTTTGTGTCACTCGCAAAATGGCAGATTTTTGTCGGCACCAATCCTCGATAACTTGCATGACCTCATCCGGCTGTTCATGCATAAAAACCGTGTTGTGTGGGTGAATGATTCCGGTCTTTTGACGGGCGATTTCGGGGATGGTATGGCCCAGGATATGCAGGTGGTCCAGGCCGATATCGGTTATAGCGCATACTTTATCGTGATTATCTGCAATGTTGGTGCCGTCCTGCAGTCCGCCCAAACCCGTTTCGACCACCGCATAGTCAACTCCCGTCCTGGCAAAATACCAATAGGCCAATGCCACCAGCAGCTCAAAATAGGTCGGCTCCAGCTTGCCTTGCTTTACGATGTCCAGCACAGCGCTCAGCTCGCTGCAGAATGCCGCCTCGTCCAGCGGCTTTAGGTTGATCTGAATACGCTCGGCCACACTATCAACGTGCGGCGAGACAGTTAACCCAACTTTCTTGCCTGATAATTGCAACATTTTTGCAATAAAATAAGCGGTCGAAGTCTTACCCGAAGTACCGGCTATATGAACTATTTTTAACCGCCGCTGCGGATTGCCCAATGCATCCATGAGCGGCCGCATACGCTCAACGGTAATATCTTTGCCCGTCACTTTCCGCGCCAACGGCACAAAGGTAGCCAGCACCTCCTCTGCCTCGGCAATTGTATTGATAAAAGCCATATTTTCTTATTCTACAGGTAAAATGCTAAAATACTGAGGTATTTGCGCCCTGATGGTGAAATGGATATCACAACAGTCTTCGGAACTGTCGTTGGGGGTTCGAATCCCTCTCGGGGCACCAGACAGAAACTCAAGCCGGGCCACCCCTCCAGAACACTGCTACAGTGTTCTTTTTACTTTATCAAAACCGTCCGGCAGCCGCCCGGCTTAAGTCACCGGGCGCTTCTGGCATTCCGAACACGCCTAAACCCTAAGGCTGACAACACCACCAGAATGGCGCTGGCTGACAGCGAAATGTAAGCAGCCACATGTGCGACCGTCGCCATAGTGTCAAATGCGTAGGCATTAAGTAAAAGGCCGCGCAAAGTCTCGCCCCGGAACATCGTCTGCGCCTGACCGGCTAGTTTTTGGTCTGCCGGGTTATTTTGTGATTCAGCACTAACTTCGGCGTACGTTTTGCCGCCGGCAATCTCGTGCAAATGCGCCGCAATATAATGATTCGCATAGGTTGCCGCCTGGGCGCCGGTCAGCAATTGTTGACCGGCATACATATTGACTGCTTCACGATCCGCCTCATTGAGCGATAGAATCTCTTTGCTGTCAGCCTGAGGAAACGTAATCTTCTGCGCGGCAAGCTGCTCCTTTACTTGCCCGTGTATGAAATTGTGCGCAAAGAAAAGCCCTCCGGCGGCGGCCAGCAATACGATAGCGACAATTAGCCCCGCAGAGGATAAGAGTTTATCAAGCGTACTTCGTTTCATAGCAAAATCTATACCAGTGTAACATGAGCGCTTTAATTTTGAAGCACTGCGGGTAGCCGATCCCGACAATCAGTCTTTATAGGAAAGAATACCTGCAACTTTTTCACGCAATACAGGGATAAGATCTTTCTCAAACCACGGATTGATTGCCAGCCAGCGAAAGTTGAGTGGCGACGGATGCACCAGCGGAAAGTATTTTGGCAGCCACTGCTCATAGCTTTTTACGGTTTGCGTCAGACTTTTGCCCGCTTGCGCGCCTAAATAGTATTTTTGGGCGTAGGCACCAATAAGAACCGTCAGCTTAATGTGCGGCATTTCGGCCAAAATCCGAGGGTGCCACTTGGCGGCAAAGCCTTTACGCGGCGGCAGATCGCCATGCCTGCCCTTGCCCGGATAAAAGAAATCCATCGGCACCAATGCAAACAGATCGGAATTGTAAAATTCGTCATCTGTTACATTAAGCCACTCGCGCAAGCGAACACCGCTGACATCATTCCACGGTTTCAAGCTTTCCTGCGCCTTGCGCCCCGGCGCCTGACCGACAACTAGGATTTTGGACTTCTCGGATGCCGTATACACCGGCTTGTAACCAAGCTCTTTTGCCCACGCGTTTTCGGGATCCTGGGCGATTTCGTTACAAATATCATCGAGCTTGCTCATTAACTACATTGTAACAAGGGTTTGCGTCATCTGTGGAATAGGCTATTATTAGATAACTTGCGCACACGTAGCTCGAGCTGAGCTTTGGCGGAGCCAAACATATAACCAGGCTGTCCTGCTCTATTCAGAAAGCTGCGAATTAGTTAAAGTTAACAATGCCTACCTTATTGGCAAGCACATATACGCACCCTTAGCTCAGCTGGATAGAGCGTTGGTTTCCGGTACCAAAGGTCAGAGGTTCGAATCCTCTAGGGTGTACCACGAGGTAATTAGAGATAGAGATGAAGTCTTCGCTGCCCAGCGAATCGATCTCTTTCTTGTTGGCCGTCAACCATAGCTTAGAACTAAGTTTGAAACCAGGGACAGCGAACCGCATAAGCTCAATTACAATCACCCAAGTGCTAAAATCTTTGCAAACCGCAGTCTACGCGCGAACGCAATACAGGAACCACCTGTTACTTAGCGCCTGCAGTCTCAACACCTGTGCCGCTGCCCTAACGACGACTTCGCCAGAGAGCGCAGCACCCGACATTTACAGATAAAGCCATACCGTTTTACCCTTGCATTCCTTGCAAGCGATGATATGATAATCCTATGACATCATACGAACAACCCTCGCGACCGCATTTGACTGCGAAAGAACTTGCTGGTATCGCGCAGATCGCCATGGCAGATGAAAGATTATTGTCCATAGACGCCGAAAGAAGGTCATTTTCTCCGGGCACTACTGTACTGTTCCTTTCCGGGGGCTCGCTGCACTCTCCTCGCTTTTCGGCCGATCCCGAGAAGCTGGATGCAGCCATCGACCGAACCCAGGTCATGTTAAGCCAGATACTAGCTGGAGAGCTTTAGTTAGCTGCGAAACAAAGATTATTGGCTCTGAATCCCAATATAGCAAAGTAGAGTTCGACTAAGTACAGGACGGGTTTCTGCGCGTCTCGATCCACATATACTTTATTGATTGCGCTAGCTGGCCCGGATGTGATCGCCTACTTTTTGTCTGTTTTTGAGGGCAGATATTTGGGGGTCTTGGGGGTTTCGGCCTGTTTGATCGTCTTTTGCAGCACCTCCAGCACGCTTTTGGCGTGCTCCAGACTCATACCCACACGCGCCACACTGACCGGCTGATTATTGGCCCCATTCTGCATAAAGTTCATCACCACGCCATAGTTATTAACCGAGATATTGGCGATATCGGTATAAACCACCCGGTTATCTACGGGTATCATCACCAGCGTCGGCATGTGCGGCATGTCCTCAGGTGACGCGCCGCGGTGATAGCCGGCCAGCTCCCACAGTTCATCCGCTTCATCATCTTTTATATCAAAATAAGAAATCAACAGATCCAGCACGTCCTCGCTGGGGCGTGCCTCTCCGCGTTCATAACTGGCTAACACATCGCTATCAAGCTCTACTGCGCCGGATACTTCGGGTATGGTCTCTTGCAAACCCTGTCTGATGCTGCGTAACCGCTGGCCCAGCCGGCGGTATGGATTACCTCTCTGCATACACATCTATAGTACACCTTCAGCACAAATTTTCAATTTGCAGGGGCGGATTTGCAAAATGTGAAGCATCAAACGCCTGCCGCCTGAGGCAAGAGAAGAAATTGAAGAATGGAAATTATCTACTGCTATACTAAACGTAAGCATGAAGATTCTTAAGAGCGTCCCCTTAAAGCTATACTCAACCATGCGCTTGGGCGGCACGGCGGATTATGCGTGCCAGGTTAAATCCAAAGAAGACCTGGCAGAGGCCGAGGCGTGGGCCGAAGCGCGCCAGCTGCCCATCCGCGTCATTGGCGGCGGCAGTAATATCATTTGGCGCGACGAAGGGTTTAAGGGACTGCTGGTTATTAATAAGATCCGCGGCTTTAAAAAGCTGAGCGAGGACAACACCTCTGCCACCTACCGGATCGGCGCCGGTGAGCACTGGGATACGATTGTAGACCAGCTGGTCGGCCTGGGCCTGCGCGGTGTCGAGTGCCTGTCCTACATACCAGGTACCGCCGGCGCCACGCCCGTCCAGAATATTGGCGCCTATGGCCAGGAAATCGCTCAGACCCTGGTCGAGCTGGAGGCCTACGACCGCATGCAAAAAACTTTTGTCACTCTAAGCAATCAGGACTGCGCCTTTGGCTACCGCACCTCACGTTTTAAGGGCATCGACAACGGCCGGTTTTTGATCAGCTCGCTGACTTTAAAGCTCGAGAAATTTGATCCCAAAACCAACACTTATGACCCGCCGGCCTACCGTGATCTGGCCGCCTATTTTGCCGATCATCCCATACCAACCTACACCCCAGCCCTGATCCGTAAAGCCGTCATTGCCATCCGAAAAAAGAAGTTGCCCGACCCCGACAAGACGCCCAATACCGGCTCGTACTTTAGTAACCCTGTCATCAGCAAGAATCACTTCAAGCATATTGCCGCTGCCTATCCGGCTATCAAAAAAGCGCCGCCCGGCTGGTCGCAGCCGCCGTACTGGAAGCTTAAGGACGACACCTATAAAATATCCGCCGGCTGGCTGATTGAGACGGCCGGATTTGCCGCTTACCGCGACCCGGCGACCGGCATGCGCCTGTGGCCCCGCCAAAATCTGGTTTTTGTCAATTACCGCGCGGTTAGAACGCAGAATTTACTGGATTTTGAACAAAAAATCACCCAAAAAGTATTTGAGATGTTCCAGATAGAGCTGGAACGTGAACCGGAGATTCTGCCTTAGGCACCTCTGTCAGACGATCTCGGGCCAGAACAGAGGTAAAAGCCCCTATCTTCTCATTATAGCATAGTTCTTATGCTTTTGTCAAGACTTGTCCTGTTGATGTCCGTGCGAGACTAGGCCGGCAGAGGGAAATCTTTGGCGAATGCGGTTACTTCGGCATGGAGTTTGGCCAGCTTTTCTTCGTCTTTATGACTGGCAATTGCCTGATCTATCCAGTCCGCCACCTGCACCATATGCGACTCTTTAAGACCGCGGGTGGTGATGGCCGGCGTACCCAGGCGGATACCGCTGGGATCGTACGGCTTACGCGGATCAAACGGCACGGTGTTTTTATTGACCGTAATACCAGCCAGACCCAGTGCCCGCTCGCCCTGCTTGCCGCTGAGGCCTTTGCCGGTCAGATCGACCACCATCAGGTGATTGTCCGTACCACCCGTGACAATATCAAAACCACGATCTGCCAGCTCTTTAGCGAGTTTTTTGGCGTTTTTTACCACCTGCTTGCCGTAAGCCTTGAATGCCGGTGTTGATGCCTCGCCCAGCGCCACCGCAATGGCCGCCGTCTGATGGTTGTGCGGCCCGCCTTGCAGCCCGGGGATAATGGCCCGGTCAATCAGACTGGGCAGATTCTCCGGCGTGCGCGCCGGCTTAACCAGCGGGTTGCTGGGCTCGCCATTGCATAAAATCATCGCCCCGCGCGGCCCGCGCAGGGTCTTGTGCGTCGTCGTCATAATAACGTCGGCTATGCCGGCAGGACTGGGGTGTTCGCCCGCTACAACCAGCCCGGCGATGTGCGATATATCCGCTGCCAGCCAGGCGCCATTCGCATCGGCAATAGCCCGCAGCTTTTTCCAATCGATCTGGCGCGGGTAGGCGGTTGTGCCGCTCATGATGAGTTTTGGCTTGTGCTCTTCCGCCAGTTTGGCGATTGATTCGTAGTCTATAAATCCGTCTTTGTCGGTTGTGTACTGAATCGCGTTATAGTAGGTGCCGGAAAAATTAACCTTAAGCCCATGCGTCATGTGTCCGCCAAAATACAGACTCATACCCATGACCGTATCGCCCGGGTCGCACAAAGCAAAATAAATAGCCTGGTTGGCCGGACTGCCGGAGTGCGGCTGCACGTTGGCGTGCGAGACACCAAACAGCTTTTTGGCCAGATCGCGCGCCAGATCCTCTACCTCGTCCACCACCTCGCAACCGCCGTAATAGCGCTGCCCGGGGTAGCCCTCAGAGTATTTATCGGTCAACCGCGAGCCCAATGCGTGCAGCACCGCGCCGGAGGTATGGTTTTCGCTCGGGATCATCTCCAGTCCCAAGGTCTGGCGGGTGGTCTCTTTTTTTATCAGCTCGCGTATTTTTTTATCAACATCAGTCATGGTACACCTCCCCTTACTTACCTAAGTATAGCCGAAATCAGACTTGCATCACGTTAGATCATGAGGGTATTGTATAAGTACCAGCCTGTAAAACAAAAAGCAAAACAAGAGATTGGACTTTTATATATCATTTGTGATATATTCATACGGTTATGAAGCCCGTAAGGACGGCATAAATCATACAATTACATCATCAGGCAATTATGTTTTACCTATATAAGTCCTTCCCCGGCCGCGAAAGGCGGATTCCAGCAAAATGAGTACCACAAGCGAAAAAATCGGCCAGCTTATTTTTCAGGTGCGGCAGGAAAAGGGCCTGACTCAGGCCGAGTTTGCCAAGCGCCTGGGCACCTCGCAATCAGCCGTCAACCGCATAGAAAAGGGCGGCCAAAACCTGAGCATGGATATGCTGGGGCGCATCAGTGACGTTCTGAATAAGCAGATTATTTCTTTGGGCAGCAATGCTATCAACCTGCGTATTGAGGGCGGACATGAACTGAAGGGCGAAATTACCCTCAAGCGCAGCAAAAATGCCGCCGTTGCCCTGCTGTGTGCCAGCCTGCTTAATGCGGGCACGACCACCTTTAAATCCTTCCCGCGCATCGAGGAGGTATATCGGATTATCGAGGTGCTGGAAAGTATTGGCGTCAGGGTACGCTGGCTGGAAGGTAACGATCTGGAGATCAGACCGCCAAAAGATTTTGACCTGGCAAACATCAATAAACAGGCCGCCCGAAAAACCCGCAGCGTCCTGATGCTGCTGGGGTCGCTTATGCATGACCACCGGCGCTTTACCATTCCCTATGCCGGCGGTTGCAAGCTTGGCACGCGCACGGTCACGCCGCACCTGTTCGCACTTGAACAATTTGGCGTTGATGTGGTTGCCAAAACCGGTCAATACGCCGTCAGCGTCAAAAAGAAGCCCGCGGGTTATATTGTTCTGTACGAGGCCGGCAATACCGTAACCAATAATGCGCTCATGGCCGCCGCCCGCACCACCAGCGAAACCATTATTCAGGGCGCCAGCGCCGACTATATGGTGCAGGATCTGTGTGCTTTCCTGAAGCGACTGGGCATAAAAATTGAAGGCGCCGGCTCGCCTGTATTGAGGGTCACCGGCGTAGAGCGCATCAAAAAGAACATCACCTTTGCGCCCACCGAAGACCCTATTGAGGCTATGATGTTTATTTCGGCTGCTGTTACCACCAACTCTAAGCTGACTATCCGCCGCGTGCCTATCCGCTGGATCGGCCTGGAGCTGCACAAACTGAAGAAAATGGGCTTAAAATTTGATGTCAGCGACCCCTACCCGTCCGACAACGGTATTACCGAACTGGCCGATGTGACGATTCATAAACACAACCACAGTCTAAAGGCGCTGGCGGATAAACTACACCCCAACCTGTGGCCAGGCGTCAACCCGGACAACATCCCTTATTTTGTGCCGATTTGCGCGGTTGCACAGGGACGGACACTGATTCATGATTGGATGTTCGAAAACCGGGCGATTTATTACACCGAACTGTCAAAAATCGGCGTCAATATAGAGCTGGCCGATCCCTACCGTGTTTATATCACCGGCCCCACCACCTTCCGGCACGGTGATGTGGTCTGCCCGCCGGCTCTGCGCCCCGCCAGCCTGCTATTGATTGGTATGCTGGCCGCCAACGGCACCTCTATGCTGCGCAATGTCTATACCATTAACCGCGGTTACGAGGATATCGCCGAGCGGCTTAATTCGCTGGGTGCCAGGATTGAAGTCGTGCACACACTTTAGCGACTCCTGCTAGAATAGGGGGCGTGGATACCTCATTACTCGATTCTATTACGAGCGTAGCGCAGGCTTTTCGCTCGGTACGGCCGCTGATTATGGCACGCGATGGCGCCGACACCACCTATAAAGCCGACGGCTCACCGGTTACCGCAATCGACATAGAGGCCGAACGACTTATTGCTAAGTACATACAGGACCGTCATCCGCACCTGCCGGTTTTTGGTGAAGAGGGCGGCTACAACGACGCCGAACTGCCGGAAACCTGCTGGCTGATTGACCCGCTCGATGGCACAAAAAGTTACCTTGAGGGCATTGCCGCTTTTACCAGCATGGGCGTGCTGATACATCGTAATCGGGCAGTCGCGAGCGTTATTTATGACCCGACCACAGACACTCTATTTAGCGCGCAAGCCGGCTCTGGCGCCTACAGGAACGGACAGCGCCTGAACCTGCGGGACATACCGCTGCCCAGACAGGTACTGTGCAAGCCGCAGGTCGTCGAACCGCTGGGCATGCTGCTGGAAAAACAGGGCATCAAAACCGACACTGCGCCAAGCGGTGCCGGATACGGCTTTGCTCTGGTGGCCGAGGGCATAACAGCCGCCCGTTTTCACCTGCACAGCGGCAGCAGCATCCATGACCATGCCCCCGGTGCACTGCTGGTACAGGAAGCCGGCGGCGATATTATTCCGATCATGGAGGATACTTACACTTTCCGGACGCGCAGCTTTGTGGCCTGTCACCCCGCCTTGACCGATTTTGTCCGTGCTAACCTGGCCCCCATAAAAGCGCTCGAAGATCCCGCGCAGGCACTAAGCCAGCCGCTCTAACGCTGCGACGATAGTTGCCACCGACTGCCTGACATCATCCGTGCCACTAACCCTTACCACTTCATACTTGGTATTAGCAAATGACTGATAATCATTAACAAAACGCGCAAAAGTAGTCTCGGACGGGCCGTGGCCGCCACTGCGTTTTCTTAGCTCTATGCGCTCTTTGGCAACAGCAGGATCTATACCAACCTCGGCAACCAGTATTGAGACAGCCGTCCCGTTCGCAGCTGCCTGAGCATGGAAATTGTAGACCATTTTATTAAAAATCTCTAAGTTGGTGAACGGCTGGTTCCAGATAATAACCTTGCGATCAGCAATACCCTGATATGCCTTCGCCCGCAAAAAACGATACAAATGAAGCGCCTTATCGACACCGGCTTTGGTAAGCTCCTCGGTGTGGGCACGATAATCAACGCTTTCCGTGTCAACAGCATCGGGGTCAAGCGCCACCACCTTATCAACGCCTATAGATTTTTGCAACTCCGTCGCAATGTATGATTTGCCGCTCCCGGGCAGTCCGCGCACCAGTATGATCACCGGCTGGTCAGTTTGTTCGGACACTTTGTTGCTCCTTTCTGCAATGGTAGTATATCTTGCCTGCAAAGACTACAATTTAAACGTCCCATGCCCTTCATTATGCTACACTTAGCACTAGACTTCGCTATTCAATAAAAAATCAGGAACAACATGTTTACATCCGACGAATTTATCCACGCAGTGACCAGAATACTGCTTTTTGGTATATTTTCTTTTCTTGTGGCAATGGTACTTACACCGGTTTATACCCATTTTGCCTACAAATATAACTGGTGGCGCAAGCCGCGTATCCGTTCGGTAACCGGCGAGGAACTGTCAGTTATTAAAAAGCTGCGTATCAAGCGTACCGTGCCGCTTATGGCGGGGCTTATTATGGTTGGTGCTATTACGCTGACCACCGTGCCCTTTAACCTGGAACGCTCACAAACCTGGCTGCCGCTGGCGGCGCTGCTGGGGGGCGGACTGGTCGGCTTGATCGATGACGTTATTAACATTCGAGGCAAAGACGGCCTGCGCGCACCGCTTAAGTTTGCGTTGATTACTGCCGTGGCAGCTGTGGCGGCCTGGTGGTTCTACTATAAGCTGGGGTACACCACGGTGCACATTCCGTTTTCGGGTGATTTGACACTTGGCTGGCTGCTGATCCCCTTGTTTACACTGGTGGTCGTCAGTACCAGCAATGCTGTTAATATCAGTGACGGCATGGACGGCCTGGCGGGCGGTCTGCTCATCAGTGCTTTTGGCGCCTTTGGCATTATTGCCGCGCTGCAGGGCAATTTTGGTATAGCCGGATTCTGCATAACTGTTGCCGGCACGCTGCTGGCTTATGTCTGGTTTAATATACCGCCGGCACGCTTCTTTATGGGCGATATCGGATCTTTTTCTTTAGGTACCGCCTTAGGGGTTGTCGCCATGCTGACCGACACGCTCTTCTTGCTGCCGCTGATTGCCCTGGTTTTTGTAGCCGAGGCGGGCTCAAGCCTGCTGCAAATTCTGTCAAAAAAGTTTCTGCACAGAAGAATTTTTATCGCTGCGCCGATTCATCACCACTTTGAAGCCTCCGGCTGGCCAAAAACCAAAGTCACTATGCGTTTTTGGGTCTTAGGCCAGGTATGCGCGGCTTTAGGTGTGGTTCTGGCCCTCATTGGCGGCCATATCAACTAAATCGTCTACTGCAGCAGGTCAGTAAAATTAGCGTCAATGCTGTGCTGTGCCCATACCAGATAGCCAATCGCCAGAGCTATCAGCACCAAAAGCAGCAATGTTCGATGCCACTCTTTCATCGCGACTCCTCCTGTATACGCGCCGGCACCGCCCGGATAACCAGCCTGTCTTTAGGGTTCCATAGCGGGGTGCAGGTATAGAGTGTTAGCAGCTCGGTCTGGCTGGGGTTCTCTATTTCAACCTGATCGGCACGCACCACAAAACTCTCGGTGACCGTATACTCAAACCGCTCTCCCTCCCAGTGCAGCACAACAGGATCGCCGATTTTTAATTTATCGAGATGGTAAAAGACACCGTCGTTATTGTATCCAAACCTGTGCCCCACCAGAACCGTGTTGCTGCCGCTGCCCGGCGTTGAGGTATTGCCGCGCCGTACCACGCCCTTGCGCAGTGCCTCAGCACCGCCCTCATGAATCAGCTGGTTCAGACCCAGTCCAGGAATAAACAGACGATTATCGCGCACCTCCTGTGCGGCGACGGCAGCTACTTTTTGGTCGTTACCGGTCCAACGCTTAAGGGGCGTCTCCTGGGTGACCCACCAGTTTGCCTGCGGCAAAAGCGGCGCAATAATTATGTATAACCCCAAACCGACCGCCACGAGCGTCAGAAAATGATTAAACAGCCGCAAGCGGCCGATTCTGTTTATGCGTTCCTTCAGGGGTATCATCTGTATATGATGGTATCATGCCGGGCGCTAAGGCTGTGTCTTGCTATTTTGTAAAAGTGTTGTTTTTTGACAAAAAAGGCGTACGATTAGTCATTAGAAAGAGGTGGCGAACTTTTGGAGGACTCTTAAACGTAAAACGCGCGCCTTTAGTGCGCTGCTAGGAGGTACTATGCGAACACGCATTCATAAACTGTTAAGTTCCGTCAAGAATTTCACTGCCATTGCCTTGCTGCTGGCCGTACAGGCTCTTCCGCTTGGTACGTTCTGGAACAACAGTGCCTCCGCAGAGGGTCACAACCCTCCAACACCCACCTACACAGAGCAATGGGATCAAAGAGGCAAGGATTCCCTGGCCTGCAATAAAGCCGGCGACGGGCCGCGTGACGCAGATACCGGCTGGATTCACTGGGTCTTCAGCACAAAAGGCGCCTCTACCGATGCCGATCTCACGCTGGGCGGTTCTGGCAGCGGAGTATACAGCCCTGCAGAACCTTTGAGTGCAAATGTCTGGCATTTCTTTACGCCGTTTTCTGACCTCGACACACTGACCGCAACTACCCATCTATATGGCGGCGCTAAGGGGCCGGGCGGCGGCTTGGTGATTTCTGACTATTGCCCCGGAAAAGTTAAAGAAGACAAAGGCAAAATCAAAGTTGATAAAAAAGTGGATCTCGGTAATGGCTATATAGACGACAGCCCAAGCCAGTATGGTTTTCTGTGGGGACTGGATGCTGAAACGCCTGAGCGTGCAATGGGCACCACTGCCACCGATGTGCCGGTAGGTAATCACAAGATTACCGAGAATACGATTGACAGCTATGAATTTACCGGCTGGTACCTTAGCAATAGCACCAAAAACAGCTGCACAAACCCGAAAGGCACCACGCTGCCTGCCACGGTAGGCGTAAATAAAAATCAAACACGGCATGTTACCCTTTGCAATCGCAAAATCAAGACTCCGCCGACTACAATCATTGTTGATAAGCAGGTGATAAACAATAATGGCGGCACCGCCAAAGACACCGACTGGGATCTGTTTGTTAACCAGACTAAAGTAGAAGACAACAAGCCAACCGAATTCCCTGGCAATCAGACATATACTGTCAGCGAAGCAAACGGCCCCAAAGGTTATGAGCAAAAAAGCCTCACCTGCTACGACATAACACGCGGCCAGCCTAAGCAAGTCAATCACCCATTCACCGCTAAAGCCGGATCCACTTACCGATGCAAGATTGTCAATGACGATAAGCCCGGCAAGCTTGTGCTGATTAAGCGCGTCATTAATGAAGCGGGCGGCAAAGCATCGCAGGATAAATGGACACTAAAAGCAGAAGGCTTGACGCAGGGCGCTACAGCTCGGGTATCGGGCAAGGATACGACCACTGATCAGAATACCGGCTTTACCGCCGTGGTGAATGCCGGCACCTACAAGGTCAGCGAGCACGGCGGCCCCAATGGTTACAAGCAAATCAGCCTGAAGTGCGGCTCTGACGTTAACAGCCTGCATAATACAGTTAACAGCAAGGTAACGGTTGCAAACGGCCAAACAAAGGTCTGTGTCTTTGTGAATAAAGATAAAGCTCCGCAATTGACTGTCATCAAAAAAGTCGAAAACAACTGGGGCGGGACGCTTGCTGTTAAAGATTTCACCCTGAAAGTCGGCGATCTTACCGTAGAGAGCGGCGTCACCAAAAGCCTCTCTGCCGGCTGGTATGTCATCAGCGAAAGCCAGCAACCAGGCTACGAACTGGAAAAGGCCTGGGGTGACTGCAAACTTATCAACGGCAAGCTGATGGTCGAGCTTAAGCCGGGTAAGTCGTATGATTGCTACCTTAAAAACGTTGACAAGCCAGGCACCATAACCGTGCACAAAAAAGTCATAAACGACAACGGCGGCACCAAAAAGTCACGACAGTTTGATCTGAATATTGGCAACAAAAAAGACGTTGACCACGGCAAAGCCCATAGGCTTAAGGCCGGCCAATACCGCATCTGGGAAGATAGCGTGGATGGCTACGCGCTGAAGCACATCAAGTGTTACGTCCGCACCGAAAAATGGGCAAAAGAAAAGGATTTGCTTGAGGGCAAAACCCGTGGCTGGGATTATGTACAGCCAGACAAAACTTACCAGGACCGCACAATTAAAATAAAGCTGGCTCTGGATCAGGACATTGTCTGCATTGTCACCAACGACGACCTGCCGCCGCGCGTAACGGTCAAAAAAGTCACTCATCCCGGCAAGACCAATCAGAAGTTTTACTTTGAGCTGGAGCAAAAGAAGCCAGCCGGCGATAAACAGTTCTGGCTAAGCGGCGGCGATTCCAAAACCTTTGAGGATCAGCTAAAGGCCGGCGAGATCACCGTAAGCGAGAAAAGCATCCCGGATGGATGGGTGCTTAGCGAGGCTTACTGTAAAGTCAAAACACGCAGTGGCTGGAAGCCGGCATCACAGAACACAACCTTTACTGCCGAAAACGGCAAAGAATACCTCTGCGTATTCGTCAATGACAGAAACGGCGGTGTCTCGGGACATAAATTTGAGGATAAAAACGGCGATGGCAGCTGGGATAAAACAACCGAGCCAACGCTCCGCAATTGGACCATCGAACTATACAAAAAGACCTGCGCAGCAGCACCAACAGGTGCCGGACAGTCATTACTGCCTTTGCTCACTTTTGAGAACTCGCCTACAGTCAACGCACAGGCAGCAGATTGCGGGTACGATGCCCAACCCCTGCGCACAACTGTAACCGACACTAGCGGCGCTTACCGGTTCGATAATCTTGACTACGGCTGGTATAAAATCTGCGAAGTACAGCAGGCCGGCTGGACACAAACCACCAAAGACTGTCATGAGGTAGAGCTGGGCCGTCAAAGCCGGGAACACGGCAATCTGGACTTTGGCAACTTCCAGCACGGACGGATCAGCGGCTATAAGTTCCATGACGTTAACGGCAATGGATCGCATGAACAGGACGAGGAAAAGCTGCAGGGCTGGGAAATCACCCTCTACCTGCTTGATTGCAGCCAGGCAACTGGTAACGTATCACTGCTGATGAGCCTCAACACCTCAAGCGATGATGACCAAACGTGCACAGACAAGACCAAGCTTGCCAGCACGCTGACAG
This sequence comes from uncultured Candidatus Saccharibacteria bacterium, assembly GCA_964490245.1. Lineage (GTDB taxonomy): Bacteria > Patescibacteriota > Saccharimonadia > Saccharimonadales > JACDBH01 > CAZBAF01. The sequence continues at coordinate 111,827 of CAZBAF010000002.1, forward strand.
ACCAAAGCGGCGCCTATGCGTTCAACGACCTTAAAAAGGGCACCTACCTTGTCTGCGAGACACAGCGGGATGGCTGGACACGCACCTTCCCCGACACATCCGATTGCCACAAGGTCGCCATTGATGAGTCGTGCAAGCAGGTTGAGGCTAACTTTGGCAATGCCCCAACCCAGCCGGGCGAGGTGCTGACCGAAAACACCCTTGCCGACACCGGCACGCCTCCGCTGCTCGGTATCGTACTGGGTATTGTCATACTTGCAAGCACGATTATCGCAGCCCGGTTAACCGGCCGCCGGATAGAAGCCTAAAGCCTGAAGTTCAGATAGAAATAAGCCCTCTAACCGGGCTTATTTCTTTTCGGCTGACAAACTGCTATAATCACCTCTGTTTAAGCGGGTGTAGTACAACGGTTAGTATGCAAGTTTTCCAAACTTGAGACGGGGTGAGGGCTGCCAGTGGCAGTCCGCAAGGGAACCTTCCGATGAAAACTTGTTTTCAATCGTGAAGTTCCGGGCCTGCCGAAGGTAGGTCGATTCCGGAAGCGAACCCATTAACAATCAATTTTATGCGGGTGTAGTACAACGGTTAGTATGCAAGTTTTCCAAACTTGAGACGGGGGTTCGATTCCCCCCACCCGCACCAAGTCGGACCCCAGTCCGACACCCCTATGCCAGGCAGTGACTCTGCAAGCTCATTATTAAGCAGACATACGCCTCCGTAGCTCAGTGGATTAGAGCAGCGGGCTTCTATCCCGCGTGTCGCAGGTTCGAGTCCTGCCGGAGGTACCATTTAGATTGCTATGCACACACAAAAAGCACTTATCACCGGTGGATCACGCGGAGTAGGTGCCGCTACGGCGGTTGCCCTGGCTGAACAGGGTTTTGACTGCGCAATCACCTGCCGTAATAAAGAAAATCGCGCCCGCCAGGTCGCTGAACAAATCAGAAATCTGGGCAGAAGCGCCTTAACGCTCACCGGCGACCTCACCATACCAGAGGAGCGGGAAAGACTTTTCGATAACTTCACAGCCTGGAGCCCCACCCTTAATGCGCTTATCCTGAATGCTTCCGGCGGACTGGAAACCGGGAAGCCTGCGAACTACCCACACCAGATTAACCATGACGCGCAAATTGGCCTGCTTGACCTGTTCAAGCCTCGCTTGGCAACCGGTGCAAGCCTTGTATTTGTCACAAGCCACTGGGCTCATCTTTTCGGGCAAATAGAGCAGCTGCCTCATTATGAACCGGTTGCAGAGAGCAAATTCCGCGGCGAGCAGGCAGTACGCAGCAGACAGGCGGAACTGGCCGAAGCCGGCGTACGTCTGCTGGTTGTTACCGGTGATGTGGTTGACGGCACAATAACAGCCAAACTACTGGAGAGGAAACAACCCGGCCTGCTGGACGCAAGGCGCGATAGCGCCGGCGAGCTTATCACCGCCGAGGATATGGGCAGCGCAATCGCGCATGCCGTCATGGATAAATCATTGCCTACCGGCCATACAGTCGTGGTCGGCAGCCCTCTGGAAAGCCTTGCCTGAGATTATAATCGCACCGGCTCGTCCGGAAAGCCCTTTTTAAGACCTTCCAGGATTGCCTGCTGCAGTTGCGGAGTACGGAACGGCAATTGTGCGAACCCGTCCAACGTAGCCCACATTGGTTCGTGAAGATTGGTGCCAAACCTGTTAAGCAGCGCTTCTTCTGACGCCTCCTGAATGGCAATATCGCTATGCGGGCCAATCTGGCACAAGAAAATATACTGCTCGTTGTACGGCTCGGGGTGGCCTTCATAAAACACATAACGGCAAGACGTGACATCCAAGCCCGTCTCTTCCTTAACTTCCCGTACGACTGCCTGCTCGATGGCCTCGGTCTCGTTCACGCGGCCGCCAACCAAAGTAAAATACACGCTGCCCTGCTTTTCGCGGCGCATAACAAGAATCCTGCCATTTTCAACAATGATTGCCCGCGCCGCCTTTGCCATATGCGCCTACTATATCTTTTAGATGCACTTGTGACAACACGCCTGCCTGTTGCACAGTAAAGTTTTAAGTAAGAGGCTAGTTTTTTGTTGCACAACAAAAATGCATATGCTATACATAAGCGTAAGTATAAATAAAGATAGGCCTAACGTGAGCCCAGAACAAAACCCACAGCCTGCTCAAGCCGGCGATAAAGTCAAGCAAAATGCATTACTAAAGATAGTGTTATTAGTCGTTGCCGTACTGGCTGTCATTGCAGCTACCGCCTTTTTAATACTGCGCGACAACAAGGTGACTGATGCGCCTGCACCGATTGAGCCGACAGCCGGCGTAACCCTGTCGCTTGAACCAGCACAAAAAACCCTCAAGAAAGATGAGCCATTCACTATGGAACTATGGCTCGACACCGACGGCCAGGATATTAACGCCGTTAAAGCCATTATCTCTTATCCTCAGGAAGCTTTCGAGATCACAGGCATCGATGATGAAGACAGCGCTTTCTCGCTAGCCGCCGAAGGCGCGGGAGCTGACGGCCAAATCCGTATCTCCCGCGGGGAGGCAAACAACGTCAACGGCCGGCACCTGGTGGCTAAAATTAACGCTGTGCCCCGGCTCGACAGCGGTACTGCCGCCTTTACTTTCACAGATGATTCAGTCGCCGTACGCGCAAGCGATAACAGTGACGTATTGAGCCAAAAACTTGAAGCAAGCTACACATTGGAGGCAAGCGAATAATGAGCGCGAGATGGCAACCAAAAGCCAAACAAGGCTTTGACACACTTCATTTCATACTTATCGCGGTTATTTTTGGAATCATTGGTACTGTACTGCTCATTATTAGCCGGGCAGCACCAAACCCGCCTACTATATATCTGACCCCAAGCGGTCAGACTTTTGCTTCGAACACCACCTTTACCATCCAGGTGCGTGAAGACAGCGGTAACTCGCCCGTAAACGCAGTACAGGCAAACTTCAGCTATCCGACAAATCTGGTAGAGTTTGTCAGCATCGATACGTCTAATGGCGCCTTTGCAACCATTGCCGAGTCAAGCGGTGCCAACGGACAGATTAAGATTGCTGCCGCCTCATCCCCTGGCACCACCCCGCCCACCGGTGATCGCCTGATAGCCTCCGTTACCTTCCGGACAAGATCGGTTAGCGGTTCGGTAAATATGAACTTCCTCTCAGGGACTGCCCTGGTCAGTTCACAGACAAATAACGACCTGCTGACCTCGCTTAACAACACCGGCAGCGGTTCCTATACCGTTGATGCCACACCGCCAACGGTCAGTGTTACTGCTCCGTCAAATGGTGCAGTTGTCTCTAAAGGCAGCGGCTCAAACATCGCCATATCAGTTAATGCAAATGACAACAGCTCTGTGTCCCGCGTAGAGATTTACGTCAATAACAATCTGCGCACCAGCCTGACCTCAAGCCCGTACAACTACAACCAGGCTACCTCCAGCTTGCCCCTCGGTCCGGTCTCTATATATGCAAAGGCTTTTGATCCTTACGGCAACACGACCACTTCATCAACGATCAATATAACCCTGGTTGACACCACGCCTCCTACGGTCTCTATCACCCAGCCGACTGCAGGCAGTACTGTGGGCGGCACGGTCACCATTGGCGCCAACGCAGCGGATGAAAACGGCGGCTCAGGACTGAGCAAAGTTGAGTTCTACATTAACGGCACGCTGCGCGGCACAGATACAGCCCCGCCGTACACATATACCTGGGACACCTCCGGCATCACAACCGGCAACTACACGCTTACCGCACGCGCATACGACTCTGCAAGCCCGCAGAACTCCACACTTAGCCCTTCTGTATCGGTTACGGTCGACAACTCCGACCGACAGGCTCCTACAGTCCCGGGCAATGTGCGCGTCACCAGCCGGACACAGCGCAATATCAGCCTGGCTTGGAATGCAAGTACAGATAATGTCGGTGTAACCGGCTATCGTATCAGGCGCAACGGCACCGTCATTGCTACGGTAACCAGCCTGACCTACAATGACACCAATGTCACCGCAGGCACCTCCTATAACTACACCGTATCTGCAGTTGACGCCAATAACAACGCCTCAGCTCAAAGCAGCACCCTGACCGCCAAAACGTTGCGGAACGGCGACGCTAACGGTGATGACAAAGTCAACATTTTCGACGTATCGATACTGCTCAGCCACTACAACAAAACCAACAACTCATCCGATTGGGCAAATGCGCGTGTCGCAGACATGAACAACAATAACGAGATTGACATCTTTGACCTGTCGATCATGTTAAGCAACTACGATCACTCCTAAGCCCCCGGTCCTTGATTAAAAGCTTGGTAACAGATATAATAAGCCAGTTTTATGGCGACCGCCGCGCAAGAACCTGTACGCTTACAACAGGTTCATATAGCACACGCGGATCCTGCGCAGGCCCCGGCCAGGCATGACCAAGATCGCATGTAAAACGCAGTACGGCGGGTGTAGCTCAGCTGGTTAGAGCGTCTGTTTGTGGCACAGAAGGCCGTGGGTTCAAGTCCCATCACTCGCCCCATAAACCAAGTACCAAAAGACATCATGAACAGGATGTCTTTTTTATTACTATCGGACATAACTAAAAGTATGCGCCAGCCACAATCTCCGCTGCTACAGAGCGTTTGAATAATCCCGCACAGCGATACGTCTACAAGCCTACACAAGAGGAAAGCTCGTAAGGCCATCAAATCATAATGCACAGCCAATATACTGCAACTTGCAGCAGAGATATGCCGTGCAGGTGTCTAAAACCGCCCCTCTCGGAGCCCCTAACGGCCTCCACGGGTCTTGTCAAGCGGCGTATACTAAAAGTACCACTTAACAAGGAGGGCACGGGTATGCGGCTCGGATTTTTAGCAACTAATCTTGTCAATGTTTTTATAGCAATCGTCGAGGTGATATTAGGTCTTAGGGTTTTACTGCGTCTGTTCGCGGCAAATGCCAACAATGGCTTCGTGAACTGGGTTTATGAAATGAGCGACACGCTGCTGGAGCCTTTCCGCGGGATTTTCCCTACCCGGGTGTTTGAAAACGGCATTGTCCTTGACTTTACGGCACTGTTTGCAATGCTCGTGTATGCAATCGTTGGCATGCTGGTTATTTGGGTCATAGCAGCCCTGACGCCCGCCGAGCCCACAAGACGCAAATAGCCTGACTTTAAAGAAAAGTACTAAGGTACCTGCCGCTCTAACCCCTGGGTTGACACCTAAGAGATAATACGCTCGAGCAGATTACCAACAACGTACGAAATAATTGCGGCCGCGGCGCCAAGCCCAAACGACTCAACCATAGAGCGCAGCCTGTTCATGCGCGTTATTTTGCCCCTGATGTAGCCGATGGCCGTAAAGGACACCAATGTCAGGACGACGGTGTACAGCAGCGGGCTGCCCAGGCTTAGATCAAGGATGTAATCAATGGTATAAACAGAAAGCGGTATAAACCCGACCAATACAAACGAGAGGAAAGTTACGATAGACGCTGCCAGCGGCGAGTCATGGTCCTCTTCTTTACTTTCGCCCCGGCTGATGGAAAGTTCCTGTTCGCTCTTTTCGCTCAGATAAGATCCCACCGCCATCGAAAAACCGTCAGCCAGCACATTGGCATAGCCCATGATCAGTATGACGTTAACACCCAGATTGGCGCCGGCCGCACCGGTCACTACGGCAAAAGTCGTCACCGCACCATCCATGCCGCCGTACACAAACTCCCGCAGATTTGCTTCAATCCTCTTCAACATCATCTTGGGTACATAATACCTGATTTAGTCCGTCTAAAACAAGCTCAGTATAGCGAGCGTTACGAGGGGCAAGGCAACATTATCCATACCAAACACTGCAAGGTTCTCTACACACACCAATAACAGAGGCAACATAACCACCACCGGCCACAACTGCCAGGGATCTGCAAAATAAGGGTCAAGAATAAACAGTGCCACCAGGATAAGAGCTGACGAGAGCAAAAACACACTGCTGCCAATAACAGACTTGGGCTGCGTAAACAGATAATAACGACCGTGCTTGCGGCCATAGGTTACGCCCGCCAAAGCCGCAAAGCCATCGGCAAGACTTACCTGAAGCATAGCTGCAGCAAACAGCCATGGGCTCGGATGAAGCCAGGCCAGAATAAACACCCCCACGCCAAACAGCACATCACCCCAGCTTTTACGCTTAACCGCGTGTATGGCATGAAAATAATTTGTATAGCGGTTGATAAAATTGGCAATAACAAAGCCTACCGCCATTACCATAATCCAGCGATACTCCACCCAAAACGGCAAAAAAGCTATGAAAACACCAGAAGTGATGTGCACAAACTTGCGCGCCAGCTCATCGTAGATACGGGACTGCTTCCAGGCGATTTCTGACACAACCAGAATCGCGGCAATACCAGCCATAGCCAGGAGCGCACTTATCATAACCGCTATTATAGCGGATTTCGCTGCTTGGCGCCGTCCTGCCTGCTCGTCACTTACCGTATCGGGGTTAACATTTTCTTTATTTGATCGTATGACTTTGCATTTGTTGGGCAACACTTTGCGCTGCCAAGCGGTGCTCTCGCTTGACGCTGCGCCGACAAGGTTTATGCGGGAGACTCCGGGACTATCCTACTGCGACTGCAAGCATTGACATAAACAGAAAGTCGCCCACATCGCCATAATCACGAGCCGCCAACCTAAAACCATTCAAAAAGCCCAGTCAAAAGACTGGACTCTTTGATTGGTCGGGGATAAAGGACTCGGTCACGTTCCGCGACCCCCGAAAAACATCTTTGAAAACAAGTTTTCAAGAGTTTATTCGTTTCCGAACTGCCACAGGCAGTTCTCACCTTCTCCCTCTGCGAGGTCGAAGCTCCGAACCCTAACTCCGACCAAAACAAAAACCCGCCTTTTCAGCGGGCTCTTGTTTTGGTCGACGTACTCACTCGTTAAACGAACCTGTACTTCAGACACTCCATAGCTTGCTCCTAAACTTCGGTAGTATCCAGGTTAGACTAAAGTCACTCAATTTGTTGCTGGAAGGCATACGGTCCAAACCAGCTACCGATTTACAGTTCTTGCTATAATTGAGAGTGATGGAAGATGTTAAACTACCAGATTTGAGTAAGGTTAGAGGCTCCGATACTAAGAGAGAGCTACCGCCTCAAGCATCGGCAGAAGATACGTCAAACTGGGACAATAGAGCTATTGCCCTACCAGACCCCAAACGCTCAGCAGCACAGTTCATTAAAAGTGGTGGTCTAGCTGGTAATGCTATCCTGATGATTGAAAACCCATACCTTGCACAAGAGCAAACTTCATCTGTTAAAACCAAGAAATAAACACGTTCGGTAGATATACGAGAAAGTTGTTGAACCTAGCATATTTAGACTGATTGCTCGATATTACTTATAAAATAATGTGCTCATGCTTGCAAATTACAGAGGTTAGGTTTTTAATTTATCCTAAAGGAGTTATACATGCCAGAGAAGCATATACCACGAGCGTTAGAAGGATTACGCCATTATTTAGAACTCGAAACTGTTGATTGGCGAGACATGCAGCCTGGTAGTGAAGTTGTGGTTGAAGCTCTTGATATGGAAGCACAAGAGCGTAACAGCTTTGGGTTCACTGTCTTCAGCTTACAAGATGAAAGGAATGGTCTTAAGACAGTACACGTAGAGCTAAAAGGAAACGACTATACATTCATACGTGATTCCGATAGGCAATCTGTGAAGCTGCCTGAAGGCACACTACTCAAAAACGGTGTTGCGTGCCAACACTTTCCAGAGACAAATGCTTACATGTCTTTTCTCGGCGGTATTAGTGTAGGTCGTGATTATAGCTTTGACGAAGTAATGACACCAGACGGTAATGTACTTGGCACTGTACTGGTTCCAGGAGTCGAAGCATTGTATTCATTTATGCCCGATGGTAAATACACACCACCTGCTAAATTTGATGAATATCAACAACGCATCTCAGAAGCAAAAGACCAAGGTCAGCAAGAATACGATGAGTCGGTAAGGCAAATGGACGAACAAATTGCAGCAAGTCTACCTGAGTTCTTCGATGACGAAGCAACACGCCAAGAACTGCTAGACATATTCGCTACTTTTGATCCTGAAGCACGCTATAAACTTGCCGTTCTCCTAGAATACTCACAAGAAGATGGCGTTCTAGATAAATATATGGACGTATTGAACCTTGCTATAAAGGAAGAATTTATCATGGCTCCCCCTGGACACAGAGGGGTTTCATTTCTACCAGCAAGTGGGCGTGGCTTTAATCTTATGATTAAAGAGCTTGGACTTCGTGTTCCTAGACCGAGCAAGCAATAAATACTTCTGTCTTCAAAGGCGTTTCCCGCCGTATACTTTCCTTACTTATATGACAGCGATTTTGTTGAAATCATAGCAATGGATCTCGCCACCCGTGAGGTACTGAGCTGGAAGCTTGGCACCAACCACGGCAGCCAACTGACACACGTCGCCCTTATCCAGGCACTCAGGAGCAACCCCAGCCCGTCCATCTTGCACAGCGACCGCGGCAGCGAGTACCTGAGTGAACGGCACCAAGCCACCTGTGCCAGACTTGGTATTACGCTCAGCGCTAGCAGACCGGGCAGCCCGTGGCAAAACGGCTACATGGAACGCTGCATTAAAAGCATTAAGGACGAGCTCGACCCACTGGCCAATTACCAGGACATTGACGAGCTGTACGTTGGCGTTGCCAACGCCATCTCGTACTACAACAACGAACGCATCCACACGGCGCTCAAGATAAGTCCGGCAGCTTACGCCGCCGGACTCATGAAACCACGGAAGAGTTTACGGTTGGTGTTCGGGAAAAAGGGAGCTTGACAAACACCAACCCATCTTACGTGGTAAGAATAAAGGTAAGATGGTCGTTAGCTTCTACTGTCGTAATAAAGAGTGCTTACGTCACGATACAGAAAAGCAAAAACAGCAAGGTATCAAATTAGCAAAGAGCATACGAGCTAAGTATGTGATGGCGGGTATTGAATGGCAGCTACGTCACTTAACCAAACAGAGTGAAGAAGCATACCAGATGTATATAGATAGACTTGAATCACGGGTTGCATCAGACCGTGCCATTACCAAACGTAAACTTGACCAAGCCAAAGAAGACAAACGCTCTAACGATAAGCAATACACACGACTTCTAGACTTCCAAGTAGCCAACCCCAAAGAATATGAGAAGCATCATAAGGGTCGCCTAGACCACTACAAGCAGTTAGCAGACCTAGCCCAAGAGAGCATCGACGAGAATAAAGAAATGTTGGAACAGCTTAATACCGCACTACCTAGTAAGGAAGAGTTCTACGAACTCACCAAATCTAAACTGTTAGACCTGCTACACGAGGACGATATACTGGTCCTAAATGCTATATGTAGCGAATTCGTTACGAACCTACGAGCTGGAAACGATTCTACCCCTGTTATAAAGCTAAATCCACCATACGATTTGATGGTGGACTTAGACAAAATACTTATTGGTCGGGGATAAAGGACTCGAACCTTCGACCTCGCGGTCCCAAACCGCGCGCGCTAGCCAACTGCGCCAATCCCCGGGATTTAACCAGATTATTATACTCTGTTTTAACAGATACGCCAAGCGGTCGAGGTTCAGGTAAAAATTTAATACAAAAACAGCCATTAGGACTTTGTCGATTTTTATGGTCGGGGTGGCGGGATTTGAACCCACGACCTCGTCGTCCCGAACGACGCGCGCTACCAAGCTGCGCTACACCCCGAATTCATCAGCTTATTATACAAGGTTCAAATCCCGCGGTGATTTGGTCACCTCCGGCGACCCCCGAACTTCGTCTTTGCAAACAAGTTTGCAAGAGAAGATTCGTTTCCGAAGTGCCACTGGCACTTCTCACCCACGACCTCGTCGTCCCGAACGACGCGCGCTTGTCTTGCTGCGCTACACCCCGATTATCCTGCTAATTATATAAACTCACCCTAAAACCGTCCCGGCAGTACCAGCAATGTCGTGCACTGCGGGATAATTTTAGCAGATTACCCCTGTACTATCCATCATTCCGAGTCACGCTTAACCAACATACAGAAAACTGCCTCATAATGCTCTTCCGTCACAGGAACCGTTCTTTAACCCCTGTTTTTGCTGAACCTGCCCACTGCAGATAGGCTATAGCTAACAGTGGCGGATTATGATAAAATAAACGAATACATGAAGTACCTGTCCATCTTTTTTACCATCCTGTTTATTTGGGTAGCAGTCCTGCTGATGGCATTAACACGCAGCGAAACTGCCGAGATTTTCCAGCTATATCTGGCGGTCATGGTCAGCACATTGATCCTTTTTATGATCGGCTTCGCCAAGAAGTAACATGCCAAAGAATATTCACCAGAAAACCATCGCCAGCATCAAGCGCACCCGAACCAAGCGCCTGGCAAGCTTGATAACCAAGTCATACTTTTACTACCGCCGCGGTCATGAAGAAAAGCTCTACAACCTGATATGTGAAGAATTTATGAGCATGGGGGGTGTGTACGTCAAGTTTTTGCAGGGCGTACTGCTGCGTTCACAGGTAATGCGCAAATGGCACAATCCGGAAAAACTGCGTATCTTTGAAAACCTTGACCACGAACCGGTTAATATCGGCGCACTGCTGCAGCAGGAACTGCCAAAAGAAAAGCTCGCACAAATTGCGCTTATTCAGCCCGAGCCGTTTGCAGCCGGCAGCTTCGGGCAGGTTTACTATGCCCAGCTGAGAAACGGCCAGCCCGTCATTATTAAGGTACTCAGGCCGATGGTCCGCGAACTGCTCAAGCATGATATTAAACTGCTTACCCGCTTCTCGAAAGCCTTTGTTAAGAAGCTGTACCGGAACATGAACATTGACCTGAATGACACCATGAAGGATTTTGCCGATGCCACCCTGCGCGAGACTGACTATAAACATGAAGCCGAGTTCGCTAACGAAATGTACCAGCATTACAAAGACCATCCGATTATTCATATTCCGCAGACCTATACCGAGCTCTGCACCGACAATATCATTGTCCAGGACTATGTCGACGGCATCTCTGTCGCCCAGATTATTCGCCTGCACGGACAGGGCGTTGACCCGCGGCAATATGTTCAAGAAACGCTGGGCTCTGACCTTATTACGCAGCTGCGGGCATTCGGCTACGAGTCAATTATCGGCATCTTTGAAATGCCGCGCGTACAGGGCGACCCGCACCCGGGCAATATCAGGCTCATGCCCAACAACCGGGTTGGCCTGATTGATTTTGGCATCAGCGCCCGGCCGCCGGTCGATAAAAGCGGCCTGTTCGGTCTGCTGGAATCATATGACCGCGTCTTTAAAGGTTCACAAACCGCTATCGGCCTGTTCGAGCATGGCCTGAAGTTCTTTGTCAGCGACCTGTATCGTTCGCTGCGCCGTATCGGCGAATATATCGGGCAGGGGGGAAGCAATGATTACGTGAATGAGGTAAGTAAGGTAGCGGAAAAAGTGTTTTCTGAAGCAACCGGCACCAATATTGTCCAAGCGGATTTCAAGAGTGACTCCAGCATACTGGTGATCATTAACAAGCTGGTCAACAAAGGTAACCGGTTCGGACTGGTCATGAAGCTTGAAGCCACCGAGATGCTGCGCGCAATCCAGACTTATTCCTCACTCGTAAGCACGCTGGGCCTGTACCGTGAAGTCATGCCGCCTACACTTTCACAGGCCGTCGCCTATATCCGTGAACATCACGGCGAGGAAATAGTGGATAATAAAGAGGCGGTGTCTATGTCTGATGCGCTTGAAACAGTCGCTAATTGGCTTGAGCGTGTTGCAGATCGTGATCCGGCCCTATTCAGGCAGCTGTCCGAAAAAATTCGCAGACAGTCGCCCAATGCTGAGCTATTAGTAACAGAGGAGGTCAAGAGTGTATAGAGAATTTTTACTATTTATCAAGTACCCATATACCGCCGGCGTCATAGGCATAATCTGGATTGGCAGCGCCGCCCTGCTTGCCATTGACAGGGATCTGCCCCTGGTAGGTATCGTCAGCATCAACATGATTGCCAGTGTTATTGTGGCCGGTTTTGGCTTTCGCGGTAAGAAAGAAATATAAACCAAGTATGAGAAACCCCAGGCGGGTTTCTCATCGCGCCGGCAAAATGAATATTTTGTCGGGCTGCTCTTCCTGAAAGCAGATACAAACAAAACCGGAGTAAATCCGGATTTTATTTGTGCTATAAATTAGCGACCCGAACTTAATCAATTATTTGCTGAATATGCTCAATTGAAATGGCTTTGGCGGCTGCTGGATCTACCTTAATCGGCGCTGCATTGAATTGGCAGGGCCCTTAGTCTCTAGTTCATTTTTAGTCTGTACTTGAGCGCGCCTTTGCGGAATAACGCTATCAAAAGCAACACCCAGTGAGCTATTAAACGCGTCACGACACCAACATCAGTCATATGCACACTTGCCAGGCAGAATCCGGGTGTTATTTTTGAACTATACCGCTAATGCGGAATGATTCGAACGCCAGGCGTACTGCCAGCTTTGCATCATCGAGCGGATGATGCGTGTTATGCGTACTTGAATCGATAAGACTTTTCTTAAGCTGCCGCTTGGTGGCCCCTGATATTTGATCGGCAATCAGCAGCAACGACGAGAGCTCCAAAATCGGAAACGGGTGCTGCCAATACCGGTCATCAAGGTTTGCCTCTTGGCAGTCCAACAAAAAACGATACTCTACCGGATAGCCGTTATTTACCAGCACATAGTCAGCCTTAGGCTTGGCCTGCAGATACCACGCCCAAAATGCTTCACGCAGCTCCTCATAGTTATCGTGCGTAATTGGCATTTCGGCAATGGCCGGTAATACATTATTTTTAACCCAGTCATCTGCTTTTTCGGTTAATCTAGCACGGGCGCTAAATTCGTCAAGTACAGTTCCGCCGGCGTCCATCACAATTGCCCCCACTGCGAAGGCTTTACCATGCAGCCCATTAGTCTCAAGATCAAAACTCAAAATACTCGTCGCACTATTTATGGCAGGCGTTTGCAGATGGTTACTCATTACTTCCGTCTTGCCTCCAACCATTCCGGAACCGGCGTGAACAGAATTTCCGGCCAGCGGTCAATCTCTTCGTCAGTAACATTGTATTCGACACGGTACACAATCTCTACGCTGCCATGCACAGCCTCGTTTAGCGAAAAACCGAGCTTCTTGGCAGCCTCGCTTAGACTAATTTCTGTCGGTGCTTCCAGCTCAATAAAAGGCTTTACCCACGGCCATTCGTCCAACTCTATCTGCACATCACCAAGCAACCAGCTTTCTCGTTTTGTTTCTTGGTATGACTGTTGCTCGAGCCCAATTTGCTCAAGCAGCCTGCACGTGTCTTCAAAGCTATCAACAACTACATCCACCTCTTGCGTTCCATGCAACGTACGGTCGTTTAGCTGTTTATAGGCAAGTGTCACTTTATCGCCCTCGTCCCACACACGTACCCAGCCCGTCTTCTCTTCCTCGAGCCGTCTGCCGGCAAAATCGTAGTTCTTGCGGCGCATAAGTCGCATCGGCTGCTCCAGCTCTGCACCCAGTGATTTTAGTTTTTCACGAATCTCGTCGTGGTTAACATTCAAAAATTTAGCCTCAATCTCTGTCTGCATTAGCTAGTCAATATTCTAGTTTGACACCAGTCTTCTGAGCAATCTGCTCGACCCAGCCTTGTATACGATCAACCTGGCATCGCGGGCGATAGATTCCTGGTGGTAAATTTCTACCTGCCTAACATAGCCATCGACAGCAGACAGCAAATTGTCATAGTTTTGTTTCATGACATCCATCTCATTCCGTAAAGATTTGAACTCCTCGCCGAGATAGTGAAAAAGTTTCGCCATAGACTCTTCAAACTGGCCGTGTGTTAATGACTCATCTTTTCTATTCATTTCAACTTTACTCCAAGCTGTTTAGCTAAGTTCTTAACCTTTTTCTCCAGCTTATCTAGCTCTGCCTGCTCGTTTCTAAGCTTGGCAAGTTTGCGCTCAAAAACCATGTCCAGGCTGGTTTTTCTGATGTGCTGAACTGTGGTTTTTTTTAGCGCCCATACTCTTATTATACCCCTACTTCGCAAATTCGATGGCGCGGGTTTCGCGGATGACATTGACCTTGATCGTACCAGGATATTGCATGGTCGATTCTATCTTGGTCGCAATGTCACGAGCCAGCTTGATAGCGGTAAGGTCATCAACGTCCTGCGGTTTTACAAAGACGCGAACTTCGCGGCCGGCACTGATGGCATAAGCCTTATCAATACCCGGAAAGCCAAGTGCGGTGTTCTCAAGATCACGCATGCGTTCGCCAAAGTTCTCGGCGCTGATATTGCGCGCACCCGGACGGGCGGCGCTAATCGCATCTACCACACGGATAATCAGGGCCTCTGTGCTGGTGGCCTCGACATCATCGTGATGTTGCTCGGCCGCCAGCGCGACTTCTTCCGGCGCACCGTATTTGCGCAGCATCTCGCCGCTGATGTGGTGGTGCTTGCCCTCCATTTTATGAGTCAGCGCTTTGCCCAGGTCGTGCACCAGAGCAGCGTATTTGGCAGTCTTAACATTGGCGCCGATATGCTCGGCAATCGTACCAGCAATATGCGCCATTTCAGTCGAATGCTTAAGTACGTTCTGACCGTATGAAGTACGATACTTCAGCTCGCCCAGCAGCTGCATGATCTCTTTCGGGATACCAACAATACCGACTTCGCGCGCCGCGTCCTCGGCTGCGTGCATAACGTCTTTTTGAACCTGCTTCTGCGCCTTTTCGACGACCTCTTCAATACGGCCCGGGTGCACGCGGCCGTCCTTAAGCAACATCTCCAATGCAATGCGTGCCACCTCTCGGCGCACCGGATCAAACGAACTTAAGATGATCATACCCGGCGTATCATCCACCATGATATCCACGCCTGTGGCGCGTTGCAGGGCCTGAATATTGCGGCCCTCTTTGCCGATAATACGGCCTTTCATCTCTTCATCCTCGAGCTTGACAGCTGTCACCGTACGTTCGGCCGTAACTTCACTGGCCATGCGCTCCATGGCGCTCACAATAATGTGGGCAGCCTGTTCTTCGGCCAGTTCTTTGGCCTCATTCTGCAGCTTGTTGATCAAACCAAGCAGGTCATTGCGGATATCCCGCTCGGTCATTTTCATCAGCTTATCGGCGGCTTCTGCCTTTGTCAGTTTAGCTACCTTTTCAAGCTTTTCCTGCTGCTTGGCGCGAATAGCCCGGATTTCGTCCTTCAACGCCTCGACTTCATCTTCGCCTTTGCGCAAAGCTTCGGCACGTTTGTCGATGGTATCAAGCTTTTTGTCCAAAGACTCCTCACGCGCAATCAAACGGGCTTCAATTTCTTTGATTTCTTTGCGGCGCTGAGCCTCGTCCTTGCGCGCCTTATCGGCAATTTCTGCCGCTTCCTCGCGCGCCTTACGCAGCGATTCGTCAGCCTCTTTTTTGGCTTTTTTAAGTTCTTTTTCGGCTGCTGCCTCCACTGACCCCAACCGTTTTTTGGTCACCACCGTACTGACGCCAAAGCCAGCAGCAACACCAACCAATCCTAAAATGATGGCTAGTAACATACCCGTCTCCTTTTTTTCTATGATCTGCCGGCCCGTTTTTGACGGGCAATCACTTTCACTTCATTAGCCCGTTAGATGACCGGCGAGATATCAAATTAAGATAAATAATACGTTCAAATCAGGATCTTTCCCTAAACTCCGAAATAATCCTACCTAAAGAATAGCACCCGTCATGCATATATAACAACAGTTCGCTGTTATTTTTTTGGCGTGGTGATGTGTACCGGCGCGCCGTACTCCGGCATAACCGTCTGGTGATTCTCGCCGGCAGCAAGAGCAGCCTGCCCCTTTTCGAGCCAGTTATCTTCGCCCTCAATGCCAACAATCGGTACGTTGAGACTATAGGCCAGCGCGTTGGCCACGCTTAATCCAATCCGCAGCCCCGTAAAACTGCCGGGGCCCTTGTAGCAAACAATGCCCTCTACAGCAGCCAGTTCTTTACCCTGGGTCTGTAGCAGTTCAATGATGTGCCTGTGCAGCGTCTCAGCCAATGCGCGGTGCGCCTGCCAAGTCTTGTAAACAAGCTGGTTGCCGTCCTCGTAAAGCCCAATCTCGGCCTCGGGCTTATCGGTGCGGACAGACAACACAATCATGACGCCTCCTCTGTCAGATATGACAATTCCGCCGGACAGTCAACGTGCAGCACCCGGCCATCTTCTTCGGTTGGCGACTGCTCAATCCGAATATCCAGCCGCCGGCCCGGCAACACATCCTCAACAATATCCGCCCACTCCACCACCACAATAGCTGCAGGATCATCAATAACCTCGGTCAGATCATGCGTCATCAACCCCGGCTCCCGCAACCGGTAAAAATCAAAATGGTGCAAATACAATCCATCACGGCAGGCGTGTACGCGGCTCACCGTAAAGGTCGGGCTGTTTATGTTATCCAGGCAGCCCAGGCCGGCCGCCAAGCCTTTTGTCAGCGTCGTCTTGCCGCTGCCCAAATCGCCCGTTAGAACAATGACCTCACCGCCCTTGCACAGGCTTCCGAACCGCTTGCCGGTTTCGAAGGTAGCGTCGGAACTGGAAGATTCGATTCGCAATGTCCTGCCGGTATTCATATATGCCATATGCTACCGCGCCCAGGCCAACTGCCGCAAGTATAAGCGGATGCAGCGGCGTCGTATCATCAAGCGTGGCGTTTGCTGCAGCGGCAGCGGCATCTGATCCACCCGCCGTGCCGCTCTCAATACCCAGCACCGCGCCCACCGGCTTGCTGCCTGCCGTTGCCTGCGGCGTAAGCGCATTCGCCTCGCCAGGCGTCGGCTGCAGTGTCCATGTCCAGGTGCCGGTATTACTGTCAAGCGCCCATGCCTGACCATCTTTGGCATTACTGTAGGGATCGGTCTTGGAAATAACTTTCTCGTTCGGATCCAGCAGCCAGACCTGCGCCGCCGAGTTGGACAGACTGATACTGGTACCGCCCGACATAAATACCTTAAACTCGTTCGGCTGCATCACCGTCCCCTCCGGAATGGTGTACTTACGGGGATTAGCGCCGCCAAAGGCCAGTTTAAAACCGCTCAGGTCAAACACCGAATCGTTCGGATTGTACAGCTCAATAAATTCATCGTTCGCATCGGTCTGCGGCGAGGCCGGATTGGGCAGCAACTCACTTAAGACCGGTGCCATTTTACCGATGTTCCTGTTGACGCTGCCGGTTGTTGTAACCGCAGCAACATACCTGACAGGCGGCAGAGCGCCCGGCAGTAGCTCATAGTCACCGTATGTCTCTATACGAGCTTCGCCCTCAACCAGCGGCACACAGGCATCATCACCCGTACCAAACCGGGATTGCAGCCATGTTCCCCCGCCGGCCGCACGTGCCTCTTCAACGCCGTCCTCATCAACCGCCCATTGCCTCAGCGCAAAGACTGCCGAATCGCTGGTAGCCGGAAACTTCACCACATCAGCAGGCGGCACAGCCGAACCGCGGTACCAAGCGGCAAAATCCAGTGTTTTGAATGCAAACGGATTAGACGGGTGAGCCGACGGGTCAAGCCTGGTCAGCAGCAGACGACCTGAACCGGTCGCAAAACCAAGCGAGGCCGACGCCACCGCCGTCCGATAGCACAACACTGTCGCACTGTCATTGACCAGGTATAGCCCCCTGGCCGGCAACGTACCGGACAGCGTAATCAGACGGCTGGTAGTGGCCGCAGCAATATCGTAATTATTGTAGTAAGCCAGCTGCACGCCCGACATATCAATATCAGTGTCCGTGTTGTTTTGCAGCTCAACATACTGGTCGCCCGATATAACCTTAAAGCGGCGAATCGTAACATCAGAACCCGGCTGATTCTCTGCCTGCGCTTGTGACCCGATCGCAGCCAGCGCCATTCCAAAGAAGGCCACCGTAACCACCGCAAGTCCAGTATAGAAGCGCCCTCTCCTCATAACTTGACTGCGATTATTAAGTATGGCTTGCCTACGATGCAAGCATGAGCAAAACTTTTTTACATATTTCACAACATCACACCACAAACTCATAACCGCGATATAATAGAGTTACTATGTTAAGATTAAGCGCCAATCTCTCAAATCTGCCCGTTATGAGCCTGCGGACAGGCGGCAAGGTAGCAACAGCCACCCGGCCCCTTATCAATCCGCATAACTTAAAGATTGAGGGCTGGCTGTGCACGGATTCGCGGCAAAAGAACACGCTTGTCCTGTTATCGAATGATGTGCGGGATTTTGTGCCGCAAGGCATTGCAATCAATGACTACGACGATTTGACCGAACCAGAAGAGCTTATCCGCCTGCAGGAAGTACTGGAGCTCGATTTCCAGATCCTGGGCAAACCTGTCATCACCAACCACAAGCGCAAAGTCGGCAAAGTTGCCGACTACGCCCTGGATACCACGAACATGCTCATCCAAAAACTCTACGTGGCGCGCCCTATGCGCAAAAGTCTCACCACCGGCCAACTCAGCATTGACCGGTCACAAATTGTCGAAATCACCCAAAAGCGCGTCATCGTCAAAGATGTAGATGTTAAAGTGGGCGCCGGTGTCGTCAGCGCTGTTCCGGCCGCCAGCTGACCCGCTAATCTCCGTTTAAGACGCGTTTTATATCCTCGTACCTGAACCCTTGTCGGGCCAGATATGCAATAAGCTTTTGTGGATCAGATTTGACCCATGAGAGGGGAAAATCCCCTCTCATCGCGCGGGGCGCGGGCAAAGCCCGCCGCTCCGGCTGCTCTCCCCTAGTCAGTGGAGTCTTGTAAGACACTCTTTATATCCTCGTACCTGAACCCTTGTCGGGCCAGATATGCAATAAGCTTTTGTG
>CAZBAF010000002.1:130837-154274 GCA_964490245.1 uncultured Candidatus Saccharibacteria bacterium
GATCAGATTTGTAACGCGGAAGTGAGCCTTTTTTAATCATAATCTGCTTTAAACGTGCCAGCTCGTCCCCGTTATCGTCCATTTGTTCCTGAACTATATCGCGCGCAACGCCTTTTTTGGCCAGCTCAGCACGGATAGCCCGCTCGCTCTTGCCCTGCCGGCGGCGCATATCGATCAACCACTGGGCAAAGTTTGCTTCATCCAAATATTTTTTATTGCTAAATTCTGCAATAAGTTTGTCGGTCAGGTCAGGACCGGCTTTTTTGCGGAACATATAATCCCGAAACTCACGCACGCTGCGTGGCCGGGTCATTACCCACTCCAGCGCTCTGGCCTTCAGTTTGCCATCCTCTGACATTTTTTTGAGCCGCTTCAGCTCCGGCTCACCAATATCCTGGTTAATTTTAAGCTTTTCAGAAACCAATTCGTTCAGGCTTAAAGAAAACGAGTACTTCCCATCAACAAAAATACTAGCCCGCTCTGGATTCTTGACCTGCTGCTTCATCGAAGTAATTTTCATATTATGAAATAATCTTAAACTTTCTGGGGTCAGAACCTAGACAAATATTTTATGTGTTTACGCCGGTTATGATAAGTGCGGGAAAGATAATCAAAAACCAGGCGGCCTCCATGAGCCAGCCGGGTTTTGTCTGCGACCACTGTACCCAGGCGTGAAAGCGCGGCACCAAATGGACTTTGCCAAGCCTGGGATTTATATACTCGTAGTAAATCCACATCAAATCCGGACTGGCAGCCAGGAATGCACACACCACCACAAGTAGCGCTATATGTGGCCATAGATACGCTATATATAGCGTACACGCTACAGCTAGTGTCGCATCGATGAACAAAATGCGAAAAAACTCTCTGCTGCGCGTGCTCACCCCGCCAAAATGCGGGATAGCATCCAGCAAAAAATGACTAAACGGCGCCACTGCAATAGCGACAGCGGGATATTTTTGCAAAGAAATCGCAATTACCGCCCCAAATAATCCGTGATTCGTTGCCGTCATGCCAGCCTCGCTACAGTAAACAGGATGAATATAGAAAAGCAAATCTCAACAGCGATGCCCCAGGGGCGCTCGCACCATTGCACCCACTGATGGAACTTTGTAAGCGCATCTGCTTCAGGCGGGAGATTGCCTTTGCGCTCATAAAACCAGTACCTGTAAGGCCATTTCAGATTAGGCGACACAGCGATAATGCCAGCCATCCAGACATACCATGGCTGGCCAAATAGCAAACTGATCAAAAAGACCAAACCGACAGACTCATATCCCAGCGAAAAGTACGTAAGACGTTTATGCTTGAGCGCCTCAATATAGCCACCATTGTTCGGATGACCGTGGTGCGGTAATGCATCAAGCACAAAATGGCTCACAAATGCCATAGGTAATGCGAGCAGCGGCTGGCTTACAGCCAATGAAATTCCGGCACCCGCTGCCGCATGGTTAAGCGTATTCACTGCTATTTACTATAGATCTAAGCTTTGTTGGCGTCCATGACCTTCTTGGCCAGTTCTTCCAGGACTTTGGGGTTTTCTTTCAGGTAGTTCTTGGCGGCTTCGCGGCCCTGGCCGATCTTTTCACCGCCGTAGGCAAACCATGCGCCGGACTTTTCGACAATGTTCCTCTCGGTTGCCAGATCCAGCACGTCGCCTTCGCGGCTGATGCCCTCGTTATACATAATGTCAAACTCGGCCTCGCGGAATGGCGGCGCAATCTTATTCTTGACCACCTTGACGCGGGTGCGGTTGCCTATAACACTATCACCCTGTTTAATCTGACTGATACGGCGGATGTCCATTCGCAGTGATGCATAGAATTTGAGCGCGTTACCACCGGTGGTTGTCTCTGGGTTGCCGAACATGACACCAATCTTCATGCGCAGCTGGTTAATGAACACCACCGTGCTTTTTGACTTACTGATAATAGCGGTCAGCTTGCGCAGCGCCTGGCTCATCAGCCGGGCCTGCAGACCCATGTGGCTGTCACCCATGTCGCCTTCAATCTCCGCCTGCGGCACCAGTGCCGCGACGCTATCCACCACAATCAGATCGACTGCGTTTGAGCGCACCAGTGATTCGACAATCTCAAGCGCCTGCTCGCCGTTATCCGGCTGTGATACCAGCAGATTCTCTAAATTAACACCAATGCGCTGCGCATACTGCGGATCCAGCGCGTGTTCGGCGTCAATAAACGCAGCCACGCCGCCTTTCTTTTGCACCTCGGCGATTGCGTGCAGCGTCAGCGTGGTTTTACCGGAAGATTCCGGACCGTAAATCTCAATGATGCGGCCCTTAGGAATGCCGCCGCCTAAGGCAAGATCAAGCGATACGCTGCCGGTCGGGAAAGTCTCGACATTCTGGTGCGTTGACTCGCCCAGGCGCATAATCGTGCCCTTGCCAAACTGTTTTTCAATATGTTCGACCGCCTGACCAAGCGCCTTGGTCTTGCCGTCTTCTTTTACGTTTTCTGTAGCTGATGCGTCAGACTGTGCTTTTGCCATCGTGATTCCCCTCTTAAATTAGTACCTTCTTTATATGCCGTTCAAGTGCTTTATGCAAGCATGAACATTGTAGGGTAACGCCCCGGCCCAAAAATTGCAAGTATTAATTTGTTACAATTGGGTAAATGAGAAATTACGGCATCTTCTTTGATCTTCTTTTCGAACCCGAAAAGAAGGATAGGCTGGGCAGGTTTCTGCGTGCCGCAGGAAAGATCGTCAGCACCAGCCTGCTTGTATTTATCGTCTTATTTCAAGGATTCTTCAGTGATGCAGACAAGCAAGAAACCGCCTTGGGTAAACTGGTAATCGCAATGCTGGCAATCAGTGCCATAGCCTACATCCTGCTTCTTACGCTGGCCGGTATACATTTCATCGGCAAGTCGCATAACACCAGACATTTCGGCAGCTCAATTCTCTTAACTCTTAAGAAGGTTGGATTGTATCTTTTTCTGCCAGCCGCCATACTGACGTTCCTTACGCTGCTTATCGCTTATTTCGCCGGTTCCCCTATCTTTGAATAGAGTGCATTGTTAATTTATCCGCTTTACGCTTACGCTTTGCTATACTTAGAGCAATATATGCGTATCTCTGATGCACTAGTCAAGGACTTGCTGTTAAAAAGCGGCAAGGCAACCGAGGAGCAGCTTGCCAATATCCGCGAACAGTCCGGTAACAGCAAAGCCGCTCTGCAGGATATTGTCATTAAAGGCAATCTCATCAGCGAGAAAGACCTGACCAAACTATACGCATCCGAAATAGACGTGCCGTTTGTCGAGCTGGAACCCAAAGACATTAAACGCGAAATCCTGCAACTGATCCCCGAACACATCGCCAATCAGTATAAAGCCGTTCTGTACGGGCTCGACGAAAGCGGCGCCAAGCTGTTGGCTATGGAGGACCCGGATGACATCCAGGCTATTAACTTCCTTAAAAAGCAGCTGGGCGACGATATCCGGCCGGCCATTGCCACCAAGCAGAATATTGCCGCCTGTCTGGATCAGTACCGTGACGGCAACATCAGTACCGAACTGACCAAAGTCATGACGCCAGAGGAGCTGGCCGAGGACATTGACGAGAACGTATCCGAGGACGACGTGGCCGAAGATTCACCCATTGCCCAGACCGTCAACCTGCTGATCGAATATGCTGTCAAGGCCGGCGCCAGCGACGTGCACATCGAGCCGCGCGAGAACTTTGTTTCAGTCCGCTACCGTATAGACGGCATCCTCAAAGAAACCAACAAACTGCCCAAAAAAGTCATGGCCGCCCTGGTGTCACGCATTAAGATCTTGAGCAACCTCAAGATTGACGAGCGCCGGGCGCCGCAGGACGGTCGCTTCAAAATATCCGCCAACGGTCAGATCTACGCACTGCGTGTATCCACGCTGCCGATTGTTGACGGCGAGAAAGTCGTTATGCGCATTCTTAATGAGTCCAGCAAGGCCCTTACCCTGGAAGAACTGGGCTACTGGGGCATCAGCCTGACTACCATTAAAGATGCCATCATACAGCCGCACGGCATGATTCTGGTGACCGGGCCGACGGGTTCGGGCAAGAGCACCAGCCTGTTCAGCATTCTGTCACTGATCAACAGCCCGACCGTCAACATATCCACCGTTGAGGATCCGGTCGAGTACCGCGTGCCCGGGACCAACCAGACACAGGTTAACCCGGTCGCCGGCATGACATTCGTCAACGGCCTGCGCGCTCTACTGCGTCAGGACCCGAACGTGATTATGGTCGGCGAGATCCGCGACTCGGAAACAGCTTCTTTAGGCGTACAGGCCGCCCTGACCGGACACCTTGTCTTCAGCACGCTGCACACCAACAATGCCGCCACCTGTCTGCCCCGATTGCTTGACATGGGTATCGAGGCCTTCCTGATCGCCAGCACCGTCCGCGCCATCGTCGGCCAGCGCCTGGTCAGACGCCTCTGCCCCGAATGCCGAGAAATTGTCGAGCCGGATGCCGCTACCCTCAAGAAAATCCATGAGAGTTTTGGTCTTGATGAGGGTACAAGTATCAAATACATCCATCAGCTTGAACAACAGGCGCTTGAGGGCGGTGTCGGCAAGAGCAACCAGGGCAAGCAGCCTTCGGACAGCCTCAGCACCACCGAAAGCAAAATCAGCCGCATCTGGCGGGCGCACGACGGCGGCTGTGAAGCCTGCAACAAAACCGGCTACAGAGGCCGTATCGGCATCTACGAAGTACTGCATAATTCAGAGGCGATCCAGAAGTTAATTGTTGCAAATGCCACATCAGAAGTTATCCAGCAGCAAGCCATCAAAGAGGGCATGGTCACCATGCAGCTGGACGGCTTTATCAAGGCGCTCCGCGGCCAGACCACCATCGAAGAAATCCTGCGCGTAACCTCTACCGGAGACTCGTAAAAAATGGCAACCTACACCTACAGCGGCAAGGACGACAAAGGCGAAAGCCAGAGCGGCACCATTACCGCAACCAGTAAGGATCAGGCGACCGAGCTTTTGCGCAAACGCGGCCTGACACAGGTATTTGTCAAGCCGCAGGAAAAAAAGAAAGCCGGCGAGATTAATATCAAGCTGCCCGGCGGCGGACGAGTCAAGCCAAAGGCACTGGTGGTTTTTACCCGGCAGTTTGCCACCATGACCAGCGCCGGCGTGCCCATTCTGCGCGCCCTGACCACTCTGCGTGAACAGACCGACTCCGCCGTGCTTAAAGAAACCCTCGAGAAAGTCACCAACGAGGTTCAGGGCGGTGCCCAGTTGTCTGATTCACTCGCCAAGCACCCTAAAGTCTTCTCAAACGTGTACGTCAACATGGTGCGGGCCGGTGAGGCCGGCGGAATCTTAGAGCAAATCATGAACCGCCTGGCCAACCAGGTGGAAAAAGATGCCGAAATCCGCGGCAAATTCAAAAGTGCCATGATCTATCCTGCGGTTATCACGCTTGTTGCTGTAGTCGCCGTCGGCTTTTTGATGGTCAGCGTCGTGCCAAAACTCGCCTCAGTGCTCGAAACAGCCGGCGGCGAGCTGCCCATGCAGACAAAGGTCATTCTGGCCATGAGCAACTTTATGAGCAACCAGTGGTACATCATTGTCGGCGCGCTGGTAGTAGGCTTTTTTATCTTCAGACGCTTTACCGCCACCCCCAAAGGCAAATACGCTTTTCATAAGTTTCTGCTGCGTATACCCATATTCGGCAACATTATTTTAAAGGTTAATGTCGCCCGGTTTTCCCGCACTTTTAGCTCGCTCCTCTCGGCAGGCGTGACCGTTATCGACGCTCTCGATATCACCAGCAAGGCATTGACTAATGTGGTGATTCAAAAGGGCCTGCAGGACAGTATTGCCAGCATCAAAAACGGCTCCAACGTCGCCGATGCGCTGGCGGAAAGCGGTGTTTTGCCGGCAATTATCATTCAGATGTCCACCGTCGGCGAGGAAACCGGTAAGCTGGGTGACGTACTCGACAAAGTTGCCGAATTTTACGAAAAAGAAGTCGATGCCGTCACCAGCGGCCTGTCTTCCATTATTGAGCCGTTACTCATCGTGGGCCTGGGCGGTGTGGTCGGAGTGATCGTTGCCAGCGTGCTCGGTCCGATCATTTCCATCCAGGGAGCTGTGTAAAAAAGTTGACAACCGAACCATAAGCGTTTACATTTCTAAGTATCACTAAAAAATGCATTCTAAAAGGAGTGGAATTTAAAATGCGAAAAACAAATCAAAAAGGCTTTACCATCATCGAGCTCTTGGTGGTCATCGTCATTATCGGTATTCTGGTCGCCCTGACCCTGCCTAACCTGTTCAGTGCACAGGCACGTGGCCGCGACACCGATCGCAAGAACGAGCTCAAGAACGTTCAGCAAAAACTTGAGTCGTACTTTAACGACCACGACTCATATCCGGCTGATGCAGCTGCGCTTGCAGACGCCGAAGTAACGAGCGAGGAAATGACTGGCCCGAGGAACGACCCCTACACATACACCTGTACTGATAACGCAGGCGGCACCTGCCAGGCTTACACACTTTCTGCAACCCTGGAAAACCAGGGTGACCGTGATGCAACAGGCGGTGTCTACACCATCACCAGCGTGAACGAAGGCGCTGCTGGTGCCGGTGGCGACGGTGGTGACAGTGGCGGCGACGACTAAAGTTTAGCCTGTCCCTACGGACATCAACAAAACCGGTTGTCGAAAGACAACCGGTTTTGTTATGCTTATGGTTAAGATTATGCTGCGACATCGAGAGTCAGGGTTTACCCTTATTGAACTGCTTGTCACCATCTCTATCATGGGCCTGATTATTGTCGGTCTTGTTAACCTCTATATCACCATAGAGACTTCCCAGCGACGCAGCTACCACCTAGAGATAGCCACGCGCGCCGGCGAGCGCCAGATAGAATCCCTGCGCAACGCCCAGTACGGCAATCTCGAACCGGGCGAAGATATCGATTTCACTGGCAACCTGCCGGCCGAACTGCCCGAGCCCCGCAGCGGCACCGTGGTCGTCACCGAGCCGGAAAGCGGCATCAAGCGTGTTGACGTCACCATTACCTACCGGGACGGCAGAGGCAGTAAAACCGTACGGCAAAGCTCGCTTATAGGCGTTATAGGAATCGGTCAATAGCATGAAACATCGCCGCATACTTAGCGAACATGGCTACACCCTCATGGAGCTGGTGGTGGCGACTGCAGTCGCGGGTATTCTGCTTTTGGGCATCATGACCTTTCTAACAACCACACTAGTCAACAACAGCATCCGCAGCGCCCGTGCCGACCTGCTGCGCGAGGCCCAACTGACCCTTGATGTTCTGACGCGGGATATCCGCCTGAGCGCCAATGTCGACGAAACCAACCGCTGGGAAGACGACTTCTCGCCCGATGCCGACATTACCAACGGTCTGGGCTGGGTCTCTGATGAGAGCACCCTGGTGTTGGCAACTGTCGCCGAAGACATCGACCGCAACATCCTCTTCCAGGACGCCACCCATTACATTACCCACAAGAACAACAATATTTACTTTGTTGACAACGGCAGCCTGTACAAACGCACCCTGGCTGCCCCCATAGACAACAACCGCAGCGCTTCAACCTGCCCGGCGGATGAGGCCTCCCCGTCCTGCCCGGCAGACCGGCGCCTGGTTCAGAATGTACGCAGCTTTACAGTGCGCTACTTTAACAGCATGGATGAGGAAGTCGCGGCATCGATGGCCCGCTCAGTAGAAGTCTCTTTGTCGCTGCAGGCAACCAAGTACGGCCGCGAGGTTACTGCGGATTACACAACAAGGACGGTATTTAGAAATGAATAAACCACAGCTTATCTCGCGCCAGCTTAAAAACCTCCACCACAACCAGCGGGGCATTGTCTTTATCACGGTGCTTTTTGTGGGGCTGCTTTTGACCTTTGCCGGATTATCGCTTGCCAACGTCGCCATTGTTCAGCTCAACCGCACGCACGAGAACGTTTTTGTCTCCAATGCGTTGCTGGCGGCCGAGGCTGGCGTCGAACAAAGTCTGTACGAAATCAACAACACCGACTCGTTCAACGGCTTTGACTCGGAAGTCACCTTTTTTGACAACGACGAACAGGGCCGGGGCACCTACGAGACTACCGTCACCCCCGGAAGCGGCCCGAACGAACGCGTCATCACTTCTATCGGACGTACTTACCGCCGGGGCAGCTCGCAGGCCGAAAAGACCCGGCGCGTGCGTATTACCATTGTCGGCACTACCTCGCCCGGATACTCTGTCCAAGCCGGTGCCGGCGGCTTGATACTAAGCGGCAGTGCTCATATCACCAACTCACAGGTGTACGTGAACGGCTATATCAGCCTCAGCGGTAGCGCACGCATCGGCACGGCCAGCCAGCCTCTGGACGTCTTTGTTGCGAACATGAACTGTCCGTCCGGCAATAACCCCGGCCCCACCTATCCGCAGGTATGCCCGAGCGGCAATCCCATCAGCCTGCAGTGGAGCACCTATATTTACGGTAATGTCTGCGCAACCGGGCAGACTTCGACCGGCCCCAACCCGAGCGGTAACATCCTCGGCGGCAATGGCGGCTCAGGACTCATCAGCGGCTGCACTGCGCCGCCCGCCCCCATGCCCACCTATGACCGCTCCGGCCATATTGCCGCCATGACCACCACCGCCAATGCCAGCGACATCAACTACAACTGCAGCCAGTGGCAAAACCCGCATGGCTTTGTGCGTACCCTGCCGGCCAATATACGGCTGAACGGCAATGCCAACTGGTCCAGCAGCTGCGACCTGACCATTACCGGCGATGTTTATATTACCGGTAACCTGAATATCGGCGGCGCTGCGCGCATACGGATTGCCGACAGCGTCGGCACCACCAGGCCGCGCGTTGTTGTAGACGGCAACATTACAGTAGGCGGCTCCTCAACGCTTATCCCCAACGCCAGCGGCACCAGCGCGCACTTTATCAGCTTCCGCAGCTCTGCCCCCTGTTCGCCGTCATGCACAGAGGTCACCGGGACCCATCTGAAAAACTCGCAAAATCTGACCACTATTGATGTTGCAGGCGCCGGCAACTTCCCGGGCACTATCTTTCATGCCTACTGGAGCAAGGTCGTCCTGGCCGGCAGCGGCAATATGGGCTCAGCCATCGGCCAGACCATTGATTTAAGCGGAGCGGGCACTATCACCTTCGGCACCGCCCTCTCCTCCGGCGAAAGCACCTGGACCGTGCGCAGCTACCAGTACGATTTTGAATAGGACACCTGTCGACAGCTATCATCCGGTTTTTATAATGTAAAACGTAAGCTTTTTGGTATACTGATACATGAATGACATCTTAGGGGCACCGCTGGGACATCGTGGGCAGCAAAAATACTACACAGCTATTCTATAAAGACAAGCCGCTTTTCGGTCTTGATATTGGCTTTAACAGCATAAAAGTCATCCAGATCGAGCCTGGCGACAAGGCCAGGAGCATTAGCGGCTACGGTGTGGCCCGGTTTGACTCCGACGCTATCAAAGACGGCGTCATCGTAGACTATGAGCCGCTGGCAAAGGCCGCCGTTGAACTGTTTCAGAACAATATAATCGGCACCATCAACACACGCCGCGTGGTTATGACCATACCCGCCTCAAAGGCCTACTCGCGCATCATCTCGCTCGAAGCCAAGCTCAGCAAAAACGAGCTGGAGGAGGCAATCCGCCTCGAGACAGAGCAGTACATCCCCATTCCTATCAGCGACCTCTACATCGACCACATGACCACCAATATACGCGACGACAAGCACGAGGTACTGGTGGTGGCCGTGCCTAAAAAAATCATTGATTCCTATATGAAATTTGCCGAACTGACAGGCCTTGAGGTCTGCGCGCTTGAGACAACTATATCTGCCGCCAGCCGCATTATCTCGGTATCAGAGAACAGCGGCGACATCCCCACCATACTGATTGATTTGGGGTCACTTTCAGTAGACCTGACCGTATTTGACCGCAACCTGGTCGTGAATGGCACCATACCTGGCGGCGGAGACGATTTCAGTACCCGTATCGCCGAGAAGCTCAGCATCCCTAAAGCTGAAGCCAACTCCATGAAGACAAAGTACGGCCTCGGCGTCAGCAAACGCCAAGAGGAAATACGCAGCGCCTTAAAGCCCCAGCTTGATTCCCTGATAAAAGAAATCAGACGGGTCGTACGCTACTACGAAGAGCGTACCGACGGCAAAAGCAGTATCGGCCAGATCATCACCATGGGCGGCGGCGCCAACATGCCGGGCCTGGTGGATTATCTGACCGACAACCTGCGCATCCCCACGCGCCTGTGTGATTTCTGGGGCAGTTTTGATCTGAACAAGCTACAGCCGCCGGCTGATGCGGAGCGGACACTGTACGTCACGGCTGCCGGCGCAGCTATTGTAAAACCAGGGGAGATCTGGCGATGATCAACCTGATGCCCCCGGCCCAAAAAGAGGCCATCCTTTATGCCAGGCGCAACTCGCTCCTTATAAAATGGGCAACCGGTATCGCTGCCGCGGCCGCCGGACTGGTGCTAGTGACTGGCGGCGGCCTGTTCTACCTTAAGCAGGACAGTAAAGCCTATCAGGAATCAATCAGCCAGACCAAGTCGCACCTGGCTGCCCAGAACGAAGCCGAGGTCATCAGCCGGGCAGAAGAAATGAGCGGCAATCTGCAACTGGTTGTCGGTGTTTTATCCAACGAAGTCCTGTTCTCTAAGCTTTTGCAGGCCATGGGCCAAATCCTGCCGGCCGGCACCATACTGGAGAGCCTGACCCTCAGCAACACGCTGGAAGGCGGCATAGATCTGCAAATAGGCGCCTCCGGCTTTGAGTCGGGCGTACGCGCCCAGGCCAACCTGGCTGACCCCGCCAACAAAATCTTTGAAAAAGCCGATATCGGCGAGGTATCCTGTCCCCCGGAAAGTACCGACGCCTACCCCTGCAAAGTAGAGGTTCGGGCACTATTCGCCAAAGACAGCAGTCCGTTCCTTAAGCTCAACCAGGAGTCGGCCCCATGAATGCAAAACGAGTCTTCTACCTGGGACTGGGCGGCCTGATCGTTCTGATTGCATTGTGTGTTGCCGGCACCTATTACGCAAACAAGCGTATTCAAGCCGAAGGCAAAAAGCTGTACGAACTCAAGCTCGAAAGCAGCGTGCTCGAGCGCCAAAACAAAGCCCTCGAACAGGCCAAGCGTGATATCAGACAGTATGAGGAGCTGGAAAAAATTGCCAAAAGCGTCGTCCCGCAAGAAAAAGACCAGGCCCGCACCGTGCTTGAGCTGGTCAATCTTGCCGCCGAAGCCGGCATCCGTGTTACATCAGTCGAGTTCCCGCAGTCCGAACTGGGTCAGGCCGCCAGACGCGGCAGTAAAGCACCGGTGACAAACAATAACCTGACTCAGCTCACGCCCCTGACCAGCCCCAAAGGCGTCTACAGCATGCAGATCACTGTCCAAGCTGACCCCCAGAGCCCCGTCTCGTACAACCAGCTCATTGATTACCTGACCAGGCTCGAGAACAACCGCCGCACCGCCCAGGTCACCAACATCAGCATCTCTCCCTCCTCCGATAATCGCAGTCAAGTCACCTTTACGCTCAGTTTAAACAGCTTTGTAAAGCCATAAGGACCTAATCTGTGAAAGACCTCAAATCACTGGCAGTAAAAATCACCGGCGTCATCAGGCGCTACGCAGTTGTTTTGTGTTTTATTATCTTTGGCGCAATGTATGGCTATCTGGCTTACACCAGCAGCCAGCAGGCCATGTTCGAACCGTCAGAAACCGAGATAGCTGAACGCTTCAAGGGCGTCAAACGCCCCCGCGTGGACGAATCCGCCGCAGCCACATTAATGCGCCTGCAGGATCAGAACATTCAGGTCCAGACCTTGTTTAACGAAGCCCGCAACAACCCCTTCGCCGAATAAACCACTAATGGTATTATCTGCTATTATTGAGGCTCAGAATCCGGACGGAAATTCATAAAAACACTTGTTTTTCCCGCGGGGGGAGAACAGCCCGGCAAAATGTATTCCATTTTACCGGCGCGCTGAGAGGAGTATGCCCCCTCTCAAGAGGCATGTCGTTTTTC
Source organism: uncultured Candidatus Saccharibacteria bacterium (assembly GCA_964490245.1). GTDB lineage: Bacteria > Patescibacteriota > Saccharimonadia > Saccharimonadales > JACDBH01 > CAZBAF01. Next base: position 142,915 of record CAZBAF010000002.1, read on the forward strand.
TAGTTGCCGTGCTCAATCATATTCCGCTCGTGCGCCCCGACAATAACCTTTGAGGTCGTGTGCGGATCAGGCACAAAGTTAAAGCTATAGTTCTCTTGTTCGCCCGCTGTTTCTATCACCAGCGTGCCGTAATTAAAGAAGTGCGCAAACACACCCCGCTGCGTCACCGTCACATCCTGCACGTCACCTATCGACAACTGCGAGATCTTGCGGTGAAACAGGCTGATATACAGCGTTTGGGCAATTTTCTCGCTGGTCACAAAGATAACATTACCTTTATACAAAAAGGCCGCAATCAGTGTAATAGCAATGGCACCAACCATCAGAAGCAGCCCAAAAAAGACCATATACAGGCGCAGGCTGTTGATATTACTGGTGTTCAGCGCGCTGTCAAAATCAGCGTAAGACACCGCAACCGTGACCGCCAGCATCATTAGCACCACAAAGCCGCCGGTTAACAGGATAAGAAGCAGCCCAAAGGGATGCTTGCGGACCTCGGCCAGCAGCTCTTCGTTCGAGTCAAACTCGATCAGGTGAAAATACTTTCGCCCCTCCGGTGAGAGACGCTTGGCCACCTGCGCACGATGTTTTTTGTCTTTTTCGCTTTCTCGCATATGCAAATTATAGCGTACTATCTGTTATTTCCGAGCGTAACCATCATTTTTACCAAAATTACACCCATAGCAAACAAGGGATTATTACAAGTATAACAAAAAGCTTACGCTTTGTCAACATATTATACAATAATTCCCCATTTTCTGGGGTCAGAACCTAGAAAGGTTAGATGCGGGTATATAGGGGTTCGGGCAATGTTTGGGCGGAATGATTTATCTGGAGTGTAGCCCGCCTATAGGTTTAGTTATAGGAGTGTGGGGTTGTCGGTGCCGGCGGGGTTTTTGCCGAGGTGCTTGCAGGCGCGGTGCGTTACCTTGCGGCCGCGCGGTGTGCGCTCCAACAGGCCGATTTGCAGCAGGTATGGCTCGTAAAAGTCCTCGATAGTGGTCATCTCGTCGCCGGTCAGTGCGGCCAATGTGTTCAGGCCAACCGGGTTTTGGCCGTAGTTGTCTATCATGCGCTCCAGCAGGTGCCGGTCAGCAGGATCCAGACCCAGCTCGTCTATCTCGAGCAGCTGCAGTGCAGCATGGGTGATTTCGGTATCGATAATGCCGTCGCCGTTGACATCGGCATAATCGCGCACGCGCTTCAAAAGGCGGTTGGCAATACGCGGGGTCAGCCGGGCGCGGGTCGACAAAAGCGTGGCCGCTTCGGGGTGGATTTTGCTGTTTAAAATATCAGCCGCGCGTATGATAATGCGGGCAATCTCATCCGGAGTATAAAATTCCAGCCGGTGCATCATGCCAAAGCGGTCACGCAAAGGCGCCGCCAACGCACCGGTGCGGGTAGTGGCGCCGATAAGCGTGAACTTGGGCACATCCAGCCGCAAACTGCGCGCACTCGGCCCCTTGCCCAGCATAATATCAATCTTGTAATCCTCCATGGCGCTATACAGCACCTCCTCAACACTGCGGTGCAGGCGGTGAATTTCGTCAATGAATAAAATATCGCCGTCCTGCAGATTGGTCAGCAGGCTGGCCAGATCCCCTGCCCGCTCAATGGCCGGGCCGGATGTGACGCGGATCTGCGCACCCATTTCGTTGGCGATTACACTGGCCATAGTCGTCTTGCCCAGACCCGGCGGGCCGTACAGCAGAATGTGGTCCAGCGGTTCGCCGCGTTTTTTGGCTGCGTCTATCGCCAGTTTTAGATTCTGCTTAAGCCGCTCCTGGCCGATATAGCTGGCAAAATCCCGCGGCCGCAGCGTAATCTCCAGCTCGACTTCCTGCTGGTCGTCGTCAGATATGGTTGTAGTTATAATCCGTTCAATCGCCACGAGTTTATTTTACCTTGCTTAGATCACCGTTTATGACAATTGGGTTCATAGCGATGATTTCGGTACCATAATAGGGCATGTCCGGGATAGGGTTCATAAGAAATATCTTTTGGTTGAGCACGTGTGCGAAGCCCATCTCCAAAAATGCATTGCCGCCGATGTAATTTTTTATTCCATGCTTATCAAGATTGACGACCACCAGCGCATCGGCGTCCTGCATTGGGTTCCAAAATTCACGAATCGCATCCTGTGTATACTTGTGATGCAGTTTGAGTTCTTCCTTCTCGTCATCTGTCTTACCGACATAGGCTTCCTTAAATTTGCTCATAAAGACAGTGTGACCCATCTGCTCCAACTCATCGCACACCGCCATCATCTGTTCAGTAAACTGCATACTGCCTGCAACACCTATTTTCATCGCTTTCCTTTCAGTGCCAGTTTTATGCGGTCTTCGGTTGGGAGGGAGTTGTCGATGTCCTTAAGCGCCAGCATGGCATCGGCGTCCGAATACCCCAATGCCACCAGCGCCTGTGCGGCCTCGTCGAGCATATTCACGCCCGGGCGGGTGACAATGCCTTCGGCTGCTTCTGATGCAGAAATACCGACTTTGTCGCGCAACTCAACCACAATCTGTTCGGCGGCGCGTTTGCCGACACCTTTGGCACTTTGCAGTAGCTTGACATCGCCATTGGCAATCGCCAGCCGCACCGTATCGGCCGTGCCGATATCCAGCACCGCCATAGCGACCTTTGGCCCGACGCCCTTAACGCCAAGCAGCTGCTCAAACAAAAACTTGGTGTCAGGCAGGATAAATCCGAACAGATCATACGCCTGCTCGCGCACGTGTTCGTAGATGTATACTTTGGCCTGTTCACCGGTTTGCAGGCGGCCGTAATCTTCGGCCGTTACCTGCAAACCATAGCCAACACCATGCACATCCAAAACAACTTGGCTGAGCAGTTTTTCGCTGACTATACCAGATAATGTTGCAATCATCTGGCTCTATTATGACACAAAAGGCGCTGCTAGACTTGGGGACTTGCCGGCGGAGTCTGGTCCGCAGGCTGATCCTGGTCCATTACCCCTGGGACAGCGTCGGTCGGTGGCACGGGTGCTCCGGTTACCGGGGGCGCTTGTGGCACGTCAACAGCCTGAGCCTCACCGGCTTGGTCGGCGGCAGCCTCAGCCTGTTCTGCTGGTACAGCCGATTCTACCGGTGCGGGCGGCACGGGTGCTTCGGATGGAGCGGCAGGCGCACCCTCTGCAGGCGGCGTGAATAATTCGGCAGGAGAAGGCGGCACTGGCGGCGCCGGTTCAGCAGGAGCCGGCGGCACCTGCTGATCTGCAGGGTCCTGTGATGGTGCTGCTGGCTGTTGCGGATCTTGTGGTGTTTGTGGAGGCATGTTTGTCTTCCTTCCTGTTAGTACTAATGCTTACACCGTACCATGCTCTTGTGCTCTTGCCAAATTTGCCGGTGTTGGTAAGTTTGCCGTCGTCCGGACTATGCTGACGGGTGACTTGAGTGCCCTTTGGGGTGCTTGCTGACCTCGTTGGCGGTAATAATAGCGTTACGCATTTGCTCGCTGATGTCGCCCATGCCGCCCGGGCTGTGCGGAATAAGTATGGTGTTGCTCTTGCTGGAAAGACCGATGTCTTTAATGGTGTCAAAATACTGAGTCATCAGCACCAGGTTCATGACATCTTCTGCCTTAGTGCCCTGAACTTTTTCGCTAAAGTTCTCGACTGATTCCTTCAGACCGTCAATAATCGCCTTGCGCTGATTGGCAATACCCTGACCCTGCAAGGCCTTGCTCTCGGCCTCACCCTCAGCCGCTTTAACCACGCGGATTTTGTCGGCCTCGGCCTGCTCAACCGCAGCCACACGCAGACGCTGGGCGGCATTGATCTCGTTCATACTGGCTTTAACCTTAGCGTCCGGATCGATATCCGTGACTAGCGCCTTGACAATGCCATAGCCAAAGTCATCCATAATTTGTTCGAGCTCGGCTTTAACAGCTTGGGCAATATCGTCCTTTGTCTCAAAAACCTGATCAAGAATAATGCCCGGCACGCGCGCACGTACGGTATCAAATACAAATGAGGTGATCTGTGCCTGCGGATCCTGCAAACGGTAAAAGGCGTCAACGGTCTTGTTGGGCAGCACATAGTACTGCACGCTGACCACCACAAAGATAAACACGTTGTCTTTGGTTTTGGTCTCGACCCGCACGTCCAGCTGCTGCACACGCAGGTTCAGCCGGCCGGCAATGTGATCAATAAAGGGGATTTTAAAGTTAAGCCCGGCCGAACTGGCTTTTTTAAATTTGCCGAACCGCTCAACAATCGCCACCGATTGCTGCTTGACCGTAAACAGACCGGTTGCAATCAGAATGACAATTAGAACACCCAAAAATATAAGCCAGCCCATGGAACCCTCCTCTAAAGTCTATGTACTTAAGAAGTATAATTGCTGGACGCTAAAAAATCTATCGCACACCTCCTAAAGACCGGCAAAACAGCCTTGCTAACAGCCCTAAAGTCACCTGAAAGATTATTTGGCCCGGATAGTCTGGGCGTGGGTCAGGGCGCAGGCAATGGCATCGGCGCAGTCATCGGGCTTAGGCACTTCTTTAAGCTGCAGAATAATCCGCACCATCTCCTGGATTTGCTTTTTATCGGCCCGGCCGTAGCCAGTCAGCGCCTGTTTGATTTGCAGCGGCGTGTATTCGGCAATTTTAAGCCCGGCCTGCATGCCGCACAGCAAGACCACGCCGCGGGCCTGCGCCACCGTCATGGCCGTGGTTACATTCTGGGCAAAAAACAGTTTTTCGACTGCCATTTCGGCAGGTTTTGTATCAGCAATGATATTTGTCAGCTCGTCATAAATCGTCTGCAGGCGCACGGCGTCGTCCTCTTTAACAGGCGTGCGTATTACGCCGCCGTCCACCAGCTGCGCTTTACCCTTGCTGGCTTCGATAATCCCAAACCCCAATATCCCCGTACCGGGATCAATGCCGATTATTCTCATGTTAAAAGCTCGCGCCTGTCCCCATTCAACACCAGTACCTGGCCGTCAACGAGTTTTTCATATTTTACGTGCGTTTCGCTGTGCTCCAGCGCGTCTGCCATTCTTTGAGCATCCGCACCAAACCAGTCCGATCCCCAGTGCGGTACCACCACTGTATCAATTAAGCCCAGCCCGTCCCATATGACGTCTGATCTGTATACCCGCTTCACCTCTGCAGGGTCATCGCCATGCTCTGTACCACAAAGCGTCGGTCCTGCAACAACTGCGCCTGCGCTTGATCCCCCATAAGCAATCTCGTTGCCGGCTACTTTAGCCGCCAGAATCGTATCAAAGTTACTAAGCCTCATGGCTGATCGCAACAAAAAAGTGTTCCCGCCCGCGCACCAGACCAATCCATAGCCATCTAAAATAGTTTTTGGAGCTTTGCTGTCAAAATAATCACGTAAATCCAGCTCCGTAAACCTAAAACCAAGTGACTCAAACTGCCGTTTATGTTCGGCGACTTTTTCACGCCGCTCCGCGGCAGTTATAAAATCTTTCGCATTACCGATATACGCCACCTGTTTGTTTTTGCCTGTCAACGCAACAAGCGCTTCCGGGTGTTTGCCAAAATTTTCAGATGATAAAAACAGTCGCATGGCTACACTATAGCAAAGTCGGACGTAGTTGCTTTGCCGTGCCTATCAGGCGGTTTTTGCCCGGATTAGCGCACCTGGCGCTTGCTTATGCGTCTTCCGGCTGTGTTGCTTGCAATAAGCAAAATAAGCGCCGATGAAAAACCTATCAGGAAATCAATGACAGCAATTTTTGGATCGTTTTTTAAGTTTAGACTTTTGATAGCTTCGGGTCTATTGTATTCGTAGTCATCGGGCGACTCTTTCCAGACGAGCGGGAAACCCTTCTGGGTACCTGTCAGATCCAGGCAATCTGGAGCATTCATACAAAAACACATTGGGCAACTCGCCGGAATCAGCACCTTGCCGCTTCTTGTTACTTGCGTAAAGGCAATTCCTAGCAGCAAGGACAGAAGAAGTATGGCCGTGATTACAACTGGCTTTTTACCTGCATACCTAAACTATATCAAAGTTGGTGTAGGTGTTCGTGACATCATCAAGATCTTCCAGTGCGTCCATGAGGCGTTCGATTTTACCCTGAGTTTCGGCATCGGCGATTTCAATGGTGTTGTTCGGCTCGTAAGACAGCTCTGCTTCGATGACCTCGATCTCGGCGGCCTTCAGGCCGTCCCGCACTTTTGCCAGGTCGGTCGGGGCAGTATAGATAATTGATTCTTCGCCCTCTTCCTGCACGTCCTCTGCGCCGGCATCAAGTGCGGTCAACATTAGATCATCACCGCCGCCCTTTACCCGGATTACGCCCTTGCGGGTAAACTGGAAAGCCACGGCGCCCTTCTCGGCAATGCTGCCGCCGTGCTTGTTAAACGCGTTTTTAACCTCCGGATAGGTGCGGTTTAGATTATCCGTAGCACACTCAACCAGTATCGCCACGCCGCCGGGGCCATAACCCTCGTACAATACCTCTTGCAGCTGAGCGGCGGACTTATCTGCCACGCGCTGAATGGCGCGCTCAATATTGGCCAGGGGCATGTTGGCGGCTTTGGCTTTTTCTATGGTCATGGCCAGGGTAGGGTTAAGGGCCGGATCGGCACCGCCGCGCGCCGCAATGGCAATCTGGTTACCCAGACGCGTAAAAACCGCCCCCCGCTTTGCATCGGTGACTGCTTTTGCCCGTTTAATTTGCGCCCATTTACTATGTCCGGCCATGTATTAACCTCTCGTCAAACCACTATATTTGTATCGTTACTATCTGTTAGTTTAGCATTTTTAAGGCTTTTTCGCCACCAGACCAATACCACCGACAGCAGCACGCCATACATCAGCAGCATGGCGGCCACCGATATCTCAACCGAAAACTCCATGTGCGGAATCCGCGCCACCAGCGCCGCAGCATCCAGCAGGTACGTCAATATCCAACGCGCCGGCCAGGCAAACCAGCCTGCCAGTGCGGGAATCAGCATGCCGGCCAGCCCGGCCACAAAGCCGGTAATCATTGCCAGCGGAATCAGCGGCAGCACCAGCATGTTTGCAAGCAACGCTGCAAAGCTCGAATCATGGAAAATGTATAAAATAATCGGCAATACCATAATCTGCGCCGCAGTGGTCTCAAGCAGCATTTCGCCCAGCATGCCGCGTTTTTTGCCTTTTAACAGATGCCTGCGTGCATAGGGCGCCACGATCAACACGCCAAAGAATGCCAAAAACGACAGATACCAACCAATGTCAAACCACACATACAGCGGGCTCCACAGCGCCGTTCCGGCGGCTGTCAGACTGATCAGCACCATTGGCTTGAGATTGCGCCCAAAATACCACGCCCCCAGACTCAGCGTACTGATAATCGACGCCCTGAAGATTGAAGGCATAGCACCCGTCACCACCAAAAACGCCGCAATCAGCGCAAGCCCCGCCAAAGTCGCCTGAAACTTGGACCGCTTGGCCAGCAGCCGCCGGGTAGCACGCACCAGGATTGTCAGGTTATAACCGGACACGGCAATGATGTGCGTCAGACCGACGGCGGCCAGCATCTCGCTGGCTGCCTTTGGCATAGTATCGCGCTGACCAACCAGCAGCCCCATGCCGAACGAAGCCTGCGGCTCGGGCAGCGCCGACTGCATGCCGGCCGAAAAGTCACGCGTCACGGCGTACAGCACATTTTGTGACCGGGCCGTCACCTCCAGCTGGGCATAGCTCAGCCAGGCCACATAGCTGCCGCGGCCGGGGTAAAAATTGCCGGTTACGCGCACCTCGTCGCCGCGGTAAATCATACGCTCGCCATATCCCGAGACCCCAATCTTGCCCACAATCCGGCGCAGCTCGGGCGACTCCAGCTGCAGCGACCCTAAGTCAAACGAAATCGCGCCCCGGTCGTTGTACAGGCTGTCGTTTAAAACCGTGCCGACAATGGTTACCTTTTGCCGGCTGATTGATTCGAGATAGCGCACCTCACCCATAAATTGCCCGCCGCGCCACCAGCCCAATGTAAAGCCAAACAACACAATCATATAAACAGACAGCAGCCTGCCCCGGCGAAAGCTCAGCAGCGCACATGCGCTAAGCAGCGCCGGCACCCAGCCGCTCAGGGCCGGTGCCCAGCGCGCCCACGCCAGACCGGCCAGCACCATAATGCCCAACACCACATAACGCGTCGTCCAGCGGTAGATTGTGCGCCTCTCCATACCATGCAATATACTGGCTCTTTCATCAATTACAAGCATAGGGGCTTTGCCGGAGGTGCTTTTTATATTGTAATTTCTTAAAAAGTGTGCTATAATAAAAAGATAGGGTCGGTTGAGATAACTATTTCCCTTCCCTGTTCTTTGACAGAGCAGTATGTTTCAGTTTGGTGAATTTTTTTCAATTGTTCGTATTGAGCATAATTCTCCAAACTGAAAAAGGAGAAATAAATGCAAGTCACGAAAGACCCGGTCTTTCAGCCCGTCTTCATGAGCGGCGGGTACCTGCGCCTGTACTTCACGGGGCACTCCAGCCCTGTGATCAAGACGCAGAACTACCCGCTGTCAGGCCGCATGCCAGCCGCACTCAAGCAGCTGCACCGCGACCTGTCGGCGGTCCCTTCCGTCCAAGCGGTGACCATCACCGTCAACGGCTGCACCGGCGACTACTGCAGCGTCAAGCTGCAGAGTGACGTCCAGTGGACCCGCGAGCTCGTCAAAAAGCTCGCCGACATCGTCCGTGACCACGGGCTGCAGCCGTGCGGTCCAGTGCCTGAAAGGTGGTGAAATGAAAGGCAGGATAAGACGTACCGTGACCTTGTTCGGGGTCGGAGCCGCATGCGCGGCTTCGCTCGCGGTCGGGGCACTCGCCACCATTGGCGACGTCTCGCGCGAACTGACGGGCATCAAGCCCGTCAGCCCCAAGAAGTAGACCGCCGGGGATCAGCCTCAACCAACAGGCTGATCCCCTTCGGTCACCCATCCCCTGCCATTACTGCTCTGTCTCAATCTTTATCATTACCCGTGTTTGTTCTGCCAGTATCAGCAGGCGACCTGCCGCCGGGCAATGTTCCGCCTGACGTCAAGTCACCCAAACACAAAGCCGCTCTTGATACATAAACCCGTTATCGCGACAGCAACGGCACAATAGCCGCCAGAAAAGCAGTCGACGCATCAGCCAGCCAATGAGCCCCCATTGCAGCCACCAGCCGGCGTCTTAAAAGCACATAGGCCAGCACAAAGCCGCCCGTCGCGGCCGTTGCAGCCAGCACTCGCGACAGCAGGTATGTTCCATCCCACATGAACGGTATTGCAAAATGCTGGGCTCCCCACATGGCGGCAACCAACACCGCTGCCAGCCAGGTTTTGCCCGTCCTGGCCTCCAGCCTCGGCAGCAGGTACCCCAGATACATCAGCTGCTCGGCAATAACCCAGACAACCGGCCATACAATCAGGCTGTACAGCGCCGCCGGTACCGGCAGGTCGACTATCTCAATCATAGGGGGCTGAGCGTCACTATAGAAATAACGGGTGATCAGGTGAGCCAACGCTGCAAAAGGAATAACCGCCGCTAAAAACACCGGCACAAACTTGAGCTGGCGCAGAGCTTCTTTTGCCCGCACGCCCACCAGATCTATCAGCCTAATGCCCTCGTACTTTACCAGCCACAGCAAAGCCGTCAGGGTCAATATGTCAGTCAAAGTGCTATAGACCAGCCACCAGGCCGCTGCATCGCGCCACGAATCTGCCGAACCCTGCAGCGCACACAGTGCAGCTACCACGCCTTGCGCTATAAAGGCAAACACAAAACGCGCCGGCACAAACAAAAGTACCGGCCACCACGAAAGTTTTTTTTGCGTTAAAACGCTTTTTTATATCAGAAGGGCGATTCACTAAACCTATACTAGCAGACTGCCGGCCTATTCATCACACCCGACCCCTCAGCACGATTGGGTAAACCGTTATTTCTTTAATCCTGGCGCTTTTGCTGAAATTGTTAAATATAAATACCGCGCAGAATGCCACCCTATCGCCGTCCCCAAACTGCACCGTACCGTTAGCCGCACATCTGTCGCCGTGACTAATAATATTGTCAATCTCCAGCTCCGCGACATCTTTTTGCAGCATACCAGACGCGAGCAGCTGCCCAAACGCATCACTGCCGTTGGCTGTTGGGTGGTTTGGGATATGCAATTGAACATCCTCTGTCACCATACCCATAGAAGTCTTTATATCGCCATGAGCAAGTGTGATCAGAAAATCCTTAATAAACTGCTTTTTTGGCGCATTACCGCAGTCTTCGCTTACTACTACTCTTGCCTTCGACATAATCTTCATCATAACAAAGAACCACAAAGAATCGAAAGTCACCCACACTACCTGTAGGAGGACTCTACCTGTAGGAGGACTGTCCTCTAACAGATGGGATTTTTACCAGTTTTGGGTTTTTAAGGTGTTATTTGGGGATTGGGTTTGTGCGGGTTTTAAATTCTTAGTGGAGGGACCAGCGGGGCTCGAGTTATTCTGCGCCTGGCCAAGCTGCAAGCAGCGGCCGAGGCGGCCAAGCAAGGAAAACTCGATATGCCACTGGCATATCTCGCCCTCTCGGGTTCGAGCCCGTTAATACTCTCCAATAAAAATACCCCAGACAAACTGAGGTATTTTTATTGGAGGGACCAGCGGGGCTCGAACCCGCGACACCAGGCTTAAAAGGCCCGTGCTCTACCTGCTGAGCTATGGTCCCGTACTGAGACAAACCTGCGGTTTTTCTTTACCCCTCAAAATCTTACGATTTTGTGGGGATCCCGGTTTTCTCATCGCTCCGGGCGCAGGCAAAGCCTGGCGCTCGGGCTGCTCTTTTCCCTTATTTGGGAAAAAGAATAGCTTGTCCGTCATCGTTGGCCATCTTAACAAGCCTGCTTCTTTCAAAATCACAAACAGCAAACGAGTTTGCCTGGTTTGGTATTTTGTACAGCTGCTAAAGCCAAAACAACAGAGGTTATTATCTGTTATTTGAATAGAAAAGTCAACGCCGCAGCTGCAAACTCTTGCGTAAATACTCTGCCGGGCTAAAGCTTAAATCAACTACCCATATAAAGCATAGGAGCAAATAAATGAAACATCGTAGTCCGGTTGCAGTTCTGCTGCTGCCTTTTGTAACCTTTGGCCTATACGGTCTCTATTGGGCTGTAACTACTAAAGGAGAAATGAACCGGCGGGGCGCCAATATCCCGACCGCTTGGCTGATTATTATCCCGATCGTCAACATCTGGTGGTATTGGAAGTATAGTGAAGGCGTCGAGCAAGTAACAAACCAGAAAATGAGCGGTGTACTGGCATTTGTACTGCTTATGCTGCTGAGTATTATCGGGCCTGCAATTGTACAGGATTCTTTCAACAAGATAGGCGAG
>CAZBAF010000003.1:0-30925 GCA_964490245.1 uncultured Candidatus Saccharibacteria bacterium
CCCCTGCCCCTGCCCCCCAAGCTGCAGATTCCCCTGATGGACCACAGGTGACATGGACGGCATCAGAGTATTTAGCCAACCCAAAATCGGCTGGCTGGTTTGGGCTGCTGGCTGTAGGCGCGGTTGGTCTGGCGGCACTTGTCTACCTGGTTACCCGCGATATTGTCTCGACCGTTGTCACTGTGCTGGTGGCGCTTATTATCGGCGTTTTTGCGGCCCGGCAACCGCGGGTGCTGGAGTACAGGATCAATAATCAGGGCTTACAGATTGGCCAGAAATTTTATTCGTACGAATCGTTTAAATCATTTTCGATTGCCCGCGACCAGGCTATGAGTTTTATCTCTTTAATGCCATTGAAGCGGTTCATGCCGCCGCTGACTATTCACTATGCTCCCGAAGATGAAGATCGCATTGCGTCCACGCTTGCCGATTATCTTCCCTATGAAGAGCACAAGCCTGACCTCGTCGACAATCTGATGCGCCGCTTCAGGTTTTAGCCAGGCTGTAGAGAGCGGTCTTAGAGATCTTCGTCGGGATTATCGTCTAAGCTTTGTCCCCATCTGGACTTGGGACGAGGGCCTTTCTTATAAAAAATCACGAACAAAACAACAGTTGCAATAAAAATAGCCGATAAGGCGATAACTGCTGCGGCTGTCGGGTGCCAATGGCTTAGGAGCATTGATGTGCCCAAAATTGCAGCCGAAAACACAAAATATACATAGACGGCAATTTTGCCCTGCGGTGTCACGGGCTCCCAGCCTATTCCGTATCGTTTTCTCTTAAACCAGTATTTATTGGACATGTGTCTATGATAACAAGATGCAGACGCAAACATGTCTTTGGTTCAATCGGCAGGTCACGCCTGTCGCCGGACAGTGTCTGATGGGTAAGGTCTGTGATAGCTGAGCTAAATCGCTGAAGGTCGACAGCGTTCAAGCCCACAAATAGTACCAGTGAAAAAACCGATCACAAGGACCGGTTCTTTCACTGGTACACCCGGCAGTCCGCTGGCTAGCGGATTGAACCAGAAACCTGTATATTCGCTCGTCTAGCTGGCTTAAAGAATGCCAGCGCTCGCTTGGCAAGCAAGGAAAACACTAAAGTCCCCAGGACTTTAATGCCTCCGGTCGTAGGTTCAAATCGCTGGTGTATATAGCCAATAAAAAAGCCCCATTATTTTCACAATGGGACGTTTTTATTGGTACACCCGGCAGGATTTGAACCTACGACCTTCAGTACCGCAAACTGACGCTCTATCCAGCTGAGCTACGGGTGCGTATTTTGCTTATCCTTGAAGATAAGATTTGTTAAGCCGGGCTACCTTGCAGCTTCAGGATAGAGCATGGATACTCTATTGATTGTTTGGCTACGCCAAAACCCAGCTGAGCTACGGGTGCTCGTCGGAATGTAATGATGCGGTTTCTGTGCCGCCGGCAAAACAAGTTTGACCGGCACCACTAGAAACTTCATCAAGCTTCCTCCTCTCAGCTTTCCAAACAGCGGACAAGCCGCTTGGTTTGAAAAACTGGTTTAGAGCAAGTTGTTTCCTATCAAAATCCCAAAGGCAAACAAATTTGCCTGGTTTGCTATTTTAGCAAAATGCAAACAGGGGTAATTTTAGCATCTTGCTGTTAAAAAAGCAATTGGCGGAAGAGGAGGGATTCGAACCCTCGGTACGGTTGCCCGTACACACGATTTCGAGTCGTGCGCCTTAAACCAACTCAGCCACCCTTCCGTATCTGTGATTATACCAGATGCAAGGTGTTAAAGCTGGATTTTGCGCGGAGGACGCGATGGACGTGACGGGCGGGGTTGTGGCGTCGGGCGCACCGTAGGGTTTGGACTCGGCTTGGACGCTGCAGGATCAACTTTTGGCGAATCATCAACGGGCGGTACGGGGCTGGCTGGCGTGTCGTTATGGTCAATTCTTTTCTTTTTTATCACGCTATTAACAATCAGTCCGCCTGCACCGACAAGAGTCAGTCCGAGGGCATACCACAACAGAGGACGGCGCAGGTCATCGATCACCACGCGAACGGCATCATTTGCCAGTTGCCGGGCTGCAACCGGCCCATCGTCCGGCGTTGCCACGTAGTCGCTCAAAACGTCAGATATACGCGCCATAATCAGCCAGCTTAATCCCAGCAGTACACCGCTGACAATCATGACGATACAGATCCGCTTGACCCCTGTCCGTCTGGTGCCGCTTAAGAAGACGATACCTGCTGCCGCCAGGAGTGCGATAATCAGTATGACAATCGGCATCTGTCCAGCCCGCCGGTAGCCATCACGTGCCAGACGCGCCTGCTCGACATTGCCAAGCGAGATTTCTCTGTCGTCGTTTTCCAGTTTTATATCATCTGCAGTAAAGACGGTCTGTTTGAGGAATTCCTCATTATTAAGCAGCTCCTGGCGCACGGTTGCACCGGCGGCGGCCGGTGTGAGTCCGGGCGGCAGGCAGGTCGCATTCAGTGCGTCAAAGTCCCCTGTCATCTGGCTGGCCTGACAGACAGGCAGCGTGGCGGCGCGTTCGGCAGCATAATTACCAAGTCCGTCAGCAAGCCTTCGCTTGGCCGGTGTTAAATCAACGGTAAACTCCGGCGTTTCCGACCTGCCTTCCAGCCAGCCATAAACTCCGTCAAGCACTTCCTCAATATTTTGCCTCAAGAACTCCGGACTGAAGGCCTCGGCCACCACCTGCTGCACCGCAGGATCGTCAACCGGGATTCCCTCCCCTGCTTCTTCGCCGGCCTGATCAACATTCTCAAGTACGCTGCCGACAATCCTATCGTAAAAGCCGCTTTTGTCGAACCAGCCCTTTACGGTGTCGCGGTCACGCAGCGTCAGGTTGACCGTATGTGTCCAGGCCAGACCAAGCAGACTAAACAGCAGCACAGTGGCAAGACAGACAACTACGAACCGTCGCAGAGCTTTCATGACTTCAGTATACACCCCCGCTGACCCAAAAATCCCTTCTAAAGCAGTGTTAAGTCTGTTTTTTTGGCGGCCTGATATAATTAAGGCTATGCAGGACTCGGTGTTTACAAAGATTATCAAGGGCGAGCTGCCCGGCCACAAGGTCTATGAGGATGAGCGGACTCTGGCCTTTCTGACCATCGATCCGCTGATTGACGGTCATACGCTGGTGGTGCCAAAGGTGCAGGTAGATAATTATGAGGAGCTGTCTGCCGAAGATTATCAGGCCCTGTTTCAGACCGTGCAGAAAGTTGCAAAGAGATTGAAACAGGTCTATGGTGTGCCCAAAATCATCACCACCATCATGGGCTATGAGGTGCCGCATGCCCATGTTCATCTGATGCCGTTTGACTCTGAGACAGCCTTTTATGAAGCTATCGAGCAGCGCAACCAGCGCCCCAAGCTGCCCAACCACGAGCGTCTGGCTAAGGTCGCAGAAAGGATCAGGTTTTAGATGAGTAACGCGGTCATTGCCCTGCTGATTGCATTGGGTGCAGCGGCATGGATTTACAGCAAGATGATGCGCTCGACCGGCGGCAACACGCAGAGCGTTCTGGTGGTGGCCGGCATCTCTGGCGCGTTGATATTCATGTTCGTTTTCTTTATCGCCAACGCCCTCTTATAAAATGCAGGTCGGCAGACCCGTCGGCGTAGAATCCGTGGCTAGCCGTATAGTACTATTTTGGGGTGGTATTTTAGCCTGATAACTAGTACTATATGGTTCATATGGATGAGCAGAGTTTGGGTAGGCATCTGCAGTCTGCCCGTATGGCGGCGGGCCTGACGCAGCAGGAGCTGTGCCAGCAGGCGGGCATATCGTATTCGACCCTGGCCAAGATAGAGCGCGGTGCCATTAAGGCGCCCTCTGTCTTTACTATTCAGCGTCTGGCCGAGGTGCTGGGCACCACTCTTGACGCTCTGATGGGCAGTGCTGTCCTCAATCCGCCCGCCAAAAAGACCGGCCGCAGCCAAAGCGGCGTTACCTTCGTCTATTTTGATATCAACGGCTGTCTGGTGCGGTTTTTTCATCAGGCATTCGGCAAACTGTCGGACGAGAGCGGCATTTCAGCTGATGTCATAGAAACAACATTCTGGCACTATAACGACGCCGTCTGCCGGGGCGAGATGCCGCTGGATGACTTCAACCGGATCATGGCCGAAACCTGCCATATGATGGTGGATTGGAAGGCGTATTATATGGAGGCCGTCGAGCCCATCGCCCAGATGCACGAACTGGTCCGCTGGACGGCCAGCCACTACCGCGTGGGCCTGCTGTCCAACATCATGCCCGGCTTTATACCAGAGATGATTACCCGCGGTCTGATACCGGATGTGCCCTACGAGGCCATCATTGACTCGTCAGAGGTTGGCACTATCAAGCCCGAGCCGCATATCTTCGAAATTGCCCAGGAGCGCGCCGGCGTGCCCGCCGAGGAGCTGCTGCTTATAGACGATTCGCGCCCCAATGTTATGACGGCCGGTCAACAGGGGTGGAAAGTCATGTGGTTTGACGATTACCGCACCGATGATTCAGTAGAGCGCGTTCGCTCCAGCCTGCAGCTGGCTACAGAAGCGCACGCTCCTGCTGCGCCAATCCAGCCCACCACCTAAAAATTACAAAAACACTGCTCAAAATCCACAAAAACTGTCCAGCTGGACAAAAAGTGTAGACAGATAACACCGTTGGGGTTACTTGTTGGCGCACGGGGATTAAGTTGTTTCTATACCTTCGGTGGTGGTTTGGAAGTTGGCCAGTTCGGCGTTGATTTGCTGCAGGCGGGTTTCAGACTCTTTCAGCTGGGTTTTGGTCTCTTCCACCAGGTGTTTGGGCGCGTTCTCGACGTAGGATTTGTTGGCCAGCCGGGCCTTGAGCCGCTCGACGCTCAGCGCCTCGGCCGTCTGTTGCTCTTCCAGTTTGCCCAGGTAGTCACGGATAGTCTCTTGCGATACGTCCAGCCAGCAGTTTTCGCGGGTTTTGGTCAGGCGCAGACCGCGGCCGGCGCGGACTTCGGACACGCCCTGCAGTCCGCCCAGGCGCTTAACCAGCGCACCGTGTTTTTTGAGCAGCTCAGAGCCCGTGTAATACAAATTCGGCCTGGAGAGGTGCAAAGCCCGCGTCAGTGCCCGTACCTCGCTTACAAGGCCCTGAATGGCCTCAAACGTAGCGGTTTCTTCTGTCTTGCCCGGTTTTATGACCGGCCAGTCGCTGGTCATTAGCAGGCTGGTGCTTTTTTGCTTGAGTGTTTGCCAGATTGTCTCGGTTACAAACGGTGCGAACGGATGCGCCAGCTTAAGAATGGTCTCAAGTCCATACGCCAGCACCGAGTGATTGGGGCGGGTTTTGCTGGCCTCGATATACCAGTCGGCAAAATCATCCCAAACAGCGTGGTACAGCGTCTCGTATGCTTCAGAGAAGCGGTAATTTTCCAGATCAGCGGTAATCTTTTCTGCAGACTGTTGTAATTTAGTCAATATCCAGTGATCGGCTGGAGTTTCGAGCTTTGGTTTATGTGATTTATCAAAGTCATCGCCGACAATACCCTCGATGAAGCGGGCAATGTTCCACAGCTTGTTGCAAAAGTTGCGGGCAGCATCCACCTTGCCCGGCGCGTAGGCGCTGCTGTAGCCGGCGCTGCGTCCGGCAATAATGCCCATGCGCAGCGCGTCAGAGCCGTGGCTGGCAATAACCTCATGCGGGTCAATGACGTTGCCTAAGGATTTGCTCATTTTACGGCCGTCCTCGGACCGGACCATACCGTGCAAGTAGACATCTTTAAACGGAACATCACCGGTGACATACAGACCCAGCACGATCATACGCGCCACCCACTGATACAGGATATCAATGCCGGTCTCCATCAGGGTGTTTGGGTAAAACCGCTTAAAGTCCTCGCCGTCCGGATATCCCAGGGTGATGTACGGCCACTGACCGCTAGAGAACCAGGTGTCAAACACGTCAGGGTCGCGGCGGTAGGTCTTGCCGTCAATCTCCAGCAGCTCTGAATCCACCCGCTCGTCAAAGACCCAGTCATCAGGCTCGTCGATATTCTGGAAAGCCGGAATCGGTATACCCCAGGCAATCTGGCGCGAGATGTTCCAATCTTTGACGTTCTCGAGATAAGTTATGACCTGTTCGCGCTTTTGCTGCGGATAGAAGTTGATCTTCCCTGCCCTCAGCGCCTCAATAGCCGGCGCGGCCAGTTTTTTCATATCGATAAACCACTGGTCGCGCACCAGCGGCTGGATCACCGTGCCGCACTTGTAGCAGTGCCCTACCCGGTGTTCGTGATCCTCGGTTTTTTCGAGCAGATTAGCGGCCTCCAGCTCTTTGACCACCTGCTGGCGCGCTTCGTCCACCTTAAGTCCGTGGTATTGATGCGGCGCGTCGTGGCCGATCACCCCCTCCTCGGTAATCACCTGCAACAGGGGCAGATTATGGCTTCTGGCCACCTCAAAATCGTTGGGATCGTGGGCGGCGGTAATCTTAACGGCGCCGGTACCAAACTCGCGGTCGACCATCTGGTCGGCAATCACCGGTACCTGCCGCTCGGCTAAGGGGATACGCACCGTGCGGCCAATCAGGTGTTTAAAGCGCTCGTCCTCAGGGTGAATAGCTACCGCCACATCGCCCAGCATGGTTTCGGGCCGGGTGGTGGCAATCAGTACGTAATCTTTTGCATCGGTAACGCCCTCTACCGGTACCAGCGGGAAGCGTATGTAGTACATCTTGCCCGTCTCGTTCTTATACTCTACCTCTATATCCGCAAAGGCGGTGCCATGAAAAGTGCAAAAGTTAACCAGCCGTTCACCCCTGTAAATCAGCTTGTCGTCCCAAAGCTTTTTAAAGGTCTGACAGGCAGTTTTGACCACCTTTTCATCCAGGGTAAAGGTAAACCGGCTCCAGTCTACCGAAGCACCCAGGCCGCGCAGCTGCTTTTCAAAGTTGTTCTTATTGCCCTGCACAAAGTCATAAACCCGGCTGTACAGTTCCTCGCGAGTGAAGTCAAAGCGGCTTTTCCCTTCTTTGGCCAGGTGTTTTTCATAGACCACCTGGGTTTCAAAGCCGGCGTGGTCGGCGCCGGGCAGATACAGGGTCGCCCTGCCCTGCATGCGCTGATATCTGACAGCAATATCCTGCAGCGAATAATTAAGCGCGTGACCGATGTGCAGATTGGCGTTGGCGTTGGGGGGCGGCATGATGGTCGTGTACGGCTCCCCTGCCCCTTTGGGTGCAAAGGCGCCGCTCTTTTCCCACAGGTCATAAATCATGCCTTCGTACTGGTT
The DNA here is from genome assembly GCA_964490245.1 of uncultured Candidatus Saccharibacteria bacterium. GTDB lineage: Bacteria > Patescibacteriota > Saccharimonadia > Saccharimonadales > JACDBH01 > CAZBAF01. The sequence continues at coordinate 7,261 of CAZBAF010000003.1, forward strand.
TGGCTCGTATTTAGTCGATAATTTCACTTCTTATTCACCTTATTCTGTTTGCCGCTCGTTGCACACCTGCCACCGGCCGTTTATTGCAAAAACAACTTTCAAAAACCAAAGTTAGTAAATGGTAATTTGACTAATGGATAATTGTCCATACAGTATACCACCTCTGTTATTTGATATCTACTGTCAGCGTCAGACATTTTTCACATGAAATGAAAAAGGCGCACCAAAAAGTACGCCTTTTCACACGAAAGGTGTTAGATAAACCCTCGTTTCTGCTTTTTGTGATGTACGGCCTATCGGCTGACAGGCAAAGCAGTTGTTTGTTTTCCCTCCCAGCATACCGCCCTCCGCGGCCGCATGCAATATTGACAAAACGCTTAAGTTTTGCTATAATGAACTGGTTAAATCTAAAACAAAAATGTCAGAAACCTTATCTGTTGAGCCAGAGATAGCATACCAGCCCGAAGTCCTTCCTCTTCTCGAGCGGCTTCAGCCTTACGAAGTTGTTGATGCTGCCGGATTTCATCGAAGAGTGTATGTTTTTGGTCGCCAAAAGCTGGTACTCAAGGGCAGGGAAGAGCTCCCGGAAATTCCTGATTTTACAGATGCGGTAATTGCCGGCGCCGCTGAGACGCCTCGCTTTAGTAATGAAGCTTCCCGGTTGGGGAGTGATACGTCAAAGATTATCGTTAACCAGACGCCGCTCGGCGTGGTAGAGGCGGCGCTCTATCTAGGGGCCAAAGATACACAGCTCAAGACCATGCAGCAGGAGCTGGTGGCTGGCACATATTCGAATGACTCGTTTGCACTGATAGACAGTATTATGGCCTGCCGGCTTATTGGTCCGGACGGGCAGGTGGCCGAGCGGGCAGATCCTGACGCTGAAGCGCTGGTCTTACTGGCTTTGACCGGTGATACCGACGCGCAGCAGGAGATGCAAAAACGTCAGGCAGCACTGTCGCGTGTATCAAGAACGGCGCAGAGTAACAGCAGCTATCACCTCTCGAATCAGAGGTGCTTAACCCGGATAATGTCTTATTGGTCCGCCGTACCGGATATGCCCCCGAGATAGACGCAGACGGCGCCGGGCATCTGTATTCAACCGCGGATAAAACAAACGGCACTTACATGCGCCACTCAATCCACTTCGCCCTTGATGTTCCGGTGGTGAGTAACTTTGGCGGCAACTGGGAAGGGGAGAAGTATACGATTGTAGATACGCTGGGCAGTGTTCTGGCCGAGCGCAAACGGCCGCTGGCCAATCTGATGAGCAACGATACCTGGTTTGAGCAAAATCCTCATGAAGCACTCAAGATGCCGTCAGCACGGGTTTTTGTCGCTGATGTCGAGCACAGCGGTGCGCCTGCCGAACAGGGGCCCGTAACCACCTATAACCCCAACACGGACGATATCCGGCAGCTGGTGGCAGCGGAGCGTCACAAAAGGGGCATAGAAGACCCGGGCGCCGTTACCGAACACGGCTGGTCCATGGAAAGTCCCAAGTCAAAGCAATTGCAGGCATTAGCCCGCAAATTGGGCGTAAACCAGATCGGCCATGTTTATACACCTGAGATGTGGCTTGAGAAAAGACTCGGCACACAAATCGGTATAGCTGATCAGGTAGCCGATAATCACGAGCGCTTAAACAAGCTCTTTAACGGTCAATTGCGAGCAGATTGGCGTGTATTTGCGAATGAGTATGAGTTCGTGGACGAAGCGGGCGAGCCGGCAAACTTTGCCCAGTTAAACGTGGATTGGGGCCGGCTGCCGGCATGGTTAACCAGGGGTGAACAGACCGAAGGCGGTACATTGAGCCTGAACCGGTTGTTGGCTCAGTGCTCCCCTGAGGCCCGCCGTAATTTTTATGCCTCAGGCCTTTCGGTGCCTCGAGTGAACCGGATTCAGGGCGAGCGTAAGCAAATCCTTGCGTCCGACACAGCCGGCTAGTCTACGTTACCCGGAGGACTGTCCTCTAACAGGGAGGATTTTTGCGAGTTTGAGAACTGACCTCTGTTTTACATACTGAGATTCGGTGCAATGTCGAGCGAGTAGGAGTAGGGGTCAACGATGGGTTGACGGTGCAGGGTCTCAAGCAGCACGGGGCTTACAGCATTGACAAGCAAAGGAATATTTGTTCTAATATTAATAGAGTAACCCTAGTGAGTTCAGCGGACAAAATGGACAATTTTTTATCACCTGAACCGGCGGCTATACACCCGGGACAGGAAGGGGGCAAGGTGCCGGATGCGGCTTTGCAGACCAGTCTGCCGCTCAGGCAGCGGGTTGTAAACTTCCAGGCGGAACACCCACATGCTGCCACTGTCCTGGAGTCGGCAGCGGTATGGGCGGGCCGGCAGGCGACTGCAGCTGTAGTGCAGCGCGCCACAGGGGTCAGGCTCGGACACGGATGGCACAATTCCAGGCTTGGCAAACGTTTTAACAAGCCGGCCGTGGCTGTGGCGACCGGCTTGGTGCTTGCGCCCGTACTGGAGGAGCTGGTTGTGAGGAAAATTCCCTCCGATGTTTTGGATAAACAGGGGAGTAACGGTTCCCAAAAAGCGGTCGGAACGGCCGTAGCCGCTGTATTTGCAGTCGGTCATGCCGGCAAGGAGGCGATTCCGGTGCCGCAGTTTATAGGCGGGCTGAACTACTGGCGGCTGATGCGGCACAGGGGTTACAAACATGCCGTAGTCGCACATGCTACACAAAACGCACTATCTTTAGCGAAATCCGCAATGCAAATGCGACTACATAGATAAATTGGGCTGTATTTCGAGCGAGTAGGGGTCGGCGGTGGGCTGGCCGTGCAGGGCTTTAAAGCATCCCAGAGTGGCAATCATGGCGCCGTTGTCAGTGCAGAGTTTAGTGTCAGTGTATTCGATACTAATCGGCAATCTTTCGGCCAGCTGGCGGCGCAGCTCCGGGCTGGCGGCCACACCACCCGCTATAACCACCGAGGCGGGCTTAAACTCTTCAAAAGCCATAATTGTCTTATCAACCACCGTTTCTATGGCAACGCGCTGGAATACGGCAGCAATATCGGCCTTCTGGGCTTCTGTAAGGGCCGCTGGCAGGTCTTTAGACGGAAAGGTGAAGTCTTTACCTATCATGGCCTGTGCACGCCTTAGGGCGGCTGTTTTGAGCCCGCTAAAGCTAAAATCATAGCTCGCGTTGCTTGCGGAGTGTGGAGTGGGGAGTGTGGAGTGGGGAGGGGTCGCGTCTTCCTCCTCACTTCTCACTTCTGTCTTCTCTCTCCTCAGTTCCGTTAAAGCGGAACTGATAGAGGTCATCTGGGCCTTAGGCAGGTCAAAGGCATGGGGGTTGCCCTCAAGCGCTTTTTTGCCCACTGACGGGCCGCCGGGGTAGGGGAGTCCGATCATTTTGGCTACTTTGTCGAATGCTTCGCCGATGGCATCGTCCTGTGTCTGGCCAAGCAGAGTGTAGTCAAAATGGTCGCGGAACAGCACCAGCTGGCTGTGGCCGCCGCTGACTATAAGCGCCAAAATTGGGAATTTTGGCGCGGTAGTTGGTAGTTGGTAGTTAGTAGATAGAGAAGAGGAAACATTAGTAATAAAGTTGGCGTAGACATGCCCCTCGACATGGTTGATGCCGTACAGAGGCTTGTTCTTAACAATGGCCAGTGTGCGGGCGGTCATAACGCCCACTAACAGCGATCCGCCCAGCCCCGCGCCGTAAGTGACGGCGATACCGTCAATCTGATCCCAGGGATCGGAATGAGAAGAGGGGAGAGTAGAGTGAGGAGAGGGGAGTGTGGAATCTTTCTCCGCGTTCGGTACGAACGCCTCCCGGAGGGCTTCGTCAATAACGGGCAGGATGCTCTCAATGTGTCTGCGGGCAGCAATCTCTGGCACCACACCGCCGTATTTAGCGTGCAGATCCAGGCTGGTGGCCGTCACCAGGCTGTGCAAGATACGGCCGTCTTCAACCACGGCGGCACTTGTTTCGTCGCAACTGGTCTCAATCCCAAGTATTTTCATCAGATACACTGTATCACAGATGATGGTATTGATAATTAATGGCGCTTATGGTATAATACAATAATGACCCATTCACCTGAAGGCGGTTCAAATGAATTCAGTCCTCTCCCGGCCAGGGACGAGCTGGAACAACTGAGCATATCCATGTACCACAATGTCCGCCGGGTGGTTGAGTATCTTGTGCCAAACCTTAGTGATTATGAACGGCCCGGTGAAGAGGCCGAAACCATAGTGCTCGAACTTTATACCGCTAAAACACCTGACACTAACGGTGCACGTGTATTCAGGGACGCCGATAAGCCCGGCGAGCCAAGCGGCAGCGAGGCCACCAGTCTGTTTATGGCGCTGGAGCTGGATCTGGGAACATTATCTGCAGAAATTGCCTGGAACTCGCGTGTCATGGAGGACCTGGGTCAGGTGCATGTAGAGGGTATGTTGCCCGATGTGCCAAAATACCAGCCGCCGGTATTCCCGCGTCATAATCCGGAGTGGCAGGAGCCCTCACCCGAAAATTTCGGCTATATTACGCAAACTGCGGATATCCTGGACGGAATGGTCCGCTGGCTTGACGGACAGCTGGCTGCTCAGGAAGCAATGGAGGCGTTAGGCGAGCAGATGTTTAATAACGCCTATGCGCTGTTGTCGTACCTGCGGCCGGAGCTGGCAGAGCCGGGTGCGCTGGAGGGGTTGGACGCCGAGCAGAGGATTGCTGCCGAGTTTATTGCGGACGAGCCCGATCCCGAAGGGGTCGTGGCCTTCAGCCATCAGGCTGATACAGGCATCACTGAGCCGACCGGCCGGCAGACCCGCGTTCGCCTGACTCTTGATCCGCAGACGCAGAGCATGGCCATTGAGCGGATACGCATGGGCGCTACCTCTGAAGGCACGGTGCTTGTCCAGGGCTGGCTGCCGGCAGCGCCCCGGTTTTTGCCGGCGGCAGCCGGTTTTGGGCAGGATTGGTCAGGGGTTTCGCCGGAAAACCTGCAGGCCATCCAGGATACCGATGCGCTGTTAAGCGGCATGGTGCGCTATCTCGGCAAGTAGTTGCCACCTGTTGGCGCTTGCCTCATACTTCTTACCATGAATATCCGTTCAGTCGTCAAAAAGGCCGTTCCGCGCGGTTTGTTTAAAACAATCGAACCGTACGGCCACTGGGGCGAGGCAGCACTGTTCCATGCCTTAAACGGCTTTCCGGCCCGCGGTATGAAGGTGATCGGCGTCACTGGTACCAACGGCAAGACAACGACCAGTTTTATGATTCATCGCATGCTGCACGAGGCAGGGTATAAAGTGGGGCTAATGAGCACGGTGGCGTACGGGGTGGGGGACGATATCCGGCCGCAGGTGCACCACATGACCAATGTGGCCGTGCCCGAGCTGGTCAAGCGCCTCAAATGGATGAAAGCACAAAAGCTCGACTGGCTGGTGCTGGAGACAACCAGCCACGCTCTGGCCCAAAACCGCGTCTGGGGCGTACCCTACAGCATTGCCGTTATGACTAATGTCACGCACGAACACCTGGATTATCACGGTACGTTTGAGCGCTATCTGGATGCCAAGCGCAAGCTCTTTCGTCTGGCCGGCCGCAACAAGGCAGGCAAGCGCATCGGTATTATTAACGCCGATGACCCCAGCGCCGAGCTGTTTGCTAAGGACATTTCCAAGCCCATCACCTATGGCATCAAACAGGGTGATCTGCGGGCCAAGAACATCAAACTGACCCCTGGCGGCAGCCGCTACACCGCCGTGTTTAAACCACAACCCCCGAAGGGGGATACTGGGCAGGATGAGCCGGCGCGTGAGCTGCGCATCGAGTGCCATATTCCGGGTGAATTCAATGTCTATAACAGTTTGGCGGCCGCGGCGGTGGGCGGCGCGATCGGCCTGACTAAGGACGAGATAGAAAAGGGCATAGCCGCGCTTACCCGTGTTGAGGGGCGCATGGACCCGGTCAACGAGGGACAGGACTTTGATGTGATTGTCGACTTTGCTCATACGCCCGACAGCTTTGAAAAACTGTTCAAAGACCTGCGGCCGGTGGTCAAAGGTAGGTTAATCGTGTTGTTCGGCTCGGCCGGCCGGCGCGATGAAGCCAAACGGGCCATTCAGGGCGAACTGGCCGGCAAATACGCTGATGAGGTGATTATTACCGAAGAGGATGACCGTGACGTAAACGGCCAGGGGATTATGGATCAGATCGCCAGCGGGGCAGAGCAGGCCGGCAAAGTACGTGATAAAAACCTGTTTTTAGTGCACGACCGGACAGAGGCAATCAAGTTTGCCGTTTCACGTGCCAAAAGCGGTGACACGGTGCTTTTCTTAGGCAAAGGTCACGAAAAAACCATCGAACGCGCTGACGGCGAACACCCGTGGGACGAAATTGCCACCGTCCGCGCAGCCCTGCGCAGCCGGCTATAGCCTGTTGGCTGACATGTAGTTGGTGTACCAGCTGTAATTATGGCCGAGGAATTTAGCGATCAGCTCGATACTGAGCTCGGCGGTTTTCTTATGGTCATCCTGCAGGGGGTTGTACTCGACAACGTCCATGCCCACTACATTGCATTTGCTGCCGACATATTCGGCGATGGCGGCGATCTCGCGGTAGCTCAGGCCGCCCGGATTAGGCATACCGGCGCCGGGTGCATACACGCGGTCAATGACGTCCAGATCCAGACTGACCCACACATGGCCGACCTGGCTGCATAATTGATCGATTTTTTGAAAAAGCGGCCGCATGCCGTCCATGAGCAGATCCACCAGCTTAAAATTGGGCAGGTTTTCGCGCTGCATCAGTTCGATTTCGGGCTGATCCAAATCGCTGCCGCCGATGTGAAGCAGATTGGTTTTAGCGATTTTTGCCCCTTCGCCGTGCACATTGATAAGCCGCGGCTCGCCAAAACCCAGCAGGCTGGCCAGGTGCATGCCGTGAATATTGCCGGTCTGAGTGGTGTCAGGGGTGTTCATATCGCCGTGTGCATCCAGATAGATCAAGCCGAGGTCGCCGTTCAGTGCGCGCGAGGCACCGGCTACCACCCCCAGATTGACCGAGTGGTCGCCGCCTAAGGCAATGACGCGCTCCTGCCGGGCAATGATTTCGTGCACGGTCTGGGCCGTAACTTCTGATATGCGGACAATCTCGTCCAGATAGCGCAGGTGCGGTTCGCCAGGGTTGAGTTCGTTGCGGTCCAGCGGCTTGATATCGCCTTCGTCAGTGATGGTCAGGCCCGCTGACTGCAGTTTGCTGACGATACCTTGATGGCGCAGGGCATCCGGCCCGATATCCACACCGAGGTTTTTGGCACCCAGATCAAGCGGTATGCCAAGCAGTGTCGCGGCGGGGGTAGGCCATTTTTGCATGTTGAATTGATTGTAGCACAAAGGGGGTCTTGACTTATTTAAGCGTAAATACTATAATATCCCAGCCATTCTTTTTGGATACTTGGGAATACCCTCTTGAACCAAGCTGAAAAACCAAACTGAATGCATCCCTGAGCTGAAACCAAGTAGGCTCATCAAGCATTGCTGGAGGAGGCAATGACTCAGATCCACGACGACCAGTCCCTGTCCGACATGCTGACGATGTCCGCGGCCAAGAGCCCCGGCAAGATCGGCCCGACCCTGATCGCCGAGCAGCCCGGCATCACGCTCTACACCTTCACGCTCTCCGCCGAGCAGATGATGGAGCTGTGCCGCGTCGAGCGGTTCGGCGAGCAGCGGTTCGGTGTCAACCGTCGGTTCAGCGAGGCCAAGGCGATCGAGATCGCCGAGGCCATGCTCCAGCCCGACACGATCTTCGCAGAGAACCCGCTGGGTTCCCTCGAGGGTGCGTGGGAACTGAAGGACGGCTACTGGCACTTCGCCGAGGGGGCCTACATTTCCCTGGACGACGGCCAGCACCGGCGCGCGGCGCTCGAGCTCCTCAACCCCGAGGAGTCCAAGCGCTGGACGTTCACCATCACGGTGACCCGCGGTGCTCCGTACCAGGTCCGCCTCCGTGCCTTCATGCAGCAGACCAAGCGTCGCAACCTCGACGCGCGGCTGATGCTCCAGATGAAGGCCGAGACGGGCGACTGGCGATCCGAGGCCGAGTCCCGGGCGTACAGCCTGTGCGTTGACCTCAACAGGGATGTGCGCAGCCCGCTGAAGGACATGATCATCCTCAGCGAGCAGGACAAGCGTCCGTACGAGGGTAAGCACCGGCCGGCCGGCATCAACGTCAAGGGTCTGCATCTGACCTTCACGTCGCTCATGAGCAAGAACTCGCCGCTCGTGCAGCTCTCCCCGGAGAGGCAGCTCGAGGTGTGCAAGAACATCATCATGGCGGCGTCGGCGGTGTGGGCCAACGCATGGAAGTCCAAGAAGCACATCCTGACCTCGGCGCGCGGCATCAATGCCGTGCTCAAGCTCATGGTGAGCGGACGGGCCTTCCGGCTGGCGGTCGGCAACGACTTCACGTACGAGAACCTCGTGAAGGTCTTCGGCTACGCGGAGAAGTTCGACTGGACCGTCAAGCGCGCGGTGAACATGACCGAGAAGGCCATCACCGATCGCTTGGACCAGGCCATCGAGCGCGGGATCTCCAAGCAGATCGAGCAGCTCGGCAACCCCGACGATGTGAAGGTCTGATCTTCTCTACTTCGTCTTCCCTCCAGGGAAGGCACTGGACTAGAGCGGCTTTTCCGCTCACAATTCCTGGCCCTTAACCAGGTGTGCTGACCTAGTCAGTGAACACGGCAAGTAGTTGCGAGAACCCCTTACAGGGACTCAAAACACTTGCCGTTTTACATTTTTATCCAAGTTGATTTGTATACTGAAGCTTTGTATGGCTCAGCTTAAAGCTTTCGGACAGCTTGACGATGCGAGACTTTATATAAACAAATTGACAAATGAACTAGCTTATGCTAATATCTAACCAAGACTGACAAACAAAAACAATAAAAAGGTGGGCTTCCCCTGCCTCACAAAGGAAATAAAAATGACCGAACAGCCACACAAAATAGATGTAATGGTGTCAGAGGGCCACAATGGTGCAGTCCATGTGCGCACCCCTGAGGATATGGATGATGTTGTCGAGAGCCAGTTTGCTGGTATAACCGAGCGATTGGGCGATGTGGCGCTGACTGCAGCAGCTGATGAAGTGTATGAAGAACAAGAGGACTCTGTAGCGCAAGAGACCGGCGCAGACCGTGAAGCAAGAGCGTTAGGCAAAATGAATCGGTCGCACTTTAAGGGCCATCCGCCTCACCCGAGCAAGGCTAAGAAATAAGGAGCTTCCGTGGAAGCGCCGCATGCAACGCTTGAGGTAACTCCTTCTCAATCAGAGGCAGCCTCTGGGATGCAGGCTGTGGAAGCCGCAAGCTTTTTAGAGCAGCAGGGAACACAGTACTGGTCGCAAGAAACTGCATCAATACTGGAGAACGCTGTTGAGGCCGCCAGAGAAATCGCGATAGCATATCCTGATAGACGGTTGCCTGTCTGGGTAGGGGGTGTGCTGGATAATTACGATGGGATGATTAAAGGGGCGAATGCCTTTACTGAACGTTTAGCCGCGGATACCGCTTCAATAGAAAACGGCCAACCAATTGAGGGTGTAAAAACCTTGACTGATAGTGTCGAGCGTTGGTATCGCAGTCTTGGACCTACTAACGAGAGTCCTGATCTTGCAGATAGTATGCTGCGTGCCGTAAATGTATTGGATGAGCAACCGGGCACATCCCATCGTTATTTATTACAGGCAAGCCTTTTACACGATACGGCTTTACGAACCGAGCAAAGGGCAGGCAAGCAGCAGCTCTTGCGGCTGGCATCCAAAAGCTACAAGCGGTCGGAGTAAAGCGGTATCGAGGACCCCGATGCACGCGCCGGAATCAGGGGCAGGATTGACGCCGGTCATCAACTGCTTCGCATGCAGCTGGAAGATGGCTTGATAGACGAGCGTACTTTTTATAGTCATTACGAATCCCTGCAGCTTGAATCTATAAAAAACCTCCAGGATACGCTTGCCAAAGACGCCCCTGGCCTGTCCGACGGGGAGGTTTTGGAATGGGCCAGCTTACTGTTCCTGCGTCACCGGTACTGGTCGCGTGAGGTAGCCGAAGAAATGGATGTGCGTGCGGCACTCATCAGAGAGGACCGGGCAATTTATCCATGGAGAGTAGAGTATGGCCAGAACCCTATCTGGTCTTTTGATACAGTCGTTCAGCCAGTGAAAAGCCCTGAAAAAAGTGTTCGCGTACAGTTAAAGGCCGGACATTTTAAGCCCGGCACAGAGCGGTACCGCTCGTATTTGCCGACAATGGTTCGCCAGGTGGTGTCTGAGCTTGAGGGCACGAGGCTGCGTCAACTGGTATCAAATGCGGTAGGTGCTATTAAGGATACCTATATCTTAATGCACAATCCCGATCTGCTTATGCGAACCGTAGACGAAGAATCGTTAAAGACAGTCGAAAAAGTATTTGAAAAGGTGGGCTAGGATTTTTCCCTGATAATAATAATGCCATCTTCTTCGACAACCTCAACTCCCGGCATAAAATGGCGGAGAGTTTCTGAGAGTTGGGCTGATTCCTGGGTAGCCACAACAAGGGGCGCAGTCTGCTCGCCTGGATAATCGTTCTGTTCGTTTGGAGCTGTATTCATATTCAAAAATTGATCACATTTACCAGAGTACGATGACACAAAAAATAATCTGGGGTGGGGTCGGGCTTGGTTCTGGCGTTCTAGGGGAGTTAGGTTGCGGCGGCTATTGCCAACGCAAAATCTCACCTTGGTCAAAACCAAGCCCGGATGCCCGGCGGGGCAGGAGGACGTTTGTGTCCTCGAAGCCCCGACCGGGCGCCGGTTCACATCTCAGCCGCGCTGAGGAAGCGCGTGGTGGGCACGCCGCTGGAGCGTGCGCTCCCGCTCGCTCATGCGCCTGCTGGCCGTCCACGCGCGCCGCTGGAGGACGTCACGGAGCTTCAGGACGAAGTTCAGGGAGAGCGCCTCGGCGTCCTCCCGGCAGGTGACCGGCAGCTCCGTGCGGAGCTCCACGAATCGCCCGCTGCTGACCACGGCCTTCAGGCCGTAGATCGGGTCAGCCGTCGCACCGGCCTCCTGCTGGCGCACCTCGCCCCGCTTGAAGTAGAGCTTGATGACCCCGTACTTCACGCTCGGTATGCCGTTATATACGACGCTGGGTCGGTCGTTCGAGAAGTCGAGCAGCAGCTCGACTTCATCACTTGCCCTAAACAGCACATGGTTTTTGTGCAACGTTCCCCCAAGGTAGGTGGATGTTAGTGGATGTTAACTGAGTTGGTGAACCAACTTGCCGCAAAGCATACCATAAGTATAAGATCTTGTAAATATCTATATGGCATTGTATAATTACTGCGCTTAATATGGCAGAATCTTCGGACGGAACAGCAGGCTTTGAACATAAAGGAGGGCATGAGACATTCATGCCCTCTGATCTTGTTGATTTATTAAGTGCGCGGTTTGCGCAGGCGTATGATCTGGAGTACGGGCCAGAAGCAGGTGTTGCTACAAAGAGGGGCAGTTTTATAAAAGATGTTGTACTGCCAGTAGGTCCGGCGTTTACACGGGGCACTAAAAGGATTGTGTTTAGATTGCCCTTTCCTTCGTATGAACATCCAAAAACCTATACAGAAGCGTATGCATTTCCCTTACGGAGCGTGAATGGTCATAGCGATGATGGCGGGTTCGAGGGCTTGGCATCGCAGTATCTGCTTCGTACTTTTCAGGAAGGAGAGGCCGGCTCATGGGAACTGGTTACTTCTGACGGTATTTTTGATGCGGACGTTGAAGATTTTGATCCGGTAGGGGGTTTTGGCAGGATGGGCCAGGATCATCCGCTGCGTCCTTATATGCGTGCACGTGAGCGTTTTGTGCAGCTCAGTCAGCGCAATATTGTTGCTTCGGTTGAGTAGTCTACTGTAGCAGCGGGCTAACGAGGGGGATTGGGCGTAAGGTTTAAGCTGCGCTGTTTCCAGCCTTCGGCCATACGTTTCTTAACATAGGTATCAACCATGTCTGGCGTGAGGCGCTGGTAGTTGGCCCGGCCTGAGCGGGCCTCGCACGGCTGTCCATGATGCCGCCATAAAAGTGCTGCAGGTGCTACAACGTCTTTTGAAAAATGTACTAGAGTGGTGCCCAGTAGCTGCTCTCTTGGTGTCGGTACGACAGCGAGCGGTCCCTCAAACGCACCGTCTGGCTGCGGATAAGCATGCACTATCTCAAACAACTGCGACGAGGGGCTTTCCAGAATTGTGGGCTCACCGCCCTGTATCTGGCGCCATTCTTCGGGGTTGGGTGTTCTTGCCATCTTTTTACTTTACTTCTTAGGCCTAAGAGTGCCTATGGCGTTTGCAACATCACCGGCTACAGTATCAAGATAAGGGTCGATTGGACTACCGTCGCGGGTAATTGCCCAAGTTGTATGCAGCGGCATGCCGACGTGTTGTCCGGCAAAGGTGTAGGGTAATTGCTCTTCTGGATCTGAGTCTTTCTGCGATTGCTCAATAAGATAACGTGCTATTTCTGAGCCGCGGGGAGAAGTAGCGAATATCTCGATTCGCATTACCGATGGATCCTCGGCGGCTGAGGTTGTTATGCGGAAGTTAGGGTTACTAAGCAATTCTGCCATGACTGTTATTATAGCACACTTTTGCAAATAATGGTAATGCTTTTATAGACCTTAGTGGTTTTGAATGCCACGGGAGGCTTGACGAGCGAATTAGCACTCGGGTATGATGAGTGCTGATGACTCTGTGCCTGCGTGCCGGGCGGGGTCGCAGGATTGGTGGCGTTTGCGAGGGCTACCAATCTTTTGTTCATAAAACCGATTTATTCAAAGATTTTTAAAAGGAGGAACAATGAGCGTACCAATCACCCCTTTGCGCGATTATGTGGTGTGCGTGAAGGAAGAAAAAAAGGAACTCAAGACCAAAAGTGGCATCCTGCTGGCGCCAACCGTATCTGACGAAGACACGACTCTAAAAGTTGTAGCGGCAGGCAAGGATGTTAAGCAGCTGAAGCCAGGCGACCGTGTAATTGCCAAAAGCTATAGTCAGACCGAGGCCAAGCTGGAGTTTGGTGGCGAGCAGTATCAGCTTATCAAAGAGGAAGATATCTTGGCGGTGGTCAAGTAATTTTCAAACGTTCCAATTTTCAATTTTCGATCAATATCACAATAACCAATGACCAGGAATCCTGAATGTTTGAAGATTGAAACATTGAAAATTGAATGAAAATTGTAAATTGCTAATTGAAAATTATGAACGGAGGAACAAAGTGAGCAAGAAAGTTTTTTATGACGAAGATGCTCGTCGAAGAGTATTAGAAGGCGCACGCATTCTATACGAAGCAGTCAAGACGACTATGGGCCCAAAAGGCCGCAACGTGGTGATCGGCAAATCTTACGGTAATCCGACTGTCACCCATGACGGCGTGACTGTAGCCAAAGGTGTGGAAATTGCTGATGTTGACGACGAAACGCTGGGTTACAAAGTCGGCGCCGAGCTGATCAAGCAGGCTGCCAACAAGATGAACGATGTTGCCGGTGATGGTACGACCACCGTGACGGTTTTGACTTATCACATCCTCAGCGAGGCTAACAAGCTGATCGCTGCCGGGCACAATCCGATGCTGCTGCGCAAAGGGCTGGAAGCTGCCGCCCAGGACGTTATTAAGGCGCTCGACGGCCTGAAAGAAGATATTGCCGACAAGAAAACCCGCGTGGCTGAGGTGGCCACCATCAGTGCAGGTGACAGTGAAATCGGCAATCTGATTGCCGATGTGATCGAAAAAGTCGGCAAGGATGGTGTGGTGACGGTTGAAGAGGGTCAGGGTCTGGCGCTTGAGAGCGAGGTGGTTGAGGGCTTTACCTTTGACCGCGGTTTTGTGAGCGCCTACATGGTGACTGACACGACCCGCATGGAAGCTGTTTTTGATAAGCCGTCTATCCTGATTACCGATAAGAAGATCAGCTCGGTACAAGAGATCCTGCCGGTGCTCGAAAAACTGGCTCAGACAGGCAAAAAGGAGCTGGTCATTATCGCCGAAGATCTGGAAGGCGAGGCAATGGCTACATTGGTTCTGAACAAGCTAAAGGGCGTGTTCAATACAGTTGCGATCAAGGCACCGGCCTTTGGCGATCGCCGCAAGGATATTCTGAATGACATTGCAGTGCTGACCGGCGGCCGTTACATTGACGGTGACGAGTCGTTTGAAAATGTTGAGCTGTCTGATCTTGGCTCGGCACGCAAGGTGATTGTTACTAAAGACGAAACCACAATTATTGAGGGCGCAGGCACCTCTGCCAGTGTGAAGTCGCGCATTGCGCAGATTAAGGCTCAGGAAGAAAATGCTTCATCCGAGTACGACCGCGAGCAGCTCGAGAAGCGCCGGGCGGCACTGTCCGGCAAGGTTGCCGTGATCAAGGTGGGCGGTGCGACCGAGACCGAAATAGAGGAGAAGAAGTTCCGCGTTGATGATGCAGTGGCTGCCGTTAAAGCTGCGCTGGACGAAGGTATTGTGCCGGGCGGCGGGGTGACACTAATTAATCTGGCCTCGACCATCGGCACTTCTGCCAAAGACGACGCTACTGTTGCAGCCGGTAAGACTATTTTGGCCAATGCGCTGGAGCAACCGTTTAGAATCCTGCTGACCAACGCCGGTTTGAACGCCGACGAGTGGTTGCCGCTGGTCAAAAAAGGTAAGCCGGGCCAGGGCATTAACGTAAACAGCCCGGATAAGCTGGTCGACCTTAAGTCCGCCGGAGTGGTTGATCCCGCCCGTGTGACCAAAGAGGCTGTTCAGAATGCGGCAAGTATTGCCGGTACCGCCATTACTATGGGTGCGCTGGTGATTGATGTGCCCGAGCCAAAGGCGGCTCCTGCCCCTGATATGGGCGGCATGGGAATGATGTAAACGCTTCGCTTATAAGGAACCCCAAGCGGGTTCCTTATCGCGCGGAGAAATACATTTCTCCGGCTGTTCCTCCTGAAAGCGGATGTAAATGCTCCGGAATGAATCCGGAGCATTTTTACTTTATTCATTTATCATGGTTATGCTTGCGTGTTAAGAGTTATTTTCGTACCATCGAGTCAGCTCTCCTGAGAGAAGTGAACTGATGGCCCGCATGGGTTATTGGAGACTCAGGCAGAGTACGATCCGCAGCACCGAAACCCAAGTAGGGCTGCACTCACAGCAAGGAAGGGACATGGCAAATATGGACGCAGTCCTCGAGCGACTGCAGACGGCGATTGCCGATACGCTCGGCGTCACGCCCGAGCAGATCGTGCCGGACGCGAAGTTCCAGGACGATCTGGAGGCGGACAGCC
The DNA here is from genome assembly GCA_964490245.1 of uncultured Candidatus Saccharibacteria bacterium. Classification (GTDB taxonomy): domain Bacteria; phylum Patescibacteriota; class Saccharimonadia; order Saccharimonadales; family JACDBH01; genus CAZBAF01. The sequence goes on from CAZBAF010000003.1 coordinate 22,598, forward strand.
TCGACCTGGTCGAGGCCACGATGGCGGTCGAGGAGGAGTTCGACATCCAGGTGCCCGAGGAGGAGCTCGAGGGTCTCTCCACCGTCGGTGACCTCATCACCCTGATCGAGCGCAAGCTGGACGAGAAGGGAGGCTGACGCTCACGAACCTCACACCCTACCCACCCTGGCTGGCAGCAGGCTAAACAAGTCCCTCCGGATCTTCGGATACTTGATACGCCTGCTGCCAGCCCTGAACCCTAGCAATAAATGTTGCCGGATTGTCATAAATATAGTAAAATCGGCTAAAACGAGGAGAGGTGTCCCGTGGCATTATTCAACCGCAAAAAGAATGCAACCGTTTTACCGGAGGTAGACCAGTACTATGAAGGTGAACGCCGTGACCGCGCCTGGCTGGCGTGGGTGCTGGCTTTGGTGTCAATTGCGGCAGTAGCGGCCATTGTGATTGCGCTTTTTATGGGCGGCCGCTGGATTTATCGACAGGCAACTGACAGTGACGAGCCCGAGGTCCCGGTAGCGGTCAACGACAACAACGGCACTTTGCCGAGCTTTGATGGCGAGCCTGAAGACACTGATCAGGGTGATCAGGATGAAGACTCCGAAGCGGACCAGGAACAGCCCCAAGAAGATACCGAAGGTACGGTTGATGCCCCGGCGCGCACCGATGTGCCCAGCCGGCCGATGCCCAACACAGGGCCAGGTAACATTGCCGGCATTTTTATTGGCACGACAGCTGTTGCCGGCGGTGCGCACTATGCCGTCAACCGCAAACGCCTAAGCCGCAAAGATTAGCTACCTATCAGTTCAATAGCGGCATGGCCCAGGGCCGGCCGCAGTCTTATATAACAACCGGGCACTCTGGTAGAAGCCCGGTTTTAACTTCTCTGTGAGAAATAGTTGATTTCGTTGACGATATCAAACAGAGCCTGGGCTTTGGCCTTTTCGTCGGTGATTGCCTGGGCAGCCTCATAGGCGGTTTTAATCAGTGTCTGGTCGTCGGTGGCCTGGAGCATCATCATGGCGGTGCGGTACCGCTCCTCAGGGGATTGTTCAAGGTGAGATATCAGGGGTGACAGTTGCTGCAGGGCCTGTTGCTTGATTTGCATGAGGTCATTCGGTACCGGTGTGATGGCGACGGGGGCAGGGGGATTGGTGTGCACCGGCACGGGCTCGCCCGGCGAATCCTGTATCTGCGGCTGAATGGCATGTTGCTGCGGGGCTGGTGTGCCCTGATCGCCGGTCATGATGTAATCGCTTGCAGAGGCTGAAGGGTCATCCATGGGCGGTGCAGTCGTGGTTGCAAATGCACCGTACTCTTGATTCTGCTGGTCGCCTGGCTGCGGCAGCATGCCGTTGTCTTGCACGGGCTGCGCGGCAGGGTCCTGAAAAGACCCCTCGTCGGCCACCGGCACATCCTGTGTGTTTCTGTTGCTGAAAATGCCCACCCTGGTTCCTGTATACGTACGTTAGTTATTTTCTTTACGTAACACTATATCATAAGCATAACGAGAATAGTAAGGGCGCGGCACGCAAAGTAAAAGGGCACCCTGTACTCAGAACCTCGAACTCTGTACTATGGTAAGTATGCTTGATGATCTGAAATACATTCACGAGAAAGATGCACAGGATGCTTTGGGTGTGGCCGAAAAACAATGGCAACAGCTGGAGCACAGCTTTGATTTAAGCGGCTGGCAGCTCGAGTCAGGCGCAGTTAAAAACATAGTTTTTGCCGGCATGGGCGGCTCGGCTTTGGCGGCGTCAATCAGCCAGAGCTGGCCGGGATACAATATGCCGTTTGAAATTACACGCCAGTACGATATCCCGTCCTATGTATCGGAAGAGACACTTTTTATCGCCAGCAGCTATTCCGGCAACACCGAAGAGACGATTGAGGCGATGAGCCGCGCCAAAGAAAAAGGCGCCCAAGTGGTGGTGATTGCCTCCGGCGGCAAGATGCAGGAGCTGGCAGGGCAGAACAGTTGGCCGTTTGTACACTTGCCGGGCGGTTTACAGCCCCGGCATGCGGTACTCTACAGTCTGAAGGCACTAGTGACAGTGCTGGGGTGCGCGCAGGTTATCGATCGTGATGAGGCAGAAGCAGCGCTAAGGACGGCAAATGACTTTCTTAAAACCAGCGTAGCGCACTGGCGCCCCGATGTTAAGACGGCCGATAACGAGGCTAAACAGCTGGCTCTTGAGCTGAGCGGTAAATCGCCGGTTGTATACGCCGGTCCGTTGTTGTTCCCGGCTGCCTATAAATGGAAGATCAGTTTTAACGAAAACGCCAAGAATGTAGCCTGGTGCAACCAGCTGCCGGAGTTTAATCATAACGAGTTTTTGGGATGGACGTCACATCCGATAGAAAAGCCATACGCGGTTGTTCAGCTGCGCAGTAATCTGGAGCATGAGCGCACAAAGAAGCGCTTTGAGGTCACCAATAAACTGCTGAGCGGCCGTTGGCCGCAACCGCTTGTGGTCGAGGCGGCGGGCGATACGCTGCTGGCGCAGTTGCTCTACACCATTGCACTGGGTGATTTTGTATCAATCTATCTGGCGCTGCTGAACGGGCTTAACCCGACACCGGTTGAACTGATAGAGCGGCTTAAGACCGAACTGGCCGGCTGATCAGCGTTTAGCGGTGAGCGCCGGTAACAAGCAGATAGCTGTGGCGGATGAGGCCCTGGATTTCTTCCCAGGGCAGCTGGCCGGTTAACAGAATGGTGTTCCAATGCTTTTTATTAAGATGATAGCCCGGCATAACCGATTCATAGCGTTCACGCAGCAGCTCGGCCAGCTGCGGGTCGCACTTCAGGCTTAGATTAACAGGGGTCTTGCCCTCGTGAATCAAGGCAAACATTTTATCGCCGGCCTTATACACCGCTACGCCTTCGCCGAACGGATAATCCAGCCGGGCGTTCGGCATGCTCAAAATATATTCCTCAACCTCTTTATGCGTCATGTTTTTGCAGCCAGTCCAGGTAAAATTGTAGCTCGGCAATGGATTCCTGGATATCGTCATAGGCACGGTGATTATTGGCTTTCTCATATTCAACGCCAAACTTGCCCTGCATAACGGTTTTCCAGCTGGTGACATCCAGCATGCGATAGTGCAGGCGCAGATCCAGCGCCGGCCACCAGGCCTTGATCATGGCCCGGTCGCTATGGATGGAATTGCCCGCCAGAACCGCCGGCTCGGACCCAAAGTACTGTTCGGTAAAGCCGATCAGCTCTTTCTCTACTTGAGCGAGCGGTTTGCCTTGGTCATTATGATTTAAGAAGTTATCGCGGTTTTCGGGGTGGTCCTGCCAAAAAGTATTGAGCTTCATGCGCTCTACCAGCGTCCGGGGATCGTTTTTTATACGCGCCTCATAGTTGCCTAAAGTTTTAAAGTCAAAATCTGTCACCTCAACTGACACTTCCAGGATGACGTCTTTACCGTACTCAAAGCCGGTAAACTCCAAGTCCATCCACAATAATTTGGTGGGCACAATTTTTTCTATTCCCATAGTTGTTTCTATTCTATCAGATTACGCTTTAGGTGTTAGCACGTATTCTGGGGTAAAATGCAACTATGCCTAAGAAATTTTTGGTGCCGCTTGGGGTCGTGCTGCTGCTTGCTGCAGGTTTTTTTGGCTGGCTTAAGTTCAGGGATGTGTTTTATAGTGAGCCGTCGCCCAATACGGCGCAGCAGGCGACCGATGCCCCAGGGCAGGAACAGCCGGTGCCGGACGAAGCGCCTGATAATTTTGACCGGACAAGGTATGCGCTGGATCAACCGGCCAGTCCGTGGTGGGTAGTCAATAAGACGCGGCCCCTGCCGGCTGGATATGAGCCGGACGATTTGGTGGTACCTGAGGTACGCCGGCGTCTGAGCGGGGCAGAGCAAATGCAGTTCAGCAATCAAGCGGTGCCGGACTTAACAGCTATGTTCAGCGCTGCCGGCAATGAAGGTGTGACACTGGTGTTCGGCAGCGGCTACCGGTCTGAGGCGCTGCAACGGCAGTTTTATAACAGCTATGTGGCACGTGACGGACAGGCTGCGGCCGATCGCTACAGCGCCCGGCCCGGTACCAGCGAACACCAGACCGGGCTAGCGTTTGACGCAACGTCCGTGAGTCAGGCTTGTCACCTGCAGATTTGTTTTGAAGATACGCCCGAGGGCAAGTGGCTGCGCGAAAACGCCCACACTTACGGCTTTATTGTCCGCTATCCCAATGGCAAAGAGTCCGTTACCGGCTATCAGTACGAGCCGTGGCACATGCGCTGGGTAGGCAGGGAATTGGCTGAAGAAATGCACAACACCGGCATCGCCACCCTGGAAGAATTCTTTGGCCTGCCAGCCGCCCCTGATTATTTATAAGTTTATTGCATTAGTATCAATTAACTGTTATAATTAAAGAATGTGTCCCGACAGAGGGGATACCGAACCAGGGGAGAACCCTAATGAAGAAGTCCACGAAGCTCAAGCTGGCGGTGGCCTCCGTTCCGGTGCTCACGGGGCTCTACGCCTTGGCGACCATCCCCGGCGGCCTGACGCTGATCGTCCGGCCCGTCAAGACGGTTCGAGAGATGCGTCGCCGCCCCCAGAGGCCCAGCCTCTTCGAGCAGATGAACGCGGCCTCGCTCGGCCCGGACAAGCTCGCCGAGATGCGTGACGCCTACGCGTCGCCGGGCACCTTCCCGGTCCACTCCACCAACGGGCTCCACAAGCCCGACTACGACTTCGTCCGGCACGCCTGATGACCTGCCCGGGTGGGGAGCACGCGTTCGGCACCAGCCGAGCCACTGCAACCCGCCCGGGCTAGCCAGGCATCTTACTTCTTCTATCTAATGATCCAACGCTCTGCACTTAGTACTGCAACCGCCGTGGCCACCGCTACGACCTCATCTTTGCATGCTACCCGTTGGATCTCTTTTCTCTTGCTAAAAACTTGGGACGCTTGCCCCAGGCGGCAACGATGAGCGGCAGTGCAACCAGGGCTATTACCAGACAAATTGCAGGGTAGTAATAATGGCCAGGTATAGAGTTAAAACCATTCAGCTCCCTAATCTTACCTAAGCTCTCCAGCTTGATTAAATAACCCCATACGACCAGTACTGTCAACCCAAAACCGAATTTATAACTCCTCTCAAATACCGCTTGGCGTTCTTTGATTTGCCGCTCGTCGAGCAGACCCGCTGCCCGCCCGGTCATCCAATAAATATCCCGCTGCAAGCTCGTGAGCGTAAGTGTTAGTATACTAGCCACAAAGATAGCCCCGGTAGCCAGGTTTTCCAGAACAAAGCGGTTGCGTGTTTCATCAAACGGGCTTACCCACAGGCTTTGGATCGAGAACCAAACCGCAGCTAGAAGTGCCAAAGGGATAAGCAAGGCAAACACTCGGATAAGAGGCAAGTGCCTGGGATCTTCAACGGCTGATTTTGTGGTGTGGTTGTAGGCAACAGCAAATACTGCCGCTATGGTAAGCACTGGTGTAGTGTACAGTGGCACAGTCAAGATGTAAGCCGGAAAGCTGCCCTCTGGAAGTAATGTTATGAGGGCAGTTCCAGTAAGCAGCACTGCCCATGAAGCGAATAATGTGTAGAACAATAATCTGTTCCAAAACTTTAATGTTTGCCGCCTGCCCATTTCTTCTCCTTCACTTTACTTGAAAACAATGGAGGAAAAGGCTTGTCCGAGAAAACGGTGCCAATTTCCACGCAAAACGCGTCGGCGATCTTAAAGGCCAGCTCAAGGCTGGGCGAATAATCGCCACGCTCAATAAAGCCGATGGTCTGATAGTTGACGCCTACCAGATCGGCCAGCTCCTGGCGCGACATGTCTTTTTCTGTACGCAGCAATGCGACACGGTTATATATCATAACGCAATACATTGTTGCGTATACACAACAAAATGTCAAATATAGATAACAGCTGATGCGATCAGAATTTATTTCTTGTTTGTCAGCAGCTGCTTATTCATAGGGAGCTGTCGGAGAAATTTTTCTCGGTGTGGTAAAGGAACCCGCCGGGGCTCTTTACGAGGAGCAGCAGAGTGCAGCTTTATTCGTATCTAAGGGCTTCGATGGGGTCTTTACGGGCGGCTTTGACGGCCGGAGCGGTGCCAAAGATGATGCCCACCGTTGCCGAGGCGCCCACCGCCAGGGCAATAATCTGCCAGGTGACGGCCGGCTGAAGGCTGCTGATAATGCGCAGAGCGGCAATGCCGCCAAAGGCCAGGATAACACCGACAATGCCGCCGACAATGCTCATGACAGTCGCTTCAATCATAAACTGGGTGTAGATCTGCCGGTTGGTGGCACCTAAAGATTTGCGCACGCCGATTTCGCGCGTGCGTTCGGTGACGGCCACAAACATAATATTCATTATACCGATACCGCCGACCAGCAAAGATATGGCGGCGATACCAACGACAAAAGCTGTGGCGGTGCGGGCAGTGTCCTGGGCGATGAACTCGGTTTCTTCGGCTCTCAGGACGGTAAAATCCTCTTGGCGCCCGTGATTGGCCAGCAGTGTCTCGTGGGCAGCTGCCGCCAGCTGCGCAGATGTGTGTTCGGTTGTGGGTGTCAGCATAAACTGATAAATGGAGGGGTTGCCGCCGACAATCTCTTTTGCCAGCGGGTAGGACATAAAGATGCCTTTATTAAGATCAGTCACGGCGCTGAGCGGATTAGTCTGGAACTCTTCAAAGATACCGCCAATGACAAAATCTTTGCCGCGGATGGTCATCAGTTTGCCCAAAGGAACGTTCTCTTTATATAGCTCCTCGGCGACGCGTCTGCCGATAATAACCACGTTACGCCCGTTGGAATCATCGCGGAAGAACGATCCGTAAGCAACTTTTTGCCCCAGCATTTCCGGCAGGCGTTCGGTGCTGGCAATGACGACGCCGTCGGTGTATTCCTGCCCCTCAAAATTAGTCGCCAGCCCTGAGATAGTACTGAGCGGTACTACGGCGGCGGCCTCAGTCAGTTTTTGCAGTGACTCGTAATCTTTGTCGGTCAGAGAGTTTGCACCGAACGAAGCCAGGTAATTGATGTGAGTAATGGTGCCGCTGTCGTCGCGGGTGGCGACTTTGCCGGGACGGATGGTGACGAGATCAGGGTTGTTTGACTGGTTGGTCTGCACGACCTGCCGGCGAAAACCCTCGCCCAGTGCGACCGTCATAATAACCGAAGCCACCCCGATAATAATACCCAGCATCGTCAGGAGGCTGCGTGTCTTGTTAGCGCGGATTGACTGCAGGGCAATACGGGTATTGGTCGAAAATAGCATGGTCATGATTTTGTCCGTTTCTTGGTTTTGGTTTTGCGCGGTTTGGCGGTCTTTTTAGCATCTTTGACCAGGCGTTTGCGCGCCGGGGCGGCTTTGGCCGGGATTTCATGAAGGAAGGCGGATACGCCCTCGAGCTGCTCCTCCTCATCGGTGCGCGGCTGCTCATCGCCGCCGCTGCGGGCGCGCAGCGGGATTTCGCCCAGCTTGGTCTGTTCGTCATGCACAATCGAACCATCCAGCATGTACAGAACGCGTGTGGCATAGCGAGTCAACTCGGGGTTGTGGGTCACCATCAGGATAGTGCTGCCGGTGCTGTGCAGTTCAGCCAACAGCTCCATAACCACACGTGAACTGTGGCTGTCCAGGTTGCCGGTGGGCTCGTCGGCAATAATCAGGCTGGGGTTGTTTACCAGCGCACGGGCAATGGCCACGCGCTGCGCCTGTCCGCCCGACAAGGCTTTGGGATAAAAATATTCACGGTCGCCCAGGCCCACGCGCTCCAGGGCTTCGCCCGCCTGTTTTAGGCGGCGGGTCTGGGTCATGCCTTTGTAGGCGAGGGGCAGGGCAACGTTTTCGAGTGCGGTCAGGCGGGGCAGCAGATTGAAGGACTGAAAAATAAAGCCTATGTGATCACGCCGCGCACGCGCCAGGCGGTTGGGGCGCAGGCGTGAGACCACGCGTCCGCTCAGGCTGTAGGTGCCGTGGGTGGGGCGGTCGAGCAGACCAATAACATTAAGTAGGCTTGACTTGCCTGAACCGCTCGGACCCATGATGGCCACGAATTCGCCCTTTTGAACGGTCAGGCTGATTTCGTCCAGAGCTACGGTGGTGGCATTGCCAAACCCGTACAGCTTGGAAACTTCAACTAGTTCGATTACGGTTGCCATTGGTACTAAGTGTACTCAAACCGGCTATCTGTCCGCAAGGTGTAAAAGAAACAATTTTCAGATATAATAGCTTAGTTAAAAGCTTGTCGGGTTGAAGCAAGGGAAGGCTAAGGGTTTTCACTGGCCGATCAAGCAGATTCGCTTGAGCTCGACGTGGAGAGATGCA
>CAZBAF010000003.1:31025-69891 GCA_964490245.1 uncultured Candidatus Saccharibacteria bacterium
GGAGTGGTTTAACTGGCAGTCCTGGAAAGACTGTGTGCTCGCAAGGGTACCGAGGTGAGAAGTGCCAGTGGCACTTCGCAAGGCAATCTTCTCTTGCAAACTTGTTTGCAAAGATGAAGTTGCGGGCCCGCCGAAGGTGGGTCGAATCCCTCATTCGAACCCTGTATATTTAAATTGTGGAGAGATGCAGGAGTGGTTTAACTGGCAGTCCTGGAAAGACTGTGTGCTCGCAAGGGTACCGAGGGTTCGAATCCCTCTCTCTCCGCCATGTGCCATACGGTACATGGCTCCGCCCCGAATAGTACATGGACCGCCCCCTAAAGCCGATGTTACTTTACGATTCTGCCAATACGATAACAGGCGGCAAGCAGCACAAGCAGGCCTGCGATATTCCCAAACGAATGAAGGCCCAACATTGCTCTGCAATATAGCAGTAACCGTCCCAATTGCAGTCATGAGGTTACGGATTGACGGATGCTGTGCCCGCACGCATACTTTGAATGTATAAAAGGACGAATCGTGCAAAGCCAAGCCACAACCGTCGACGAGTACCTACAAAGCCTGCCGCCAGAGCGGCGCGCAGCAGTGAGCACCCTGCGCGATTTAGTGAAGAAAAACCTACCTGATGGCTATGTCGAAACCATGAACTGGGGCATGATTTCTTACGAGATACCACTGAGCCGCTACCCGGACACATACAATAAGCAGCCACTCAATTATATTGCGCTTGCCAGCCAGAAGAATCATATGGCTATCTATATGCTGGGGCTTGGCGCCCGCCCTGGGGGTGAGGAGTCGTTTCGTCAGGCATGGGCCAGGACAGGCAAAAAGCTGGATATGGGCAAGAGCTGTATCCGGTTTAAAAAACTCGAGGATATTCCGATGGATATTCTGGCCGAGGCTGTGGCTGCCGTATCACCCGAAGCATATATAAAATTTTATGAAGCCGGCAGGGCAAAGAAATGATTAGCTCGGTGCGGGATATTGGCAAGCTGGGCACTATTTTAGGGGTGTGGGCGCACCCCGACGATGAGGTGATGTCAATGTGCGGCATACTGTGTGCGGCGGTGGCCAACGGCCAGACCGTGGCCTGCGTGACGGCCACGCGCGGCGAGGCGGGTGTGCAGGACGAGTCGCGCTGGCCGGCCGCCAGACTGGGCCGTATTCGCGAGCAGGAGCTTAAGGCGGCCTATCAGATTATCGGCATACAGAACCATCACTTTCTTGATTACCCGGACGGCGGTTGTGCCGAGATTGACGAGCGTCAGCCGGCTCAGCGCCTGGCGTCGCTGATTGCAGCTTATCAGCCCGACAGTATTTTTACCTTTGGGCCGGAGGGCATGACCGGGCATCCTGATCATCGGGCGGTATCGCGCTGGGTGGATCTGGCGGTTGCTCAGGCGGCGCAAAAGCCTAAGATCTATCATGCCGTACTGACCCCGGGCCAGTATCAGCAGATCGAGGCAGTGGACCGGCAATTTAATTTTTTCTTCAATATTGAGCGGCCGCCTATCTGTGACGAGAACGAATGTGCAGTTTGTCTAAAGCTGGATGATAATCTGTTTGACTGCAAGCTGAACTGCCTGCGGGTCATGCCGTCGCAGTACGAAAAAGTGCTGGAGGGATTTGGGGAAAGGCTGCGTCCCGGCCTGGGCGTGGAAGCTTTTGTTGATGCTGGATGAGCTAAGGGCCGAGCTGCGGACGCTGGCTGATCCGGCGAAAACCGCATTCTACCCGCGCTTTTTTAAGGCCGGTCCAGGCCAGTATGCCGAGGGCGATCAGTTTCTGGGTGTGACCGTACCGCAGCAGCGGGCTCTCGCTAAAAAATACAGCCATTTATGGCTGGGCGATATCGAAAAGCTGATAACCAGCCCCTGGCACGAAGAACGCCTGACAGGACTGATCCTGCTGGTGAATGCCTATAAAAGGGGCAGCGCGAACGCCCGCCAGGAGATTTATAACTTTTATATGACGCATCTCGGACAGGTAAACAACTGGGATCTGGTGGACAGCTCGGCACCGTATATTGTCGGCCCGCAGCTTGCAGCCAGCCCATACAAAATGAAGGTGCTGTCCAAACTGGCAGCCTCAGGCAACCTGTGGGAGCGGCGCATTGCCATGCTGAGCACCTTTCACTACATAAAGCAGGGCAGGGCGAATGAGGCGCTGATAATAGCCGATATATTACTGCATGATCCGCACGATCTGATCCAAAAAGCTGTTGGCTGGATGCTTCGTGAGCTTGGCAAAAGGGTGGACCGTCAGCTGTTGATGGATTTTCTCAACCGGCACGCTGCCACCATGCCGCGCACCACGCTGCGTTATGCGATTGAACATTTTGACAGTGGCACGCGGCAGTACTATCTTGCACTCAAAGATACTAAGCCAGCGCGTCGAGTACACCCTTAATAGCGGACGCGGTGGCCTCGGCGTCAATAACGGTGCCGTCGAGCTCAATTTCTTTTTTAAAGCGCAGGTTTGCTTCGGGCTGAATCATCTTGGGCTTCAAAAACTCGAACACACCGTGCAGGTGGTTAATGGCGCGGGCGCCGCCCACCCAGCCATAGCCGATAAAGGCGAGCGGTTTGTCCTCCCACTCTTTATATATCCAGTCGATGGCGGTCTTTAGTACGGCGGTGTAGCTGTGATTGTATTCGGCCGTCAGAATCAGCACGGCATCGGCATCGGCGACCATTTTTGTCCACTTGACAGCGTTTGGATCGGTCGGCTGGAAACGCTCATCGGATGATGTGACCGGCAAGTCATAAAAGGGCAACGGCATCTGCCTGAAGTCGGCAACCGTCACCTCAAAGCGGCCGTATGGCTCGAGATGGGTCTGGACGTGCTCGAGAATTTTATCAGCGATACGGTTTTCGCGTACACTACTTAATACAATCAACAGTTTCTTCATGCTGCCTCCTTGCAGTTAGAGTTTTTCGGGATTTATACCGAGCCGCCTGAACAGCTCGTGGTTGAGTTCATAGTTTTTCTCAGTGCCTGTTTTTTGCTCGGTGATGATGCCGGCCTCAACCAGTTTTTTGAAATGATGGCTCATGGCCGGCTGCGACAGGGGCGAGCAGGTGCGTGCCTCGCTCCAGCTGGCTCGGTCGGCCGGGCGGCGTGCGATGGTACGCACAATAGCCAGCCTGGTCTTATCGCCCAGGGCTTTAAAGATTGCTACAAAGTCGTCCTCATGCATGAGACTAAGTATATAGTATTTCAAATATTTAAACATGTAAATACTTAAATATTATAACTTCGCTCCACAGTCTGTTAAGTGCGATTTATATAAATAGACTTAACGGCTGATAAATCTATTTGATCAAGGCTTTATGGCACTAGGGGTGCATGCTGATGATTGTGTCTGGCGACTGTCCGAGAGGCTACTGGCAGGGCAGGAGAACCGGTTAATGAATGGGCGCCTGAACAGGACTGCCTCTTCATAGCGAGCACGATTTGCTATACTAAACAGATATGGAGTTACGAATTAGCAGACGGCACCTGCCCTATGCGCCTGCAATTTTACTCAGCGTGCTGAGCGTGGGACTTTTAACCACCAGATTTATCGGCACTGGAACGAGCCGGTTTTCCTTTATGGCCTGGAACCTTTTCCTGGCCTGGCTGCCGCTGCTGTGGGCCGGTTTGTTGGTGCGCGGTCTCAAGAAAAAGCAGTTTACTACACCTAAAAACATACTGTGGGCCGGCTTGTGGCTGGCTTTTCTGCCCAATACGTTCTATCTGGTGACGGACTACATACACTTACGTCGGTCACTGCCCTCGACCATACTGTTTGATGCGGTGATGTTGACCGCGTTTGCGCTGGTGGGCATTGTGCTGGGTTGCACGAGCATATATTTTATTCATTTACAGCTTGCAAAGCGCTTGCGGCGTAACGCTGTCTGGGCGATTTTGCTCACATGCTTTGCGCTGTCGAGCCTGGCAATATACCTGGGCAGATATCTGGGCTGGAACAGCTGGGATCTGGCATTGAATCCCTTTTATATCCTGCTTGATCTGTCCGATAGGTTGACCAGCATTGACGGTCTTAGCGTTACGGCCGGCACGACGGTACTGTTCTTTTGCTTTATTTCTGCGACTTACGCCGCCTTTTACAGCGCTATTAAAGCCGTGCGTATCATAAAATAGAGTATACTTATTACAGATATGAGACAGATACGGGATTTAGTGCAGGCGACTGTTCGCGATCTTTACGGGCAGGATGTTGCTATTCAGCTGACGCGGCCGGACGAGCAGTTCGGTGATTATGCAACCAATGTGGCGCTGCAGCTGGCCGGCAAGTTGGCAGATCCGCCGGCTGGCGGGCCGCGTGAAATCGCCCAGGCGATTACCGGCAGGCTGCAGCACGAACTGATCGCCAAAGCAGAAGTAGCCGGTCCGGGGTTTATTAATATTACTGTCAGTGATGAGGCGCTTGCTGCGCAGTTGGATGCTCAGGTATCGCAACCCTATGCCGGCCAGACCATGGTGATTGAGACCAACAACCCTAATCCGTTCAAGGCCATGCATATCGGACACGCTTTTAATGCCATTGTGGCGGATACGATAGCCAATCTGATTGAATCCGGCGGTGCGCATACTTACCGTGTCAGCTATCACGGCGATGTGGGGCTGCATGTGGGTAAAAGCATGTATAGCCTGCTGGCATACGTGGATGGTGATCCGGCCAGGCTCCAACAGGTGCCCGCGGCCGAGCGCAACAGTTTTATGTCGCGTATGTACGCCGAGGGGTCCAAAGCATATAAAGAGGACGAACAGGCTAAGGCCAGAATAGACGAGCTGGCCAAAATGTCGTTCACACGCGAGGACAGAGTGTATGCAGAGGTGTATGAAATTTGCAAAGCCTGGAGTTTTGAGCAAATAGACGAAATTGTAGCGCGACTGGGCAATAAGCCGGTTGAACGGCGTTTTCTGGAGAGCGAGGCTGATGCGCGCGGTGTGCCGATTGTGCGCGCCAACGTGCCGGAAGTGTTCCAGGAAAGCGACGGTGCACTTATCTTTAAGGGCAGCGAGCATGGCAGTTTTGATAATGTGTTTGTCAGCAATCGGGGGCTGGGTCTGTACGGTGCCCGCGACCTAGGTCTCATGCAGCTCAAGAATGAGCAATATCATCCCGACAAAAGCTTTATTGTCACTGGCGGTGAGCAGGCAATGTATTTTAAAGGTGTGCTGGCTGCAGCCGGCTTGGCCATGCCCGAGCTTAAGGACAAGACCGTTAATATCCCGACTGGCCTGGTCAAGCTGACCACCGGCAAGATGAGTTCACGCACCGGCGAGGTGGTAGAGATCAGCTGGCTGTTTGATCAGATTGCGGATGCAGTGACGGCGCGCGGCGGCGAGCCGACCGATCCGATGATTGCGGCGGTGCTGCGGTATGAATTTTTGCGGGTGCGGATCGGCGGTGACGTCATATTCGATATCAACGAGGCGGTGAGCATCACCGGTAACAGCGGACCGTACCTGCAGTATGCTCACGCCCGGGCGCGCTCAATCCTGCGTAAAGCGCCTGCAGGGCAAAACACAGCAGGCAAAGACCTGAACCTTGAAGCCGACGAAAGAAGCCTGGCAAGAAAAATCGGCGAGTACGCCGAGGTAGCAGAGCTGGCAACAATCGAGCTCATGCCGCACCATATCTGTAACTATCTGTATGAACTGGCGCAAAAGTTTAACAGCTTTTACGAGCACAATCGGGTTATTGATGATCCGCGCCAGGACATACGGCTCTATCTGGTGCAAAAATATGCCGACACCCTCAGAAGAGGCCTGACCCTCCTCGGCATCCACGCCCCGGAACAGATGTAGCCCGGGCCAAAACTTTCCACACTTTTGGTCCAGCTGGACACAAAATGTAGAAATTGGGCGGGTTATCCACATAAGCGGTATTTTTTGCTATATTACCTCTGTAGGTAAGGAGCTTATATTTTATGGCCGAATCAAAAAACACACCCCAGACCGCGCGGGAGAAAAAGATCGCCGCAGCGGCCCGCGCCAAAGCGCTGCGCGAAAAGGCCGCAGAAGCGCGTGAAAACACCCGCATCGGCAAACAGCTAAGCGGCTTTATGGACTTTGTCCGCACCCAGGGTGTGGTCGGTCTGGCTGTCGGTTTGGCAATCGGTACCCAGGCAGGGGCAACCGTTCGGGCAATTGTTGAGGGCTTCATCAACCCGATCGTGGCGTTTCTGGTTGGCAGCCAGGAGGGCCTGATGAATGCAAAGTGGCATGTGGTGGGGCCGGATAGCGAAACAACCCAGTACTTGTTTACCTGGGGCGAAAGAACGCTGTCTATCAGCTGGGGGTCTATTCTGTCATCGCTTATCACGCTGCTGGCAGTGGCCGCCGTTATTTACTTTGTGGTAAAGGGCTTTAAGCTCGATAAGCTCGACAAGAAAAAGGATTAGGTTTAGCACGGAGACCGGGGTTTTAGTGCGGGCCTGATTCATTATCTGCGCCCCAAACTCTGCACGCTGTACTCTTTTCTCCTTCTCAGTGTATACTGATAGCCATAAACACCATAAAAACAGGAGTAACACCCTATGTACATTATTAAATTGTTAAAGCGCAAAGATGCGTCGTCAGTCATCGTTGCCATCATTGTGGCTTTAATCCTCAACACGGTTTTGTTTGTACTGACAAACGACCTGGCGACCTATCTGTCGGGTATCGAGACAGTCGGCGGTACGGCATGGCGTGAAGAGGTCGTTCGTCCGCTGATCAGCGCCGGTCTGCAGCTTATCGCACTTGAGGCGCTGCTGCGTGTGGTGATATTTGTTCGTCCGTATTTTGTCCGCAGAAAGCGCTAGATAACGATACTGCGTACACCAGCCGCCCCCAAGTACTAGGGGGCGGCTTTTTTTACGGGCCGTGCCCGCCGCCCGAGTTGCTATAATGAAGGCATGCAGTTGAGTGATACGGAGTGGCGCAAAAAACTAAGCAAGGAGCAATACCTTGTTATGCGCGAGGGCAACACCGAGATGCCGTTCAGCGGCAAGCTGCTGCATACCACCGACACGGGCGTCTATGCCTGTGCGGCCTGCGGTGCCGAGCTGTTTGATTCGGAGACAAAGTTTGACAGTGGCTCCGGTTGGCCCAGTTTTTATAACGTGAAAGATACTGAGGCAGTGCAGCTCAAAGAAGATGTTTCGCATGGCCTGCACCGTGTTGAGGTAACCTGCGCGACCTGCGGCAGTCACTTGGGGCATGTGTTTCACGATGCGCCCGACCAGCCGACGGGTCTTCGTTTTTGTATAAATTCGGTCGCTTTGGATTTAAAGAAAGGGGGCGGGGCATGACGATCAGAACAGAGGATCAGGGCATCTGCATAGAGCTGCACGGTCAGGAGCAGTTCTGGGCTTTGCGTGCCAAGATAAGTATTTTAAAAGAAACAATCAAAAATGTCCGTTTTGAAACCATGTTCCGTGATTGGCGCAAATGGGAAGTGCGTATGCCCGGTACCCATGCGCCCAAACTGTTGCTGGCCGGCTCGTACTGGACCGAGGAAGGTTGGGATTTTCTGTATATCCGCCGTCCCATCGGTTTCATTAACCCGCGGGTCGAAAACGTGTTGGTGATAGAAACCGACCAGAACCGCTACCGCCGCGTCATCGTGTCGTCAAACGAGGAAGAAGCCTCGGGGATTATTAAATGGTGGAACCGCCAGAACAAGTCGAAAAAGAGCAAGCAGTAGCTCCTCCCGTGCCGCCGCGCCGCTCCGCCAAACGCGGCTGGCTTGTATTCGCGGCTGTTGCCCTGATTGGCGTCATTGCGGCAGGCGCGTGGGCGGTTGCCGGCCGCGACACAGGCGCGCCTGATACTGGCACGAACGGGCAGGAAGCGGCCGAATCCGAACCCGAGCCCAAAACTTCCATCAGGCTGCTGGCAACCGGCGACTGGATAGCGCATGATTCACTCAACGACCAGGCAAAAACAGACGAAGGCTACAATTATGCACAGTTTTTGACTGCCATGAAGCCGTTCTTTGCCGACAGCGATGTTAATTTCTGCAACCAGGCAACACTGGCCGCCGGCGAGCAGTTCGGTATTAGCGGCTACCCGGCTTTTAATGCACCGACTCAATGGATAGATGATATGCGTGGGTTTGGCTGCAATCTTATCAACACCGGTACCAATCACACCAACGACAAAGGGCAGCGGCCCATCACTGCACAGCTTAATTACTGGGATGAGCAAGAGGGTGTGTTTGCGGTGGCCGGATCCAACCGCCGCACAGAAGAGCAGCGCGAAGTCCGTTATTTTGAGGCCGAAGGCGTTAAGTTTGCGTTTTTGTCCTACAGCACCTATACCAATATTGCCAATCCCAATCCGTACAGTCTTAACATGTTTAACGAGCCGTTGGTGACCGAGCAAATGACAGAGGCACGCCAGCAGGCCGATATTGTCATTGTCAGCATGCGCTGGGGGACGGAATACTCATCCGAAATCAATCCCGCTCAAGAGGCTGCAGCGCAAAAACTGGCCGATCTGGGTGCCGATATTGTGCTGGGGCATGGCCAGCATGTGCTCGGTCCGGTCAAGCGGCTGACCGGTGCGGCCGGCCGCGAGACAATTGTCTGGCACGGCTTAGGTAATTTTTTGAATACCCAGCTGGAGACCGAGGCTCTGACCGGCTGCGTGGCCCAGTTTGACATTGATATATCCAGCAAAAAGGTTACCCAGAACCTCTGCCTGCCGTTCTATATGCATTACGAATGGACGGCCGAGCAGGCTGCAGCCAGCGACCTATTGGCGCGCCGCAATATCCAGATGGTGCCGCTGTTTAATGCACAGGATTTGATTGCAAAATCGCAGCTGCAAACAACCGCCGAGGCACAAATGGATCGTATTCGCACCATTGTTAACATGTATGCCGAAGTCCCTGTTATCAACGCGCAGGATATGTAGGATTTACAACGTGGTTTCGCCCGGGCCTTAAGCAGTATGGTAAGGTAAGGGTACTGTCATTAAAAACAGGAGGACCACTATGTTGGCAAAAATTATACAAGAAACCACTGATGCGGTTGCGGCTGCGGTTAACGGGGTTGATAACGTGCTCGATGCAGTGACCGATACTGTCAAAGGACAGGCGGTCAATGTTCTGCGCAGCACCGGCGAGGTTGCAGGTGCCGGAGTCGAGTCAGTGGCTTCTGTTGCAAACGGTGCGGTAAAAGGCGTGGGCGGGCTGGGCTCATCCATGGCCGATACAGTTACAGGCATTATGAGCGGTGTTGTGAAGGGTGCTGGCGAAGTCGGCGGTGATGTGATTGGCGCTGTGCGCGGCGCTGCCCCGCGAGCTTATCGAGACCGCGCTCGTTGGCCGCGACGATAAGAATTAGTTGCCTTATTGGCAAAAGTTTTAAAAAAGGGCGGGTGACCGCCCTTTTTTAAATTACAGCCAGTCCCGTAGCGGCAGCTACTGCTCGGTTAACGCCGTATAAACCGTGCGGGCAAAGTCCGCTATTGGTCCGGCCTGGCCGCTGCCCTGGCCGAGTATGGCGATTGCAAACTGCCTCCCGTCCGGTAGCGTCATAATGCCGACGTCGTGGTAATTGATATCAAGATTCCAGCCGACTTTGGTATCCCACATTGCCTCAGGCGCTCCGGCGGCCAGTCCATGCCGCCACTTGGTGTCCTGAAACCGCATGGCATCGCGCAGGAATTCGGTGTTCTCTTCATTCAAATGCTGTTCCTCGATAATAAAGCGTAAGAGTTGGGCGCTATCCGCCGCCGTCGTGCGGATACCGTTAAAAAACGTGCCTGTCATACCCAGCTCTGCCACGCGCTGATTCAGTACGGTCTGGCCGATATCCGCCATCATAGCCTCGCCGCAGGGGCTGTCTGATTCGCGGATCATCTTGTCAACGCAGGCACGGCGGGTCTGGCCGGCAATAAGGATTTCATCCGGATCCTGAGCGCCGGCTTCAAAGTCCATTAAAGAGAGATAAGCAACATACAGCTTATACAGGCTGGCGGCAAACAGCTCACGTTCAGCGTCGTGGCTGCCGATAACAGTTTTGCTCTGGGCGTCATAGACCACAATGCTGTAACTGGCGGATTGTCGTGCCGCCCAGTCGGTAATGATCGGTTGCAGATCGGCGGGCTGATAGGGCGGTTCTTCGGCTTGGGCCGGTGGTGCTTCCTCCTGAGGATTTTGCTCTGGCGTGTCAGGCCGGTCGCCGCTTATCACAAACCAGTACACAAGTCCGCCAATGACGAGCAGGGCCAAAAGCAACAGCCAGCGGCGCAGCGGGTGTTTCTTATATGTGCCAGAGCGTTCAGAGTAGTATTTCACACTATGTATAGTAGCAGAGCGCGGTCAGGAGCCGTCTGGCCCCAAGATAGCCGAGGTGCTTTCGTAGCTGCGGGCCAGGATGCTCTTGCCGGTATCGTTGGAAATATCCTGATGGACGCTTTGCAGTGACTGCAGATAGGCGCGCAGCTGGGTCTCCAGCTCGCTGCGCAGAGCGTCGTCAAAACGGCTGGCTGATGCGGCGGCCTCAAGCGTCTGGTCGGTTTTTGGGTTCTTTTTGGCTTCAAGCTCTTCGCGCTTTATGTCGTTGCCCCGATCCTCCAGATACGATGTCAATTGCTGCTGCTGAGTGGTCAGGCTGAGCTTGGTAACAAGCGCCAGACTGCGGGTGCTGCCGTCCTGGGCCCTTTGGGCGCCAATATCGGCAATGCGGGCCAGTTCGCGCTGTTGGGCAACGAGCTCTTTGAGGGCAGCGGTATTGCCTTTGCCTCCGCCCGTAAAAAGCACCGTTATAATCGCGATAATTCCCATCAGTGCAACAGCGCCGCCAACAATAATCAGCAGGCGCGTTCGCAGGGAACCGCCTGGAAGCAGCGTTTTCTTGGGCGGCTGGGCGGGGTTGGTAATGAAGTCATAGGGGTTTGGCGGCAGTGACTGCGGCGACGTCGGATCCATATAAAGTAAGCATAACCTAAAAGCGGGTTGTGACACAAAAACCATCTGTCACGGAAACATTTCCATAAATAACTATTGACAAAAAAGCAAAAGCGTAATATAATGCCTACAGTTCTGAAAAGAACAAAAATATAAAACAAAAAAGGTGTGCGGCTGCCTAAGCACAGGCGGCCGCACAAAAAGCAAAAATGTTCAGTATCGCAAACATGTACCGTATCAAACTATCCATCTGGTTCCGTCAGCTGTATCTGCCGGGTGTCCGTGGTGCTGCCGCTATTTTGCTAATCAACCTGGTCGTTGTAGTGACTATACGAATTGCCACCCGCCGCATGGCGCGTCTGGCCACCCAGCAGGCAAGGGTCCTGTCCCGTCCGGCCCGCCGCCGCTTGGCCTATGTAGCCGTTCATAAGTAAACCGCTTATACTTTATACTTTGCCGGTTTTACCCCATACTTATCCCTATGGATGCGGTCACTGAGGTCAAGGCTAAACTGTCAGTCGAGGACGTCATCAGCGAGTACGTCCAGCTCAAACGTGCCGGCCGCAACCTAAAAGGCCTCAGTCCGTTCAGTAACGAGAAAACCCCCAGCTTTATGGTCAGCCCCGAAAAGCAGATCTGGCATGACTTCAGCTCAGGCAAGGGCGGAGATATGTTTACGTTTATTCAGGAGGTTGAGGGGCTGGACTTTAAGGGTGCACTTGAACTGCTGGCCCGCAAGGCCGGCGTGGACCTTGAGCAATTTAAAGGTAAGGCCGGCAGCAATACTAAGCTTAAAGAGCGGCTGTATCAGGCAAATGATCTGGCGGCACGGTTTTATCAGGCACAGCTGAAGGTGTCGAAGCCGGCGCTTGAGTACCTGCTTACTAGGCGTGCGTTTAGCAAGGAAACCGTACTTTTATTCAAGCTAGGGTATTCGCCCAATACCGGCGATGCGTTGTACGCATTTTTGAAGGGAAAGGGTTTTACTGATGATGAGCTGATGCGGGCCGGTCTGGTGACAAAGCGTTACCGCGGCACCGGTGATATGTTTCGCGGCCGCATCATGGTGCCTTTAAGCGACGCGCAGGGCCGGGTGGTCGGCTTTACGGCCCGACTGCTGCATGATGATCCGGAGGCGCCCAAGTACATCAACACGCCGGCTACCCTGCTGTATGACAAGGGGCGGCAGGTGTACGGTCTGCATCTGGCAAAAGACGCTATCCGCAAATCCGGCTACAGCGTGGTCGTAGAGGGTAATCTGGATGTTATCGCCAGTCATCAGGCTGGCGTCAGCAACGTGGTGGCCGCCGCCGGTACTGCTTTAACCGGACACCACCTTAAAGACCTGGGCCGCTATGCCGGTGACATCCGGTTTGCTTTTGACGCTGACCGGGCCGGTATTAACGCCACCGAACGGGCCATACCGCTGGCGCAAAAACTCGGTGTCAACGTCAGTATTATTACCATTCCTGACGGCAAGGATCCCGACGAGCTGGTGCGCAAAGATCCGGCTCTGTGGCAAAAAGCCATCGACCAGCATCAGTACGCGGTGGACTGGCTGATCGAGCGGTATCGCGCTGTGCTGGATGTTACGACCGGACGCGGCAAGCGCGAGTTTACCGATGTGGTTTTGCGCGTTATCCGTGGCCTGGAGGACAAGGTCGAGCAGGATCACTATCTCGGCGAGCTTGCCAGACTTACCGGCGTCAGTGTCGACGCCATGCGCGCCAAGCTGCATGAGCAGCCAAAGGCCGTCGAGACCCGTCTCAAGCGCCCCGCCAAAAAACCCGCCGCCGAGAGCCGGGCGGTCATCGAGCAGCGCAAGGCCGAACAGTATTTTCTGGCTATTCTGCACTCCATGCCGCAGGCTGCGCCGCCGACTCTTTTGGTAAGCGAGACGATGTTTCAGGACGAGGACAACCGGCGCTTGTTCCAGGCCATAACAGCCGGCAAGCAGCCGGCACCGGATCAGGCTGACGACCCGCTGTCTGGACTTATTTCTCGAATAGTTGTAATATTTGATGAAGAATATCGTAATGTCGAACTGCTTGAGGTTCAACGCGATGCTGCACGATTGCAGAAGCAGATAGTAAAAACCTTTGTTATCAATCAAAAAAGCCGTCTTAATGAAGAGCGCAGTCAGGCGGCGAATGAAGCAGAAGAAAAAAAATACGCTCAGTACGACAAAAAACTCAATGAATTATTAAGAAAGGTTGAAGGACAGTAATATATGCCAGATGATAAACAGGCCAAAGAAGCGGCGCTGAAAGAGGCCAAAGATAAGCTGCTTGAAAAGGGCAAAAAGGATGGCAAGCTTGATCAGCGTGATATTTTTGCCGCCATCCCGGACACTCCCGAAAACGTTGAAGTACTCGACCAGCTCTATACCGAACTGGGTGACAACAATATAGAACTTGTCAGTGCGACCGAGCCCAGTCCTGAGGATTTTTCGGATGAATGGGCGGGCGAAGACGGCGAAGAGATTGTGCTCGACGACAAGGTCTATCTTGATGACATTGCTGATGACAGCGTGCGTCTGTACCTGCGCGAAATCGGTAAAATCCCGCTGCTGACTGCAGAGGAAGAGCTGGCGCTGGCCAAACGCGTCGTTGCCGGTGACAAGCAGGCCAAAGACCAAATGGCCGAGGCGAACATGCGCCTGGTGGTAAGTATTGCCAAGCGTTACGTTGGCCGCGGGCTGGATCTTTTGGATCTTATTCAAGAGGGCAATACCGGTCTGCTGCGTGCAGTTGAAAAGTTTGACCCGGACAAGGGCTTTAAGTTTTCTACCTATGCCACCTGGTGGATCCGCCAGGCGATTACGCGCGCCATCGCCGATCAGGCGCGTACAATTCGTATCCCCGTGCACATGGTCGAGACCATCAACAAGCTGCTGCGCACTCAGCGCCGCCTGACACAGGAGCTTAACCGCGAACCGACCAACGAAGAAATTGCCAAAGAGATGGAGATCGACGTTGATAAGGTCGAGCACATCATGAAAATCAAACAGGATATTTCCAGCCTGGATGCAAGCGTGCGCGACGACGAGGAAGACAGTGTGCTGGGTGACTTTATCGAGGACGAAGATACGGTCAGTCCCGAAGAGTCCGCCGCCGGCCAGCTGCTCAAAGAACAGGTCAAGGGCCTGCTTGGTTCACTTACCGAGCGCGAGCAAAAAATTCTCAAGCTGCGTTTTGGGCTGGAGGACGGCAAAAGCCATACGCTTGAAGAGGTTGGACAGGAGTTCAGTGTCACGCGCGAGCGTATTCGTCAGATTGAGGCTAAGGCATTAGCCAAACTGCGTAAACATAAAGACGCTAAGAAGTTACTAGATTACATCAAGTAAGTACTTGTGGCAGCGCACTGCTGCGTTGTCAGCTCCAGTACTCCCTCACCGTATTTAAATACGGCTCGGTCCGTGCTTCGCTGCCGCCTTGCATTGCATCTGCCACAAGCACTTATCGTAGACAGGCTTTGCTGCTAAGATACTGTAATGATTATCGGACTTTCAGGAACATTTGCCAGTGGCAAAGACACATTGGCACAGCATTTGGTGCAAAAGTATAACTTTTTGCATATTTCAACCGGTGATATGGTGCGCGCCGTGGCCGAATCGGAGTACGGCAACACCGAGCGCCCCACACTGCTAAGGACCGCTAACGAGCTGCGCCGCAAGCGCGGTCCGGGCGTACTGGCCGAACTGGCGCTTGAGCGCTATGAGGAGCTAAAAGGTAGCTACATCGGTGTTATTGTAAGCGGCGTGCGTTCATTGGGCGAGGCAAACATCATTCAGGCTAAGGCAGGTATTATTGTGTTTGTGGACGCGCCGGTTGAGATACGTTATGAGCGTATCAAAAGCCGCCATCGTGCTAATGAGGAGCAGCTTAGTTTTGAAGAATTTGTCAAAAGCGAAGAGCTCGAAATGCGCGCAAATCACGACGACCCGGCAGTGCAGGATATTGCGGGCATACGCTTGCTGGCCGACATCAACGTGTCCAACGACGGCGACATCGAGGCGTTCTTCAAAGACGCCGAATCAAAACTCGGCCTGAGCTAATCTAGTAGTTGACATAATAAGTAATAGAGTATATAATCTTTCATGTTCGGTTGAGTTTTACTCCTGGACGTATCTTGAGAGAGTAGTTTCGCATATGTTCGCCAAGTCGAGACATCGTATAGGTGTCTGACAAGGCCTTTTTGTTTTTTAAGCGACTGCAGGAGGCGCGGGCAGGCAAAACAACAATATTTATCTCGCATCGCTTTAGTACCGTGCGCCGTGCGCAGAGGATCGCATATATTCATGAGGGCAGGGTCGCCGAGCAAGGCACGCACGCTGAGCTCATGGCCAAAAAGGGCTTGTATCACGACATGTTTACACGCCAGGCACAGGGCTATCGGTAGGTATAATTGACATATAAGCATTAGTGTGATAAAATGCTTATGTTAAGTTAAAAACCAACATGTCGAACCCAGAAATACCAGATATGTCCCGTGAATTATCAGAAGCTTTGCGTCCGCATGAAGGCCCACTGCAAAGCGAAGCTCCTGTCAGGTTTCTGCCCTATCCTTCAGGCCTCTTGCCGGAGGGCAAACGGCAACTCGACAACGAGCGCAGGCAGCGTGCCGGGGAGGGCGCAAGGGAGGTTATGCGGGTTTTGGGCCTGCGTGAAGCTCTTGAGCATGCAAGAGTCGATGCGGTCACCGGTTTGCCAAACCGCCTGGCGTTTGAAGGAGAATTTCCCTCAATTTACAGCCGTGCTGCCCAAAACGAAATCGCAATGTTATACATTGACCTGAACGGACTGAAGCGCGTAAACGACCGTCTCGGTCACGAAGCCGGGGACAGGTATCTCCGGGCAATGGCAGATACGCTCAAGCAAAGCATTCGTCCGACTGACCGTCCGTACAAGCTTGGCGGTGATGAAATCGGCGTCTTGCTGCTGGGTAAAAAGTCGGGCGATGAAGGCCAGGAGCTGGTCACGCAGCGTATCAGGGAGCAGGCGGCGCAGGCCATACATGGCTTGGGCTTTCCCCAAGATTTATACCTGGGTCTGAGCATCGGGGCGGCTGCCAAGCGGCAGGGCGAGAGCGCTAGAGACTTTATGGCGCGCGCTGATGCTGCCTCCTATGAAGACAAGCAGGCGTTTTATGACGAAATCAAAGCGCGCACAGGCAGGGATCTGCGCCGGTAGCTGCGAGAGCTCTGACCGGGTTCTTAAACAAGCTGCTTAAAATTACTTCACTTCCGGTGCGCATGGCTGCTGGAAGCTACTTACTTACTGTTCGGGCATTGTCGTAATATTGCCAACATACATTTTCTTTTTATAGCGTCTAGCACAGGTTGTCTATGAAATCTTTCACAGCCCGGGTTATGCCGGCATGAGTTAATGGCCCGTGCGGCTTTAAAAAAGCAATATGCCACGAGGCTTACATAAAGCGGCAGTTTTGGTTTGCGGCAGAGCACATTAGGATGTGAATCAAGGCGTACTTCTGCATCGCGACAAAGCTGCTTGGTAAAGGCCAGAATCCGCGCTGGCCAGAGTGGATGCATAAAAATCACGGACACTGCACCCGGTGCAGTAACCGTGGAGTGGGGGAACTGCATGTTAGCAATCAAAAAAATTAATCCGGTCGCCAGAGCAATCATTGTGATCGGTGCGGTTATGGCGCTGGTAACCAGCGTGACGTTTGCAGCACTGACCAGCTCGGCAACGCTGTCGGGTAACACGATTGGTACAGCCAGTGCCAACGCTGACCTGTTGCTATGGAATGGCACCGAATTTGCCGATGCGGCGCCGGGATTCAACTTTACCGGTCTGACGCCGGGCGAGCGATCCGAGAAGTTTAACTTCTATTTCAAGAACAACGGTAACACCGACCTTGATCTGACGGCCCGTGTAGACGCTGCGCCTGAGTTTAGCGAGGGTATTACAGCGGCTGATGTTGAGCTGAAGTTTACCGGCAACTGTAAGCATGACAACCGCACAACGGTGACGCTTGCCGATCTGTTGGAAGGACCGGTTGTATTGCCTTGTAACCCGCTTGAGGCTGGTGCCCAGGGTGTAATAGGCGAAAAGTGGAACAAGGCCAACTATGCCGTCAGCGTCAAGATAGCTGACAGTGTACCGCTGAGCGAAACCGGCCACACGGTTGGGGCGTTTGACCTGATCTTTGACGGTACGGCTGTAGGCAGCACGCCAGAGGAACCGGAAGAGCCGGAAACACCAGAAGAAGGGCCGGAAGAAACCGAAACTCCGCCCGCAACTGATCCCGAGGCAGAGGTTTAAGGATTAGCCAAAGAGGGTAAGGCATGCCTAAATGGCTTCGTACAACCGTACGTATCAGCAGTACCGCGCTGTTTATCGCAGCAAGCGCGGTACTGCTTGCCTTGTTTTTGCCGGGCAGTTTAAAAATCCTGTCCGTGCAAACGGGCAGTATGGAGCCGGTGCTGTCGCCCGGCGATCTTATCATTGTGCGCAAGCAGCCGGTCGCCAACTATAGGCCTGGTGATGTTATTACGTTTATAAACCCCGCTGACCGGTCGCAGACCATCACGCACCGCATTGTCGAGAGAGCTGACGGGCCGTACCGCAGCGTGTTTACGACTAAAGGTGATGCTAACGCGACCGCAGACCGCGCCATCAGCGAAAACCTTATTCTCGGCAGGCAGGTTGCCAGTGTACCGTTGCTTGGCAGGGTGGTGGATTTTACGCGTACGCTGCCGGGGCTGCTGCTTGTTATTTGGCTGCCGGCACTGTGGATCATTGCGGGCGA
This sequence comes from uncultured Candidatus Saccharibacteria bacterium, assembly GCA_964490245.1. GTDB lineage: Bacteria > Patescibacteriota > Saccharimonadia > Saccharimonadales > JACDBH01 > CAZBAF01. The sequence continues at coordinate 48,715 of CAZBAF010000003.1, forward strand.
GACCCGCCGCCTGACGGTCTATTTCCGTCAAAGCAATGTCTACCGCTATGTTCCGGGCCGCGAAATCATCCGCCCGCTTCAACTGCGGTATGACAAGTAGCCGCCGCCGGCGGCTTGCCTGGATGGTGGGGGCTGGGTAGACTTGAGGCATGTCCTCGGCTTTGTACGCAGAAGAAGATCCCATCAAACAATATCTCCAGGCTACTGACCGGCATCCTCTCTTGAGTAGAGAAAAGGTGCAGACTTTGGGCAGGGTGGTTCTCGCGGGCTATTTGCTTAGGAAAAGCTGGGGTTATGACGATACAACTTCGTTTGAAGAAGTGTACGACCAGAACTTTGGGCAAGCGGCACAGGCGGCCGGGCTGCCGGTTGCGGCAGGCGAGCTAAGTGAGTCTGAGCAGGCGCAAAAACGTCTGATGGAGGACGCCATAGAAGCAAAGACGGAATTTGTTGTCAGTAATCTGCGGTTGGTGGTTTCTATTGCTAACAAGTATAAATCGCCCAGTATGCCGCAACTGGATATTATCCAGGAGGGTAATTTTGGCCTTATGCATGCGGTCGAAAAGTTTGATTATAGAAAAGGTTTTCAGTTCTCTACCTATGCTACCTGGTGGATCCGCCAAGCTATTATCCGGGCTATAAGCAAGAAGGAAAACCTTATACGTTTGCCGGGTGAGACAGGTGATCTTATCCGTCGTGTCCGTAAAACTGAGCAAGCACTCTACGGGGCATTGGGGCGCTCTCCGGACAGGCATGAAATCGCTGGAGAACTGGGTGAGTCGGTGGATAAAGTTGAGGAAGTGATGAAAGCGGCAGAAATGCGGGATGAGCGACTTGCCTGGATGGATGCGCCGTTGTCTAATGAGCCGGACCCTGATGTCCTGGGCGATTTTGTACCGACGGATCCTGATCTGACCGAGGGTCCGGCTTTGCAGCGGGTAGAGGTTGGCAGAATGCTTGAGAAGTTGAGACCGTCCGAGCGGCAATTGCTTAGCTTGCGGTATGGTCTGAATGACGGAATATTTCGCACGTATAAAGAGATTGGTGAAATTATGGGCTGCTCAGGCGAGGCTGTCCGGCTAGCCGAGGCAAAGATACAGAGCAAGCTTAGGGGCGAACCGCCTCCGCGTCGCAAGCGCCGCCGCTAGGCACGCAGCCGCCCCTGGTAGGCTAATAGGGGAACGGAGTATACTGTATTCATGACAAAAGAGGTGCCTGGCGAAAAACGCAAGAAACTGGCGGTAATTGACGGCAAGAGCGTGTTTTACCGCGGTTACTACGCCATGCCTAATCTGAGCACTAAAGATGGCACGCCCACCGGCGGTGTCTACGGCTTTGCGGCCATGAGCCTGGAGCTGATAAAAAAGTTTGATCCGGATTATGTGGCGGTGGCCTGGGACAAGCCCAAGACCAACATTCGCGGCCGGCTCAAGATTTATCCAGAGTACAAGGCCGGCCGCAAGCCGGCACCGCCGGATTTTTATGCGCAAATACCGATTCTGCACGACATGTTAAAGGCTTTTGGTTGGCCGCTGTACGAACTGGATGACTATGAGGCGGACGACATCATGCATACGCTGGCGCGCAAAGCCGATGACGCCGGACTGGACACGCTGTTGATCACCTCAGATCTGGACAGCCTGCAGAGCGTTGGCCCGCACGTGCATGTCTATGTGCTTAAAAAAGGCTTCAGCAATATCGAAAAGTTCGACATTGAGCACTTTGAAGAAAAGCACGGTATCGAGGTTGAGCAATTTTTGGATCTAAAGTCGCTCAAAGGTGACAGCTCTGACAATCTGCCGGGCGTGCCGGGTGTGGGCGAAAAAACAGCAGTGCAGCTGCTGCAGCAGTTCAAGACCCTGGACGGTATCTATGATAACCTAGCCCTTATAAAAGATTCGGTGCGTAAAAAGCTGGAGGCCGGCCGCGAACTGGCGTACCTAAGTAAAGAGGTTGCCACGCTGCTGGATGACGCGCCGGTGCCGCTGGATTTGCAGGCTATGGACACGCGCGATCTGGATGTGCGGGCGCTTAAGGTGCTGCTGACCAGTCTGGAGTTCCGCAGTCTGCTGCGCCAGCTGCCCGAGTACATGCAGGTGATCGATGGCGACGGCACGGCAGAACTGCCAGGCTTGGCGGTAGCGGCAGGTGACATCAAGCCACTCAAAACAGTAGTGGTCGATACGGATACCAAGCTTAAAGATATAAAAATCAGCAGCGAGATGGTCATACACAGTCTGGCCGCCAAGCCGCATGGCCGCCAGCCGCAACTGCTGATTCTGGCCGACAAAAAAACGGCATATGTTCTGGAGATCACTAAACTTTCCAAAAAATCTCTCCGATCTGTTCTATCTGACTTATCGTCTGGCAAGGTCGTTGGCTATGATATCAAGTCCGCTCTTAAGGTACTGCTGGATCTGGGGGCCGGGAACCTGCCGCGTGTTTCGCACGATGTGCTGGTCGGGGCATTTTTAATCAATGCCATCCGGCGCGAGCATTCTCTGGGCGAGCTGGCTTTTACTGATCTGGGTTATGAGGGTTCGGGCCTGGACGATCTGTCGCCGGAAGAGCTGATCAGCCGGGCGGGTGAACTGGCGGCAATCATTTGGGCGCTGCAGAACTTTCAGGCCGAGAGCATGAGCGAGCTGACCAAGCTGATCCAGCTGTCCGAGCAGGTTGAGTGGCCGGTGATTCCGGTTCTGGCCCGAATGGAGTACGAGGGTATCGGGCTGGATGTGCAGTATCTGGCACGCATGAGCGACGAGCTGGCTGATAAAATCAGCGACATTGAACAAACCATTTACGGACACGCCGATCAGGAGTTCAATATTAGCAGCCCGTCGCAGCTGTCGGATATTCTGTTTAACAAGCTGAATCTGCCAACCGAGGTCACTAAAAAGGGCAAAGCCGGGCATTATTCGACCGCGGTGGATGTTTTGAATAAACTAAGTGATCTGCACCCGATTATCGGCTGCATCGAACAATACCGTGAATACACAAAATTAAAGAGCACCTATGTTGATGCGCTGCCGAAGCTGGTAGATGACCAGGGCAGGGTGCATACAACCTTTAACCTGACCACGGCTGCCACCGGCCGCCTGAGCTCTATCGATCCTAATCTGCAGAATATTCCGGTCCGTACTGACTTGGGCAAAAAGATTCGCACGGCTTTTGTGGCGCGCCCGGGACATGTGTTTATTGGCGCTGACTATAGCCAGTTCGAGCTGAGGCTGGCGGCGGCGCTTAGCGGTGACGAGGATATGATTAAAGCCTTTAATGAAGACCAGGATATTCATGTGTTGACGGCCGCGGCGGTTATGAATATCCAGCCCCAGGATGTGACCAAGGACATGCGTTATCGGGCCAAAGCAGTGAATTTTGGTATTTTGTACGGTCAGGGGCCTCACGGACTGGCAGCAGGCACGGGTATGTCCTTTGCCGAGGCGCGTGATTTTATTGCCAAGTACTTTATGATCCGGCCAAAGCTTAAGGAATATATCGAGTCTTTACGCGAAATGGCGCTAAAGAAGGGCTATGTCGAAACCGTTATGGGCCGGCGCCGGCCGCCGCCGGATGTAAAAAGCAGCAATTTTATGGTGCGCGAGGGTGCCTATCGCCAGGCAGTGAACATGCCGATTCAGGGAAGTGCAGCGGATCTGACCAAGCTGGCGATGGTGCGTGTGCAGGAGCAGCTGCCGGCATCGGCGCATATGCTGCTGCAGATCCATGACAGTATTCTGGTGGAGTGTGCCGAGAAAGACGCCGAGGCGGTGGGCAAGATGATGAAAGAAGTTATGGAGGCCGTTTACCCGGACTTGGGCGTCAAGTTGAAGGTAGACGTAGAAACCGGCCAAAACTGGGGTGAACTCTAGGCGGTAACGCAAAAGCCTGGCGGCTTTATCCGGGTTCGGGTGTATGCTACCTAGTAGGATGAGCAGGCAACAGAAACTCATTATCATAGTCAGTATCCTTGCTTCATTCATAACGTTCCTGGACGGCTCGATTGTGAATGTGGCTTTGCCGGCGATAAAACGTGACTTGGGCGGCGGGCTTGCAGTGCAGCAATGGGTCGTCAATGCGTATTTGCTAACGCTTGGTTCGTTTATTTTGCTGGCGGGCTCTTTGTCTGATCTGTTTGGACGCAAAAAGATTCTGGCCGGTGGTCTTGTTGGGTTCGCAGTAGCTTCTGTGCTGTGTGCGGTTGCACCTTCCGGGTTGTTTTTAGTTTTATCGCGGGCGGCACAAGGTATAGCCGGGGCTATGATTGTGCCCAGCTCGCTTGCCCTGATTATGTCCAACTTTACAGGACCCGAAAAAGGCAGGGCGATTGGTATATGGACAGGTTGGACGGGCATATCATTTATCGTTGGGCCCGTACTGGGCGGTCTACTGGTGGATATGGGCTCGTGGCGGTGGGTGTTTGCCATAAACATTCTGCCAATATGTATCACACTTGGTCTGCTGACGATGTTGAAGAAGGACAAAGCTCCAGGCGGGCAGCCTAAAATTGATTGGCGGGGCGCATTGTTGGGGGTTGTGGCGTTAGGTGGTCCGGTCTATGCGCTTATCGAGCAGCCGCGCTATGGCTGGGGCAGTCCACTGGTTTACGTGCCGTTTTTGTTTGGTATATTGGCAGGCGTGCTTTTTGTATGGCACGAACGCCGTACATCTGCGCCCATGTTGCCCCTTAAGCTATTCAGGAACAAAAACTTCAGTGTGGGCAATCTGGCAACTGTTGCAATTTACGCCGGTTTATCAATTGCGACTTTTTTGGTTGTAATTTTCGTGCAGCAGGTGAGCGGTTATGGTGCGCTGAAGGCAGGCTTTACGCTCATCCCAATCACGCTGTTGATGTTCTTTTTGTCAGGGCAATTCGGGCGGCTGGCGGGTACGCACGGCCCGCGGCTGTTCATGGCCATCGGCCCGCTTATCGGGAGCATTGGTTTTTTGTTAATGCTGCGTGTTACCGAACAGCTCAATTACTGGACGCAGTTGTTCCCGGCCGTTGTTGTTTTTGGGCTGGGACTTTCTATGACGGTCGCGCCATTGACCACTGCAATTCTCGGTTCGATTGAAACTGATTTGTCGGGTATTGCATCGGCCGTCAATAATGCGATTGCTCGTGTTGCGGGGCTTGTCGCGATTGCATTAATCGGGCTAGTGACAGGACCCGTGCTGGATGTGGACGGGTTTCGTCGTGGTGTGCTGGTGATTGCTTTTTTACTTATTGCAGGCGGGGTTATTTCGGCACTTGGCATTCAGAACAAGGCTGTTTCAGCAAGAAAATGATATTGTTAAGGGTATGAGTGAGGCTGATACACGGTCAAAAGATTTATATTTTGTCGCTGTGAAGCTGTTTTTGCGGGATGACAAGAGGCTTTTGATCACGCACGATATCTTTGGTTCGTGGGACTTGCCGGGCGGTAGGATAAAAAAGGATGAATTTGACTCACCGCTTGAATCAGTTATTGAGCGCAAGATGGGCGAAGAGCTAGGCAAAGAGGTGCGGTACGAGCTTGGGCAGCCTCAGGTCTTCTTTCGCGTAGAGCGGCTCGAGCATAATACTCAGAAAATGGTTCGTATCTTTGCGATCGGCTATGCTGCGACATACTTGGGTGGCGAGATACGCTTAGGCGACCATCATGACCGGATGGAGTGGGTGGATGTAGACTCCTTCAAACCGGAAGATTACTTTACCGGCGGATGGCTAGCGGGCGTGCAGGAGTATCTTAACCAGCAAGGGAGGGGCTAAAAACATGGCAACACAACTGTTTCATGTGGGCATAAAGGCGCTTTGCCGGGATGGCCAGGGCAGGTATCTTGTGCTGCAGGTTAATCCTGAAAAACTCCGCGGTAAACAACCTGCCTATTGGGATATACCGGGCGGCCGAATTGAAGAAGACGACACGGTTGAGGCGACGCTTGCCCGCGAGCTGGAGGAGGAGCTAGGTATCGCGCTTGAAACTATGCCGAAATTCTTTACCGGTGTCGTAGCAAATATTAAGATTCCTACAGATGTGGGCGAGGTTGGACTTGTACTCATGATTTATCTTGTCGATTTTCCTGTTGATGCAGCGATAAAGCTCAGTGACGAGCATACTGCTTATGAATGGGTAGATGCTGCGGCTGCCGCAGACAGATTACGTTACAAATATCCCCAAGAATTCACAGACAAGATAAAATGACCGATCCAGTTTTTGTAACCGGCAATATGGACAAGGTGCGCTGGGTTGAGAAGTTTTTGGGGCGCAAACTAGAGCATCATAAGCTGGATTTGGATGAAATCCAGGACTTGGACCCAGCCCGCGTATTGGAACACAAAGCCCGTGAAGCTTTTCGGATTCTGCAAAAACCCGTGCTGGTAGAAGATACCTGTATGTGGTTTATAGTACTCGGACGATTGCCCGGTACGTTTATCAAGTTCTTTCTACAGGAGATTGGCAATGAAGGCATGTGTCGCCTGCTCGATGGTTATAATGATCGTTCGGCCAAAGCGTGTGTAACTTTCGGTTATTTTGACGGCAGCGACTTTCGATCCTTTCAGGGGTTACTAGAGGGTTATATCAGCGATATGCCCCGTGGCGCACGGGGGCATGGATGGGATCCGATTTTTGTACCCTTCGGGCAGGGCAAGACCTTTGGTGAGATGACTGAAGTAGAGTACACAAGCTATTCTGCACGTAAAAAAGCCGCACAAAAACTCGCGGAGTTCCTGAATGGGTGACCACAGTGCTATCAAGGCAATAATTTTTGACTGTTTTGGGGTGGTGATAACAGATGGATTTAATGATACCTATCGGCGGATGGGCGGGGATCCGGAGCGAGACAGGGCGTTTATCCGCGATACATTGCACAAAAGCGATAGCGGTCAAATACCCACCTCGCTACCCGTTATTGCAAAACGGCTTGGGCTTACAGAAAAAGCCTGGCATAAAGCTTTGAATAATGGCAGGGTCATTAACTTTGAGTTGCTTGACTACGTGGGCGAACTTCGCAAAAAGTACAAAACAGCCATGCTTTCAAACATCGGTTCGGCTGGGGTAAGACGGTTTTTCCCGGACGGTCTGCTTGAGCAGTATTTTGATCCAATTATTGAGTCGGGTGTCATCGGCTATGCCAAGCCAGAGCCCAGCGCTTACCAAATCACAGCCGACCGTTTGGGCGTGCGGCTGGATGAATGTATATTTATCGATGACAGCCAGGATTATATCGACGGGGCAACGGCAGTCGGGATGACAGCGATTTTGTACGAAAGTGTCGAGCAGCTCAAAAAAGAGCTCGCAGCCGTACTGTAATTTTATCGATTAGGCGTACAGGGCAGAGCCCTGGTGTATACTGGCCTCATATGCACTACATGCAAACAGATACTTGGGCGGCGGTTAAGCAGGCCTATGGCTGGCGATACAAAAAGTCACCGCTTGCCGTACATGGGCTGGATGAGGTTGGCATATACTCGCGCGCTGTGCCGGGTCTGGGCAGACTGTACTATGTGCCCAATCTGGATGGGGTAACTTTAGAAAATGCAGCGGATTTTTCCGGCCAGATCAGACAGGCGGTAAGCAATGGATTTGCGATCAAACTGGAGCTGTATCAACCGTATGACGAGCAGCTGCTGGCCGCGCTTGAGAAGGCCGGCTGGCGCAAAGCGCGCAAGCATGTACAGTACCGCCACACCGTGCAAGTAGATTTAAAACCGGATGAGCAGGCAATCCTGGCAGGTTTTAAAAAGCGTTGCCGCTACGAAATTAAAAAGTCGCAGAGCATGGGGGTGGTGGTTGAGGAGGCGAAGCCGACAGACGGTAATCTGCAGGCCATGTACGAACTTATGCAAGCTACCTCCAGGCGCAACAAGTTTTATATCAGGGACAATAAATTTACGATGCAGTACTGGCAGGCCTTTCGCGAGAAGGGAAGCCTGCGGCTGTTTTTTGCCCGGCATCAGGGCGATACATTGGCAGGGGCGGTAGTGCTGATTCATGGCGACAAAGCCTGGTATAAAGACGGCGGTTCGGTGCGCACAAAGGCAAGTCACCTGGCGCCGCGTCTGCTGCAGTGGGAGATCATGCGGGCGCTTAAGGCCGGCGGGGTAAAAACCTATGACTTAGGCGGCATTCCCGACCCGGCGTCGTACGAGTCCAGCAGCATGCCCGGTATTTATGTTTTTAAGGCGGGATACGCGCGCGAGGCGGTACGCTTTATGCCCGCGCTTGAGCTGCCCCTGAGCCGCCGCCATAAGCTGTGGCCTAAGGCCGAGCCGCAATGGCTGCGCATCTATAACCTCTTTGCCGGCAATCTGTGGTATTAGAATATTATTATAATAATATTCTAATAATATTGTAATTTTATTATAAATTTGCTATACTCTACCTTATGAAAATTCAAAGCATACAAAAAGTAATCAAGGTAGGGGATAGTTTGGCAGTTACTATACCCGCAAAAGACGCTCGGGCTTTGGGTATTACTGCCGGGGACAACGTGTTATCTTCTCATGAGCCGGTCGAGATGGCTCGGCGCAGGCAGCGTAAAGCGGCCCCGCGTATCAGCAAAGAATACGAGGCATTTAAGCGTCAGTACAGCCAGACCTTACGAAATCTTGCCGACAGGTAGCTATGGATTACTTAACTGCTGAAGAAATTCTTTTTCTTCATTTCAAAGTGATAGACGACTTTGGCGGCTCGCACGGTGTACGTGAGGAGAGCAGACTGCTGTCTCTGGCCGAGGTGCCCAGGCAGGAGGTATTTGGCGCGGAGCAATATCCAGGTGTACATGAAAAAGCGGCGGTTTACATGCGTAATATCATCGGCGACCATCCGTTTTCTGATGGCAACAAACGTACGGGTACTGTGGCGGCCGGTGTTTTTTTGGGGAGAAATGGAATAAAATTAACCGCCAAACCAAAAGAGCTCGAGGATTTTGCCGTACAAATTGCCGTAGGTTGTCTGGATATCCCGGTTATTGCCGCGTGGCTAAAAGCCCACAGCAAAAAAGCCTAATTACCTATTACCTATTAACTATTAACTATCGCCCATTACCTATACAATTGCGCGTATGATACGTGCAATTGTTTTTGACTGTTATGGAGTGCTTGCAGAGGATGGCTGGCTGCCGTTCAAGCGTAAGTACATAGGTAACGACAAGGAGCGTGCGCAGGCGCTGGCCGACCTGGGTAAGCAGAATGATTACGGCATGATCACAAATAATGAATACTTTGCCCAAGCAGCTGCAGTTGCGGGTGTCGACGAACAACTTTTACGGGATGCCGTGGGCAGGCGCGTACCAAACACCGAACTGTTTGAGTTTATAAAAAACGAGCTTAAGCCAAAGTACAAAATCGGCCTGCTCAGCAACGCCAACTACAATGTTATGCGCGAGCTGTTTACGCCAGAGCAGGCAGAGCTGTTTGATGCCAGCGTGCTGTCGTATGAGTCAAAAATGGTCAAACCCGACCCGCGGATGTTCCGGCTGATGGCCGACCGTTTAGGCGTGCAGCCGGAAGAATGTATTTTTATTGACGATGTCGAGCGCTACTGCGTGGCGGCAGATGAGGTGGGTATTCGTTCGGTTGTGTATGTTTCCCCGCAGCAAGCAGTACAGGAGCTAAGTGCGATCCTGGGTTGATGCTGTGCGCCGTTTGATAATCTTATCCATTTGACTAAGACGCTTCGCAATGAAGTCACGGGCTGCTTCAGCGTCAGGGTTTAGCCCTTCAAGCTGGAAGAGCTGAAGACGTTTCTCGATAAGCTTTTCATAAATTTGCCGCAGTTGCTTAAGGCCAAAAATATCCGCAGCCTCTATTGACTTGGACCGTTCCTCGAAGCCCGGAATACTTTTGCCGGGCATAGCAAAGTCACGTACCTGGCGGGCAATGGCGATAACCGTCAGGGAAGGGTCAACCTTAAACGCGGCAACAGTTGCTTCTTCATAAAAATCGCCATGGCGTACCTCATCCCCGATTACATACCCAAGTGCCCGTCTGCCAATCTTATGTGCTTTTGGAAGCAGGCGCATGGTATTGCGATGGGCGATTTCTGTGGCTGGCTCCTGGATGGCGGGGTATACCAGGCTTTCTATAACAGATTCGGGTTGCGGGGTGTCCGGGTAGCGCATCATGGCCATACGGGCCCGCTCAAGTTCGCGCATGCTGATTTGCCTGGTTTTATGCAAAATGCCGCTAATCGTAGGGCCATGTCTGCCCTCATCGGCTGCCCAAAAATGTGACCATTCGCGTAGCGGATGTTTTTTAGGCAGGCGTCTTTGTATGGTACTGAGGTATTCCGGCAGTCCGTCTTCGGTCAGGGTATTAACAAAAAGTGCATCCTTAACCGGCTCGGCAAGCGGAGATTCCTCGGGAATAAAATCTCCGTCTGCAATTGCAGCGTCCATTTCGTCGATGAAATCAAATGGAAAATATTCTTTCTCGCTTGCGAGATGCGCGCTGGCAAGCTCGCCAATGCGGCCGCTAAGCTCGTGCAGGAACATTTCATCGCTATGGGTTAAGTCGGGGAAATTTATTCGTTCTGCCATTTATCCAATCCTTATGAATAACTTCTTATCGGTTGCCAACTCCTGCTTGATGCGGTGGAGGTGCGGGCGCAGGCTGCCGGCCAGCGCGGCCGACGGCGTTGTGATCGTAATACTGTGCTGTTGCAGGCTGACACCAACCTCTTTTTGAAACAGCTCCTGAACGTACGCCTTAATGGCGGCAATCTCCGGCGGCTCCGGCCGTCGGTTTTTGTGCAGTAAATCCTGAATACTATCCATGCCTACTAGTATGACAAAACTTTTGTTCTTATGCAGCTTTATCGGGCAGACCGCGCATGCGTCTAAAAATCTCTCGCAGCCGCCGGGCGGTATTGTGTTCTATTTGCTCCGGCTGCAGCAGGCGGCGGCCATCTTTGGCGCGGATGTACCGGGGATCGTCCGGAGTGTATTGCTGCAGTGCGGCATCAAATGATTCCAGGGCCGCAAGCCGGTCAATCTCCGGAAGATTCAAAAGACCGTCTGTCTGGGCGACAAAATGAACTTCATAAAACCATCGGTCGCTTTGCGGCATGTCTCTAAGCTGTTCTGGCGGAATAATGCTCGGCAAAGCCAGAGCTAACGCAACCTGATCAGGGGTGGGAATATCTCTACCTTTTTCTTGCATTGACCCGAGTATATGGTAAAAGAGTAAATTTTACAATGCCGGAGCCGCTACGGTGTCTTGGCGGCTGTATAATGAGGGCATGCCGGAATTACCAGAGGTAGAGACTGTCCGCCGCGGGCTTGAGGCGCTGATTATAGGCAAGACCGTGCGGTCGGTAACACATGATACGGCCAAAGGCTTTCCCAATGCCCAAGCCGATGTTGATGAGTTTTTAATTGGCGCTACTATTACTGATGTACGCCGTCGGGCTAAGGTGCTTTTGATTGACTTGAGCAGCAGCTACAGCTTGGTGGTTCATTTAAAAATGACCGGCCAACTGGTTTTTGTTGCCAAAAATCTCGAAAAGAAACCAACTACTAACTACGAGCTACCAACTACTACGGACGAAGTCCGCTTTGGGGCGGGGCACCCCAACGATTCACTGATTGGTGAACTGCCGGATAAATCCACGCGCGTGGTTATAGAGTTTACCGACCAAAGCCATCTTTACTTTAACGATCAGCGCAAGTTTGGCTGGATGCGTTTGATGCCGACGATCGAAATCCCCAACATAGATTTTATGAAAAAAGTCGGGCCCGAGCCATTAAGCGATGATTTTACGCCGCAAATATTTATTGACCGTATCAAAAAACGCGCCAACACGACAATTAAGGCGGCTTTGCTTGATCAGACGGTGTTGGCGGGTATCGGGAACATCTATGCCGACGAGGGCCTGTGGGGCGCGCGGATTCACCCGGCCGAGCGGGTGCGCGACGTGTCTGCGGCCAAACTAAAGGTATTGTTTAAGGAACTGCGCTTTGTTTTGGAATTATCGATAGAAAAGGGCGGGTCTACTGATCGCAACTATGTGAATGCCGAAGGCAAAAAGGGCAGTTACATTGATTTTGCCCGTGTGTTCAGGCGTGAGGGCAAGCCCTGTCCGCGCCACCCGGGCACGCTTATTATTAAAACCAAAGTAGCCGGCCGTGGTACGCACATCTGCCCAAAATGCCAGCAACTACAGCTCGTTTAGCAATGCCTCAATCTGGCGTATGTTTTTGATGCGGTAGCGGGCGGCGGTTCTGCCCGGCCCAACCTTCAGTGTGTAGGCGTGGCGGGGCAGCGCCCTGAACATATCCTCATCGGTGTAATCGTCGCCGGCAGCCAAAATAAAATCATACGGTTTGGTCAGCAGCGTTTTGACGGTTTTGCCTTTGGTGATGTCCGGATCTTTAATCTCAATAATTTTATTGCCCATGAACAGTTTAAGTCCGTAGGTTCTCAGGAACGGCTTGAGGGCTGATTTAATAATAGCCACCTGTTTTTGGGCAGCATACGGTGCTGCATCGCGAAAGTGCCATACGACCGAACAATCTTTTTCTTCGACAAATGCACCGGGGGCGCTTTTGGCATGCCGCCTTAGGGCGGGCAGCAGCACGGCTTTCCACGTGTCTACATGCGCTGACATGGCAGTCCATTCCTGACCGGCTTTGCGGATCATGGCACCGTGTTCGGCAATGAGGGTAATGGGCAGGTGCCCGAGCCATTTCTCAAGATCGGCTTTGCTGCGGCCGCTTACAATTGCCAGGGTGTTGCGCTTTTTGCGGGCAATTGACTCCAGCGTTTTTAGGAGTTCAGGATCCGGTGCGGCATCTGATGGCCGCGAGGTAAACGGCGCCAGCACGCCGTCATAATCCAGCAGCAGCAGGCGGCGCAGAGCACTGTCATAATTGCGGACCAGATTGGCCTGGCGCTGCTTGTTCAGGTCAGGGGTTTTAGTCATGTGCACAGGCTTGTTAAGTGTATTGATAAAATCTCCTGCCCAGTCATGAATGGTATTTTCTGACAGGACATTTTGCATGGACGCCACCCGCTGTTTGAGCTCTTCTTTGGGCATTTTGATGGCGCGCGAAAGGGCGCGCACCAGGCTTTTGGGCCGTTCGGTATTAACCAGCAAAGCGTCCTTTAACTCTTTTGAGGCACCGGCGGTGCGGCTGAGAATAAGCATGCCTTTCTTGCGCCCCTGACTGGCAACATATTCTTTGGCGACCAGGTTCATGCCGTCGCGGATTGGCGCCACAAAGGCCACATCGGCCAGCTGATACAGGGCGCTGAGGCGCTCAAAACTGACAGAAGTATACATATAAACAATCGGTTTCCAGGTTTTGGTGCGGTATGTCCGGTTAATGTCTTTGACCAGACGTTCGACATCCTCCTTGAGCCGCCTGTAGGCGTCGACTTCGCCGCGTGACGGCACTGCCAGCATCAGCATGACGACTTTGCCATGCAGCTGCGGGTTTTCGGCCAGAAAGGTACGGTAGGCCTCGAGCCGTTCAATAAATCCTTTAGTCGGGTCCAGCCGGTCCACAGTCAGGATGACTTTTTTGCCTCTGTACTGCTTTTGCAGCCGTTTGAGCTCGCGCTGAGTTCTCTTGGCATTCATGGCATCGCGGAACTTTGTGTAGTCAATGCCAATCGGAAAGTCGGTCACGCGGACCGCCCGCTCCTTTAAGGCCAGTCCGCCTCTGGTCGGTGCGGCGCCTGTCAGCGCCTGGGCAGCGTCTAAAAAATTCTCGGCATAAGATTTTATATGGAATCCGATCAGATCCGACCCCATGATACCCCGTACAATGGCGGGCGCCTGCCGCAGTGTGGCAAAATGTTCGGCCGACGGGAAGGGGATATGCAAAAAGAATCCGATATGGTCGTGGGGCCGGTGTTCGCGCAGCAGCCTGGGCAGCAGGAGTAGCTGGTAGTCATGTACCCAGATGACCGATCCCGGCTTGCTGAGCGTCAGGACGGTGTCAGAAAACAGCTCATTGACCTCGCGGTAGGTTTTCCAGTCGCGTTCCTGATGGGTAAAATCCGCCTCCAGATTATGCAAAAACGGCCACAGCACACTGTTGCTGTAGCCGCCATAGTACTGGTCAATCTGTTTCTGTGTTAAAAACACCGGATGGCAGTTGTGGTTGGCCAGCTGCCGGACAATCTCGGTTTTTTCTGTTTCGGTCAGATCATCACTGACAATACCCGGCCAGCCGATCCATAAGTTGCCGCGTTTATTGGCGTACGAAGCCAGCCCGGTGGCAAGCCCCCCGGCGCTTGGGTATATTTCTAACCCGTTTTCTCCCTTTCTTACACTGACTGGCAGGCGATTGGACACAATGACAGTCTGACTCATGCCACGTACTATTATAGCAGCTTATCTGTCTCTGTTATGATAGGAGCTGATGATAACGGTGCTGACAGGTGTAAACGATTTCGCGAGGGGCGCAGAACTGAGGCGTCTGATTGATGCCTTTGTGGCCGAAGAGGGTGAGTTTGGCCTGGAACGGATTGACGCGGCCGAGGTTGATCTGGGTCGCCTGCTCGAAAGTGTGTTAAGCGTGCCGTTTCTGGCAGACAAGCGGATGATTGTTTTAACCAACCTTGCCGCCAACAAGCCGCTGGTTGAGGGTATTGAACAATTTTTAGCAGCAGTCGCCGACACAACAGAGGTGATTATTGACGAAAAAAAGTTCGACAAACGTCTTAATCTGTACAAAGTGCTCAAAAAGCAGGCCGATATGCGCGAATTCAACGAGCTTGACGAGCGTGCACTTGCTGCCTGGCTGGCACGAGAGGCCGAGGCGCGCGGCGGCCGGCTCAAGCCGGGCGATGCCAGTTATCTTGTGCAGCGCTGCGGACTGGACCAGCTGGGCTTAAGCAACGAGCTGGACAAGCTGCTGGCGCATAATCCGGAGATTACCCGTCAAATGATAGATCTGCTGACCGAGCCGCTGCCCCAGGGATCAGTGTTCGATCTGCTGGATGCCGCTTTCTCGGGCAACCGTAAAAAGACATCCGACCTCTATGACAACCAGCGCCGCCAGCAGGTCGAGCCGCAGGCCATCATGGGCATGATCGCCTGGCAGTTGCATGTGCTGGCAGTGGTTAAGTTTAATGAAAAAGATGGGGCAGAGCAGATTGCCAAAAAAGCCAAGCTCAATCCATTTGTGGTGCGTAAAACACTCAATTTAACCCGTAATCTTACCCAGGCACAGGTTAAGGATTTGGTCAGCCGTGCGCTCAAGCTGGATGTACGGCTCAAGTCCGAGATGATTGACGCCGACGACGCCGTCCAGCACTTCCTGCTGACTATCTAAAACCATAAGCCTATTACTTTTACTGCTGTAGAACTTGCCTCATCCGTTGAGTAACATCTTCGAGCTAAAATAAAAAACCGCCCCCAGGCGAGGGCGGTTCTTGACTCGTGACTCTTGTGGTTTTAGCCCTGAGAGTTATTTCTTCTTAGCCGGAGCTTTTTTAGCTGCCGGTTTCTTTGCGGCTGGCTTTTTAGCGGGAGCTTTCTTGGCTGCGGGCTTGGCGGCCTTTTTTTCTACCTTGACGCCGGCTTTTTTGGCGGCAGCAGCCAGCTGGCGCTTTTTGCGGGCGACTTTGTTCTTGTGGACCAGGCCTTTCTTAGCCGCTTTGTCCAGGTCGCTCTGAGCCTTGCTCTGGGTCTTGGCTGCAGGCTTCTTGAAGAAGGTCTTTAGCGAGCTGCGCAGCGACTTCTTGGTGCGCGCATTGCGGGCTGTGGCCTTGCGGGTCTGCTTAACACGCTTCTTGGCTGATTTGATAATAGGCATGAGTGATTCCTCTTTTTTGCTTATGTTTACGGTCTTTCAACGCAAAACTATACAGAAAATGACCGCTGTTGTAAAGAAGGGCAGGAACGTGCTGTGTTGTGAGGGGCTTTGCTCACCTTGCCTATGCTTGAAAAGTTGTAGACTTTTCTTTGCTCTTATGGTAATATGCACAGGAGTTATACATTCAAACAAAAATAGAAAAACTAGCATACAGAAATGGATCCAGCTCCAAACCCCGACCAACAGTCTTCATCGCCCAAGCAGCAGGTGACAGAACGCCTGCGCCAGGCGGTTAATGTGCTGGTTACGGTTCGCACCAACCCCAATGTGGATGAGCTGGCCTCGGCTATTGGCCTGACCCTGATGCTGAACAAGCTGGGCAAGCATGCCACGGCCGTCTTTAGCGGCGAGGTGCCCTCGACACTGGAGTTTTTGAAGCCCGAGGAAACCATCGAGACAAATACCGACTCTTTGCGCGATTTTATCGTTTCGCTGGATAAGAGCAAGGCTGACAAGCTGCGCTACAAGGTCGAAGAAAACGTCGTCAAGATATTCATTACGCCGTACCGCACCTCTATAACAGAGAAAGATCTGGAGTTCACCCAGGGGGACTTTAACGTTGATGTGGTGGTGGCGCTGGGTGTGACGCAGCGCGAGGAGCTGGATCAGGCTATTACGGCGCACGGGCGTATTCTGCATGATGCTACGATTATTACAGTCACCTGCGGGCAGCGCGAATCTTCGCTGGGTGTGATCAACTGGCAGGAGCCGGCCGCAAGTTCTTTAAGCGAAATGCTGGTCAGTATCAGCGAATCGTTCCAGGGCGGTCTGATCGATACCCAGATGGCTACAGCCTTTTTGACCGGTATCGTGGCCGAGACCGAACGCTTCAGCAACCCCAAGACAAGCCCCAAAGTTATGACTATGGCCGCGCAGTTGATGGCTGCCGGCGCCAACCAGCAGCTGATTGCTAACGAGCTGGAAAAAACAGGGGAAGTCGCCATCCATGCCGAATCAGAAACGGCTCCTGCACCTGACGCACCGGCATCGCATGTTGCTGAGGCAGAGGAAGGTACGCTGTCTGTGCAGCACGATGCTGCCGCTACAGCCGATAAGGATGAGGCTCCAGATCAGACAAAAACTGCCCCAGAACCTGTCGCCGAACCTGCACCCTCCGGCAGCGGGCCTGAGATCCAGATCGATAACGAAGGCAATCTGATGCGGCCCAAGCCGACCATTGCCGGTCATAAGGTTATTCAGCCGCTTGGCAGTCAGACCGAACAGACCTCGGCTCCGAGCTTCCTGCCGCCTGCGCCTAAAGCCGGCGCGGACGACAGCGGTGAGATATTCAATCCGTTGCAGGCACCGGGTGCGCAAAACAGCTCAACAATTCCGGGTTTGCCGCCGATGCCAGAGATACCGCCAGACAGCGCCCCCGCCGAACTGCCGGATGACACCACCCTGGCTGAGATTGAAGAAGCCGTGCGCAGCCCGCATGTGCAGGCTGACGACGGCGCCGACCCGCAGGAAAGTGCCCGCGCGGCCGTGGATAGTGCTTTTTCGCAGACCGGATTTGATCCTGCCAACCAGGCACGCTCAGATCTGAACTCTTTGCCGCTGACGGCACCCGCCGAGCCTGCGCCCGCACCGGAGCCAGCACCACAGCAGACGCTGCCGCCCGTACAGAACCCCGAGCCGGCGGCCAGCCAGCCGCTACCCGCCCAGGAGCCCATACCGGTTGGTGATAACCTTGTTGCCCAGGTACCGGGCGGTATGCCGCTGCACACTTTGGGTGAGGTTGTTCCAGAGGGTGATCAGGGTGGAGCAATGGCCCCGCCGCCAGTCCCCCCTCCATTCAACCTGCCGCAGTAATCACTGCAGCGCAACCTGATTAGACTTGGGTGAAGCCCAAGCCCGCCAAGTTGCGTTGCAGTGATTACTGCAGTCTGTGGTGGATGGAATTTTTCAACGTTCTGGACGACAGACCTCAACCTCTGTACTCTAGGGGGTGATGGACGGAATCTTACTTATAGATAAGCCGAAAGGTTGGACATCGTTTGATGTGGTGGCGAAGGTGCGCGGACAAATTAAGCGCGAGACGGGCATAAAAAAGCCAAAGGTGGGTCACACCGGGACGTTGGATCCGCTCGCGACCGGTCTGATGGTAGTTGTGGTGGGCAGCTACTGCAAGCGCGCACAGGAGTTCAGCAAACTGGATAAGACATACGAGGTAGAAATGCAGCTGGGGCAGACCAGCACCACCGGTGATGGGGAAGGCGAGAAAACCCACGTATCTGATGATATACCCTCAGAGCAGGCTGTTCTGGCCGCGCTGGAGGCTTTTAAGGGCGAGATAAGCCAGGTGCCGCCAATTTATAGCGCTATCAAGGTCAACGGCCAGCGCGCCTATGATCTGGCGCGCAAGGGCAAAGAGGTCATTCTGGAACCGCGAAAAGTCATTATCTATGACCTATCCTCTATTACCTATGCTTACCCAAAAATAAGCTTTACTGTCCGGGTAAGCAGTGGCACCTATATACGAAGTCTAGTAGAAGATGTGGGCAAAGAACTGGGCACCGGCGCGTATATGAGCAACCTGCGCCGCACAGAGGTGGGTGAGTTTAAGCTCAAGGGCGCGTGTACGGTTGAAGATTTCAAGCTTGAAAATATCTTACAGGGGTGATAGAATACCCATAACTTATGATTACAGTAGAGAAGAAACAAAAGGTCATCGCAGATTTGCAGACCGCCAAGAATGACACCGGCAGCCCAGAGGTACAGGTGGGTATCCTGACTGCACGTATTAACGAGCTGACCGATCATCTGAAGGTCAATAAAAAAGATTTTGCCGCCCGCCGCGGTTTGCTGCAGATGGTTGGACGCCGCAAGAAGCTGCTCAAGTACCTGGCTGACAAAGACGCTCAGGCCTATCTGAAGACCATCGAAAAACTCGGCATCCGTAAGTAGTTATGCCGTTCTAGTAAGCGTGAAGGTTCACGCTTACGATGAAATGCATAAAGTAACTAACCGGGACTTGGTAACAGAGCACAGCTATATTGCCCGCTTACGCATTTCCAGGCGTATATCTGAACCCTGCGACCAAAGCCCGGACCACAAGGAGTACTAATCTATGAGTACTATCAACCCGTTTAACAAAGACATCATCAGTGTCGAAACCGATCTGTGCGGCAAGAAGCTCACGCTGGAGGTGAACCGTGTCGGATTCAGGACCAGCGCCAGTGTGCTGGCAACTTATGGCGACACCGTTGTGCTGGGCACGGCTATGGTCAGCAACAGTGCGGTTAAGGGTATGGATTATTTCCCGCTCAGCATCGATTATGAAGAAAAAATGTACGCCGCCGGCAAGATCAGCGGTAGCCGTTTTATCAAGCGCGAAGGCCGGCCGTCAGATGACGCGGTATTGATCGGCCGCCTGATTGACCGCCCCATCCGGCCGCTTTGGCCAAAGGGCTATCGTAATGAGGCGCAAGGTGTTGCGACGGTTTTGAGCATGGATCCGGCTTTCCGGCCCGACATGATTGCCATGATCGCCATGAGTGCGGCCTTTATGCTGACCGGGGCACCGTTTGAGGGTCCGGTGGCAGGTCTGCGCGTGGGCATGAAAGACGACGGCTCGTTTGAAGCATTTATGACCCCGGAAGAGCTCGAAAACGGCAAACTGGACCTGGTGGTTGCCGGTACCGAGCACGGCATTATGATGGTAGAGGCCGGCGCATCAGAAGCGAGCGAAGCAGAAGTCATCAAGGCTATGGAATATGCCTTTACTGCTTTCCAGCCGGCTATCAAGCTACAGCAGGAGCTGGTTAAAAAGGTTGGTGTTACGCCTATGGACTACACGCTGATGAAGCCGGATGAGGATATTCAGAAGCGTGTTAACACCTGGGCCGCCGGTAAGATGGGTGCCAATCTGCGGGCGCCGTATCCGGAGCGCAACCAGTTGGTGTCAGAGCTGCGCGAGGCTATGCATGCCCACTTTGCCGAAGAAATCGGCGAGGAAGCATACGAGGCGCTTAAGGGTGAATATGATGAGGCGCTGACAATGGCTGTGCACAACGATGTCAGGGGCGGTATCGTAAAAGAATCAATTCGTCCTGACGGCCGCAAGCTGGACGAGATTCGCCCGTTGTCATCCGAGGTCGGCATTTTGCCGCGTGTGCACGGCAGCAGCCTGTTTACGCGTGGCATGACCCAGGCGCTGAATATTGTGACGCTGGCTCCGCTGAGCTATGTGCAGCTTGTCGATACGATGGAGAAAGACGGCGAGCGCCGTTACATGCACCACTACAATGCGCCGGGTTATACGGTTGGCGAGGTGCGGCGGCTGGGATCACCGGGCCGGCGCGAGATCGGTCACGGCTATCTGGCCGAGCGCGCATTGACCGCGGTGCTGCCTGATGAGGCTGAGTTTCCGTACACCATCCGTTCGGTCACCGAGATTATGTCTCAGAACGGCTCGACCAGCATGGCTGCCACCTGTGCCAGCTGTCTGGCGCTTATGGACGCCGGTGTGCCGCTTAAGGCGCCGGTCAGCGGTATCGCTATGGGACTGATGATGGATGGCGACAAGCCGTACATTTTAAGCGATATTGCTGATGCCGAGGACTTTGCCGGCGATATGGACTTTAAGGTAACGGGTACCGCCAAAGGTATTACGGCCCTGCAGATGGATATGAAGGTGCACGGGCTGCCGGTGAAGGTGCTGGCCAAAGCGCTGGAACAGGGCAAGACAGGCCGTGCGGCTATTTTGGAGCACATGCTGACCACCATTGCCCAGCCAAAGGGCGAGTTGAGCCCGTACGCGCCGCGTGTTGAGTCAATTCAGATCAATCCTGATAAGATCCGTGAGGTGATTGGCAAGGGCGGCGAGACCATTCAGAAGATCACGGCCGAAACCGATACCGAAATTGATATCAAAGACGACGGCACGGTGATGATTGCCAGCCCGGACAAGGCCAAGATTGAGGCCGCCAAGCAGTGGATCCAGACTATTGTGGCCGAGCCCGAAATCGGCGCCATCTATAAGGATGTGCCGGTGGTAAGCGTGCTTGAGTTTGGTGCCTTTGTGCAGATTCTGCCGGGCAAGGATGGCCTGGTGCATATCTCTGAGCTGTCAGAGAAGCGGGTCGAAAAGGTCGGCGACGTGGTAAAAGAAGGCGACAAAGTGACCGTTAAACTGGTTGCCATCGATGACCGCGGCCGTCTGAACCTTAGCATGAAGGCCGCCGCCCGCGACCAGTCAGACAAACAGGACAAGTAAAGGAGGCGTTCACCATGCCGCAAACCCATCAACCCATACCCCTCAGGCCGCCGCACAGGCCGGTCGAAAAGCGTTTGGATGAGGACCGTGCAGGTATTACCCCTGACCGGATTATCCCGCCGCTGCCCTTGGATCGTCCTTTCAAG
>CAZBAF010000003.1:69901-71069 GCA_964490245.1 uncultured Candidatus Saccharibacteria bacterium
GGCACGGCCCTTGAGGCAGTTCGTGTGACCGTAGAGCCTGGTGACGATCGGCCCCGGCTCGGATACCTATAAAGGAAGTATAAAATGACCAAGCCGCTACTCTTTGTGCTTTTTGGCTACCCGGGATCGGGCAAAAGTTTTTTTGCCAAGCAACTGGCAGAGAGAAAAGGCTATATCAGGCTCAATGGTGACTCAATGCGAGTAGCTATGTACGGTTCGGTAGAAGCTTTAAAAAACGAAGATGCTGCAGATGTGCGCAGTAAAATCTTTAAAGCTATCGATTACGGTGTTGGCCAAATCCTGGCAGCTGGCAAAACGGTCATCTATGATGCTAACAATAATGCCCGGCGAATCCGGCGCGATAAGGAAAAGCTTGCCGAAAAACACGGGGCAGAAGCGGTTGTTGTGTGGGTAGAGGCGCCAAAAGACATTGCCGCTAAACGTACGCAAGATCGTGAAGCCACGGTTGACCAGCGAAGATTGACGGCACGGTTTCGTTCGAAGCGCAGCTTAAGAGCTTTGAAGAGCAACTTAAAAAGGTAGCGGCATGACTGCATCTGAAAAATGGCACATGGCAAACAATTTGGTAAATCGGCAAATGGAAAATGATAAATAAAATGACCAAATCCAAGCAAGATCAGCTAGACAAGCTCAAGGCAGAAATACTCACCCAAAATGTCTGCCCCGAGCTGGCCGCGTCGGCCACACAACTTGTCTTGGGCGACGGCAATCCCGATGCGGAGATTGTGTTTATTGGTGAGGCACCGGGCAAGCGAGAGGACGAGCAGGGCATACCGTTTGTCGGTGCGGCCGGAAAGTTCTTGAACGAGATGCTGGCAATGATACAATTAGAGCGCCAAGATATTTACATCACTAACATTGTCAAATACCGGCCGCCAAACAATCGGGATCCTCTTCCGGCCGAGAAAGAAGCATTCTTACCGTTTCTTCAGCAACAGCTTGATATCATTCAGCCAAAATTGATCGTCACTCTGGGCCGGCACAGCATGGAAGCGCTGTTACCGCCCGGGCTGAAGATCAGCCAGTGCCACGGCCAGCCCAAGCGGATTCGCGTGAACTTTGCAAAGCTGGCAGGGGACCAGCGTGCGGATGGAGCGCAAGACGGTGACGAGGAACGGACCAAGCCGTATCAGGATACGGTGAAGGG